>CBHWEI010000129.1:0-10674 GCA_966112835.1 uncultured Acidimicrobiaceae bacterium
TCCCCTGCATCGACGAACCCGTCGAGCGCATGGTCGAAGCCATCCTGCAGTCGGTCTGCCCGACGCAGCAGCCCGCCGCGCCGGTGCGCATCGCGAGTTCGAGCCCGCCGATCGAGGTGCGGCCGCATGCGCCGTCCACGCCGCGCAGCGCCCGCCACCGGCTCGACGCTGACAACGAGCCCGGCAGCCAGCCAAAGCACGCGCTGACCGCGCGCGAACTCGAAGTGATCCGGGCCGTGGTGGCGAACCCCTCGGCCAAGTACATCACGATCGCCGGGATGCTGAAGGTCAGCGAGCACACGGTCCACAACCACCTCACCAGCATCTACCAGAAGCTGAACGTGGTGAATCGCACCGGCCTGCTGCACTATGCGATCACGAACCAGATCGCCGGCGTCGGCCCGGCCCGGGGGGGGCGCCGCGGGGGGCCCCCCCGGGGGCCCACAACGCGGGGGGGCCGGGGGGGGGGGGGGGTGGGGGGGGGCGGGCGGGGGCCCCGGCCGGCGCCCCCCCCCCCGCTTCGATCGTCGAACGAAGGAACGCGACCGCTGCCCTGACCCGCCGGTTGCTGATCGGCTCGTCGTCGATTCGGAGCTTCAGGAAGATCTGCGCCGTGTGCGCCTCGACGGTCCGCTCGGCGATGCACAACGCAGCGGCGATGCCCCTGTTCGAGCGGCCCTCGGCGACCAACGCGAGCACGTCGCGTTCCCGCGGCGACAGCACCTCCAACAGGTCAGCGGATCCAGTCGTCGCCACACCGGTACAAACCTCCGACCGCCGGCTTTCTCTCACGCCGACGTCGAGCGTGGCGAACGAAGCGCCTAGCTTGGCGTCGAGTCGCTCGGAGGGGTCACATGGAACGCATCGCCAGCGGTTACCAACTGGTGGAAGCACCGGTGGCCACGTCCGACGGTGGGGTGGTGTTCTCGGATGTGCTGGGCGGCGGCGTGTACGAGTGGTCGCCCGCCACGGGCGTGGTGTCCACGGTGCTCGAACGCCGACGCGGCATCGGTGGCATGGCCCGTCACCAGGACGGTGGGCTCGTGCTGTCGGGGAGGGACATCGCGCACCTGTCGGTCGACGGCACCACGCGCACCATCCACCAGGCAGATCCCGGCGTCGCCGGCTTCAACGACCTGACCACCGACCCGGACGGGCGCATCGTGGTGGGCCAGTTGCGCTTCCGGCCGTTCGCCGGCGAGGAACCAGTGCCGGGCGAGTTCGTCGCCGTCGGTGGCGAACAGCTCGAGGTGACGGTGCTCGACGACGTGCTGTGGGTGAACGGCTGCCAGTTCGGCATCGACGGCCGCACGTTCTACGGCTGCGACGTGCACCGCGGTCTGGTGCTGGCGGTCGACCGAGACGCCGACGGCCGGTACGGCAACCGGCGGGTGGTGGTCGTGTCGCCCACCGGCGTGGCCGACGGCATGGCCGTCGACGAACACGGTGCCATCTGGGTGGCACTCGGCCCCTCGGGCAGCGTCGGCCGGTTCACGCCCGATGGCACGCTCGACCTGGAGTTGTCGGTCGACGCGCGCTTCGTGGCCAGCCTGTGCTTCGGTGGTGCCGACGGACGCGACCTGTTCCTCACCACCATTGGCAACGACCGCGAACCGGGCGCTGTGTTCCACGGGCGGGCACCGGTGGCCGGCGCACCCATCACGCTCGCCACGGTCTGATGCGATCGCGGCTCGGGAGCCTTCGTCAGCTCGCGGCCGGGAGCTGACAGCGCTCCCAGCCGTGCGGCGTCCGCCGCTCCACCGCACCGGAGGCCGGATCGATGCGGAGGAGATGCAGCCACTGGCCGTGGACGAGATCCTGCACCACCTGGTGCGCGGCGATGACCGCGTCGATCGACTCGCGGGGTGCCTCGATGAAGACCGAGAGACGAAGCGGACGGTGCACCAGGGTGGAGCCGTCGTGCAGTGACTGCATCGGGAGCCCGATGCGCAGATCGCCGCCGTTGCCCTCGAACACGCCGATGTGACCGCCCACGACGTTGTGGAGCACCTTGTTGCCGCTGCCGTAACGATGGTGGTCGACGGTCGAGGCGTAGTACTGCAGGTTGATCCAGTTCGTCACCACCATCGGGGCGGTCATGATCAGCGTGAGCACCGAAAGATCGGTGTCGAGCCGCCAGTCGTAGTCGTGGAGGAACGCCCGGCCCTGCAGATCGATGTGCCGCGTTCGCCAGCGAGGCGCGACCACGAACGCCGCGTTCCCGGCGAGCCCCCACTCCGGCCTGACCTGCGACCAATCGTTCGCCCGCTCCGCATACTCCATCTCGAGTGCGGCCGGGTCGGGCGCGGTGAGCCCCACCCGGGCAGCGCGTTCTGCCCGCGATCGCTCGCCTGCCGCACGGAGCCACTCGGTCAGCTGGTCGAGCCGAGCCCGATGCCCCTCCGGCACCAGGTCGGTGTCGAACAACTCGACGACGTCGATCGTCGTGTCGTGCAGGCCGGCGACGAACCACGTCGAGTCGGGGATGTCGATGCCGAGCGTCGAGATCTCGTGGCGCACCGACGGATCGTTCAAGAGCTCGGAGAGAACCCTGACGTTGACCTCGCCTGACTGCCCGCCGCACGCGCCGCAGTCGAGCCCGGCGGCATGGGGGTTGTTGGTGCTCGAACTGCCATGGCCGCACAGCAGCACGAGCGGCGCGAGCCCCTCACGCAGACCCATCGCCGTGAGGACGCGATGCCCGATGGCCGCCGCTGCGTGCGGGTCGTCGTGGACGAGGCCGAGTCGCGGCCTGCCGCGCCGCTGTGCCCGGTCGAGACCGGCTTGACGAGCACCGGAACCGCGTCGGGGCAGGCTGTTCGTCAGCAACTCGGCGCCGTACGCGAGACCCATCGACTCCACGAAGCTGAAGACCGACGATGGGTCGTGCCGGAACTGTTCCCACCGCTCGTGGTCGTGAAGTCGTTCGACCCGCGCCTCGGCGACGTCCGCGCCGACCTCATCGGTCACGTGCAACGAGGGGGTGAGCAGGCCCGGCAACTGCGGCGTGCTGAGCGCCGTGCCCGCAGGCGTGTAGTCGATCGGCAGGCCGAAGAAGCCGGCGAACCCTCCTGTCTGCACGGCGTCGGTCGTCGACTCGAGCGAGCGACGGAAGACCTCCGAGCGGACGTCGATGCAGAACACGGCGTGCACCTCGGGCGTCGTGTTCGTTCGGGAAGCCTCCGCCAGACGCGGCACCACGGTGTCCTGGAACGTCCGCTCGATCGCGGTCTGGAGCAACCAGTCGATGCGTTGGTCGCCGACCGTCTCGTCCACGAGCTCGCCGACGAGCGCCCACGACGACGCCCACTCACGCACGACTCGGCGCTCGTCCCCGTCGTCGGGCAGATCGGCGACGAGCAACCACTCCCATGCAAGGCGGATCGCCAGCAGTTCGGCGATCACGTCGTCGTCCGACGAGTCGAGGCGCGCCTGCCAACGGCGGTAAGCGCACCACGCGGCCCAACCGTTCACCGACGCGAGCAACGCCGTCAGGTACGCCTCGTGCCCGGCAGGCTCGACCGCGAGATCGTCGATCATGGTCGCGATCGCTGCCGCCGCGGAGTCGGGCAACGAACGCAACCGGCTGCGCGCCCACACACTCCCCCGCTCCCACGAGAACCCGTGCGTCACCGAAGGGTCGACGCGCCACGTGCCGAACAGCCCGCCCGAGCGATCGGGGGCCCACGACGCCTGCCACTCGTCGAAGTGCGCGGCGCAGTGCTGGCTGATCTGGTGCACCACGACGTCGGTCCATGTCCGGCCGCGGAAGGGCCCGGCACCTTCGTCGCGCAGGTCGGTGACGAGGGCCATGCGCCGGAGTGGCGGTTGCTCCGCCGCCGGTTCCGAGTGGAGCACCGTCGACGCGCGCTCGGCGAGCAGCGGGTCGCCCCACTCGATCGCCGTTGCGGTGATGTGGTCGGCCGACAGTCGGCCGGCGATCGCCTCGTCGCGGAACCAGGACCGCGACATGGTGAGTGGTGATCCGGCGAGCACACCGAGCCGGCCGGCGGCCATGCGGATCGGGGACGACCGCCATCCCCAGTAGGGGTTGACGGCGATGAACTGATCGAGCGGCCACGTCGGCGCGATGCGGTCGCACGCGGCCTCGATGGCGGCGAGCAACTCGCGCGAGACCGGTCGCACGGAAGTGTCGGTGGTGGAGGCGGGAGTGCTCATGAGGCATCCGATCGGGCCGAGAACGAAGGGACGGGCGCACCACGGCGAGCCGGCACCACTGCGGTCGAATGCCGCCGCGAGAGTGGCGCGGGCCGAGCGCGAGTCGCCGGGGGCGGCGACACGGCGAAGGCAGCGCGGGTGAACGAGTCGTCGAGGAACAGCCCGGAGTAGATCCACGGCCGCATGCGACGCACCAGCGGCGCGTCGGGGCGCACGCGGCATGCGGACTGCACCACGAAGAGCCCGGCGAAGGCCGCAGCGGTGAACGCCAGCAGACCGGCGGGCGCGTGGGCGCCGTGTGCGACGAATCGGCTGGCCACCTCGTGGAGCACGAGGTAGACGACCGGCACCAGGAAGGCCGCCAGCGTCGACGGCGTGAGACGACCATGGCCGATCGGTTCCATCAACGGAGCGAGCGCCAGGGCGACGACGAAGAGCATCACCCACACCGCGCCCGAGACCGGCGCGATTCCCGGGAGTGCCTGCCACGCGAGGCCGATGGCCGCGGTGCCGACGAGCGCCGCGCTCACACCCAGCCCGACGTCGCGCAGGCGGAGGGGGCCGACTGCCGGTGCCAACCGCCTGATCTGCGTGCGCCGTACGGTCGTGCCGGCGGACAGGAATGCGTGGGCCTTGTACGCCGAGTGGGCGACGAGGTGCAGCAGGGCCATCTCCCACAGGCCCAGGCCGCACTGCATGAGCATGAAGCCCATCTGGGCGCAGGTGGACCAGGCGAGCGCCACCTTCACGCTCACCCGTGTCGTCATCACCAGCGAGGCGAGCACCGCCGTCGACACGCCGACGACGACGAGCAGTGTCCGCGTCGGCACGGCGCGGTCGACGACCGGAGCGAACCGGAGGAGCACGAAGCCGCCGAGGTTGACCACGCCGGCGTGCAGCAGCGCAGAGACGGGCGTGGGCGCTTCCATCACCTGGATGAGCCACCCGTGGAACGGGAGCTGAGCGGACTTCAACAGCGCCGCGATCGCGACGAACACGACGCCGATCTGCGCACCGAGCGGCAACGAGGTCGATGCCTGCGCGGCCTGCCCGATCTCGTCGATGCGCAGGGTGTCGAAGGTCGACCAGAAGGAGACGGCTGCGGCGATCATGCACACGTCGGCACATCGCGCCAGCAGGAACTTCTTGTGCGCCACCGCCACGGCGACAGGACGGTCACCGAAGTGAACGAGCAGTCCGTGGAGCGCCAGGCTCGTCGCGGTCCACGCGGCGAGGAGGAGGACGAGGTTGTTCGCGACCACGACCACCGACACCGCCGCAAGGGTCGCCAGCATCAGCCGGGCGTAGCGGGCCTCGTGCGGGTCACCGGCCAGGTACGTTCCCGAGAACCGCACGACCACCCAGCCGATGAACGCCACCAGCACGAGCATCACCGCCGTCACGGAGTCGAGGCGGACGAGCGGCCAGGTTGGGGTGACGGCGACGAGCACGGGCGAGTTCCTCCGGTCGGACGAGGTGAGCCCCGCCATCGTGCAATCGCACGACCGTTCCGTCCAATATCTGATCGAGTACATTTCGTTCATCTCAGACGAACGATCGACCCCGATGAACCCGCTCAACTTCCACCACCTGCGCTACTTCTGGGCAGTCGCCAAGGAGGGCAACCTCACGCGGGCGGCACGGCAGCTCCACGTCTCCCAGTCGGCGTTGTCGGCCCAGATCAAGCAGTTGGAGACCGATCTCGGCCAACCGCTGTTCCAACGCTCTGGTCGCACGCTCGTCCTGACCGAGGCCGGGCAGGTGGCGCTCTCGTACGCCGACGCGATCTTCGCGTCGGGCAACGAACTGCTCGAGGTGCTGCGCGAGGGCCGACGCGAAGACCGGCAGATCGTGCGCATCGGCGCCGTCGCGACCGCCTCGCGCAACTTCCAGGAGAACTTCATCCGGCCGTTGCTCGATCGCGACGAGGTCGATCTCGTGCTGGTGTCGGGTGGCCTACCCGAATTGCTCGCCAGGCTCCGCGTGCACTCACTCGACCTGGTGCTGTGCAACCAGCGCGTGCACGCGAGCCCCACGGACCCCTGGCGATGCCGCCGCATCGCCCGACAGCCGGTCAGCCTGGTGGGACGGCCGTCGACCCGACCGTTCCGATTCCCCGACGACCTGGCCCACGTGCCGTTGCTGCTCCCCGGGCGGGACAACGAGATGCGCCTCACCTTCGACCTGCGCTGCGAGCAGCTCGGCATCCGCCCACGCATCCGGGCCGAGGTGGACGACATGGCGCTGCTCAGGTTGCTCGCCCGCGACTCGGGCAACGTGGCGCTCATGCCGACGGTCGTGGCGCAGGACGAACTGCGCAGCGGACGACTGGTCGAGCTCGCCGTCGTACCCGACCTGTACGAGAACTTCTACGGCATCACCATCCAGCGCCGCTACGAGCTGCCGCTCATCGGGCAGCTCCTCAATCGATCGGACCGGGAGATCCTCGAACCGCCACTCCCTCGGTGAGGTCGGGAACGCGGAACGGCGAGGCCCGAAGGCCTCGCCGTTCGCGCCGGAATGGACAGCAACGCACCGGTTCGCCGATGGGCCCACGTTCGGGCGTGAGATGCAGCGGAGGTTGGTGCGAATTCACCAAGCGGTCCAGCCAAGGCCGGCCTAGTGGCCAACCACCTCCAGGGTCCCATAAGAACAGTTACTCACGATGTGGACCACCTCCCTTCTCTGGTCCGCTCATCCAACCACGACGGGGCGGGCGCGCGCCACGGATTTCATCGCGCGCCACGTCGCTGCGGTTCCACCTAGGCTCGTGCCGATGGCTCGACCGTCCGACCGACACGCCGGCGGTGCCCCCGGCCCGTGGTACGTGGACACCCGCTGCATCGACTGCGACGCGGCGCGTCAGGTGGCCCCCGGACTGATCGTCCGCAATGCCGCGGACGGTGTATCGCTGTTCGCCCGCCAACCAGCGACCGCCGAAGAGGTCGAGATGGCGTGGCGGGCGGTCGAGGTGTGCCCCACCAGGTCCGTCGGGCACGAGACACTGCGTCGCCCTGAACAGCCGGTGTTCCCCCATGACGTGGGAGACCACGTGTATCGCCTGGGCCACAATGCCGAGAGCTCGTACGGGGCGCATTCGTACCTGGTGCAGCGCACCGTCGACGGCGCACCGTCGAACGTGATGATCGATGCGCCGCGGTGGACCCGCGAGGTGTACGGACCGGTCGCCGAACTCGGCGGGGTGCAGCACGTACTGCTGACGCACCGCGACGACGTGGCCGACGCCGACCGGTACGCGCAGCACTTCGGCGCGTCCGTGTGGATCCATGTCGACGACCGGCAGGCCGCCCCCTCCGCAGACCGGTTGATCGAGGGGTTCGAACCCACCGAGATCCTGCCGGGCGTCATCGCCTTCCCTGTGCCCGGCCACACCAAGGGCAGCGTGCTCTTCCACATCGACGGCCACCTGTTGTTCTCCGGCGACTCGCTCGCCTGGGAGGTGGCCGAAGCCCGACTGATGGCGTTCCGCCGACAGTGCTGGTACAGCTGGCCGGCGCAGGCCGACTCGCTGGAGCGCTTCGCAGCGTCAGGGTTGCGCTTCGACCGCCTGTTCTGCGGCCACGGCTGGAGCCACGACCTGGACGCCGACGCCTTTCACACCCACCTGGTGGACCTGGTCGGCCGCATGCGGGCGTGATCGGCCGAGCGCTCCGGAGGGTTTCGAGCCGGCTATGGCGACGGCGCGACCGCCGGGCTGTTGTGGTAGGCCGCGATCAGCCACCGCCCATCCCGCTTCTCGAAGACCCAGGTCGCGTTCACCTTGCTCGCATCCGGCACCTCGGTCTGGCCGGCGAAGAGAATGCCGGACTCGCTGATCGCGATCGCAGCGTCCTCACCCAGGAAGCGGAGGCTGAGCTGTGCGTTGCTCGTCGAAGTGCCCCTGAGAGGCCCTGCGAACGCAACGGCCATGTAGCGGCGGACTTCGTCACGACTCGAGCGGAGCGAGCCAGGCATGATCGCCGTCGCGTCCTCGGTGTAGTCGGCGACCATGGCGTCGGCGTCGCCGGCCTGCCATGCCCTGTACGACTCATCGAGGACTGCCTGGATGGCGGCCCTGTCCTCTGCGCGGTTGTCAGACATCGGTTCTCCCTCGTGATCCGTTCGCGCGACGTGGTCCGGCGAACGCGTGAGTACATACCGACGGGAGGGCCCGAACTCATCGCGCGCAACGACGAAGTTTGCGCATCGTCACAGATGGTGTTCAGCGAGGGCCGTGGTAGCCGCCGACAACGCTGACAGGTGCCTGGTCGGCGTCGAGCAGGGCCGCCAGGCCGAACGACGCGAAGACATCGAAGTCCCTGAACACCGAGTTCCGGCTGATGCCGCCGGCAGTGACCGTGAACAGCTGCAGCGTGTGGAGCTCGTAACGGCCTTCGACTCGCCCGTAGGCGGCAAAGCCGGGTTGGCCGTTGGCTTCGACCGGCAGCAGACACCAGTCCGTGCCACCCTTCGCGAACACCCACTCCATGAACACGCCGTAGTTGTCAGGGCCCACGAACCAGTTGATCATCGGCGGCATCTCCATCAGCACGTCGGCGGTGAGGAGCCGTTTGATCGCCTCGATGTCAGCGTTCAGGAACGCGTGCATGTAGCGATCGACCCAGGCACGCTGCTCGAGCGCTGACGGTTCGTCGATCTCATCCCGGCGGACACCGGCCTCGCTGAGACGAGCACGCGCCCGCTGCAGCGAACTGTTCACCGAGGCAACGGTCGTGCCGAGGATGTCGGCCGCCTCGGACGCGGAGAAGCTCAGCACATCGCGGAGTATCAAGGCCGCCCGTTGACGCGCCGACAGATGCTGGAGGGCGCCGACGAAAGCCAGTCGAAGGCTGCTGCGATCGACCAGTGTCCTGGCGGGATCGCTCGCATCCAGCATCGAGTCCGGCAGGGGCTGCAGCCAGGCATTCTCGCCTGGCACCAGAGTCCCACGCGGGTCCGAAGCGGCCACGAGGCCGGACGGCAACGGACGCCGTCCACGAACCTCTACAGCGGTGAGGCACACGTTCGACGCGATCCGATAGAGCCAGGTGCGCAGCGAGCTGAGCCGTTCATCGTACTGCTCACGCGCCCGCCATGCCCGCATGAACGTGTCCTGGACCAAGTCCTCCGCGTCGCTGGACGAGCCGAGCATCCGGTAGCAGTACGCGAGCAACTCGCCGCGGAACGGCTCGAGCAACCGATCGAAGTCGTCTCTCGTCGCCGTCACATCCACATCCTCTCGCCCGAGGACCGTACCGGAAGCGGCGACCGGTGCCGCCAGATCCCGTGCAAGAACCGTGCAGGATCGGCGATGCGGTGCTGCCCCGCCGGCGAGGCCGGCATCACGAGACCCGTCGAGTCACCGTCGTCGAAGGCGCGAGCCGTGGCACGACGCCGCGGCGACGGCGAAGCCCGCCGATGTCCGCAGGATCGCCGGTGCCATCCACGCACCTCTGTCGGTGGGTTGCACGATGGGTCAGTGGTCGATGGTGGCCATGTTGGTGTCGTCGTGGCGTGCGCCGGATGCAGGTGTGAGGTTGTCGAGTCGTTCCAGCTGGACGGCGGTGAGTTCGATGCCGTCTGCGGCGGTGTTCTCCTCGACTCGAGCGACACGGCGCGTGCCGGGAATGGGGGCAATGTCGTCGCCGCGGGTGAGGATCCATGCCAGCGCGGTCTGTGCTGGCGTGGCACCGATCTCGGCGCCGATCGCGCGGACCTCGTCGACGATGGCAAGGTTGCGGCGGAAGTTCTCGCCGGTGAAGCGGGGGTTGGTCTTGCGCCAGTCGTCGTCGGCGAAGTCGTCGACGCTCTGGATCTGTCCGGTGAGCAGTCCGTGGCCGAGCGGGGAGTAGGGGACGAACCCGATGCCGAGCTCGCGCAGCAGCGGGAGGATCTCGGCTTCGACGTCGCGGGTCCACAGCGAGTACTCGGTTTGCAGCGCTGACACCGGTTGCACGGCGTGTGCGCGACGGATGGTGTCGGGTGATGCTTCGGAGAGTCCGAAGTGGAGGACCTTGCCGTCGGCGATGAGTTCTGCGACGGCGCCGGCGGTCTCCTCGATGGGGGTGTTGGGGTCGACGCGATGTTGGTAGTAGAGGTCGATGTGGTCGGTGCCGAGTCGGCGCAGCGACCCCTCGACCGCGGTCTTGACGCTCGTGGCACTGCTGTCGATCACGCCAGGGGTGCCATCGGGGTGGGAGACGAGACCGAACTTGGTGGCGATCACGACCTGGTCGCGTCGACCCTTGATCGCTTCGCCGACGATCTCCTCGCTGAGGAACGGCCCGTAGATCTCGGCGGTGTCGATGTGGGTGACGCCGAGTTCGAGGGCGCGGTGGATCGTGCGGATCGACTCGGCGTTGTCGAGGCCACCTTCGCTCGTGTAGGTGCCGGCCATGGTCATGGCGCCGAGACCGATGCGGGAGACCCGCAGGCTTCCGAGGTGTGCGTTCTTCATGCCGGTGAATCCTTCGTCGATGTGTCGTTCATGGGAGA
>CBHWEI010000130.1:0-10611 GCA_966112835.1 uncultured Acidimicrobiaceae bacterium
ACGGGCGCGATGCTCATCGGCACCGCCCTCGACGAGCTCGAGCGCACCGGCGGCCGCTACGGCCTGGTCACCATGTGCGCCGCCGGCGGCATGGCCCCCGCCATCATCATCGAACGCCTCTGACGAAGTAGTGGAGCCGCTCTCCTCTGGCTAGGGCTAGGGCCGGAGGAGAGCAGGTTCCTCCAACAGGGACTTCAGGCGTTGCACATAGGTGGCGGCGTCCCAGCCGTCGACGATGCGGTGGTCGAAGCTGCTCGACAGGTTGAACATCTGCCGCGGCTCCCACGCACCGTTGCGCCACACCGGTCGCGTCTCGATCTTGTTGACGCCGATGATGGCCACCTCGGGCTGGTTGATGATGGGTGTGGTCACCAGACCGCCCATGGCCCCGAGTGAGGTGATGGTGATGGTCGACCCCGTCAGCTCCTGCGCGGTGGCCTTGCCGTCGCGTGCAGCGGTGGACACGCGGGCGATCTCGGCCGCTGCGTCCCACAGGTCGCGCGCTTCGGCGTGGCGCACCACCGGCACGATCAGCCCGTCATCGGTCTGCGTGGCGATGCCCACGTGCACGGCGTCGAACAGCGACAGCGAACGTGCATCGCCGTCGTAGTGCGCATTCAGGTGGGGCTGCTCGGCGATGGCGATCACCATGGCCCGCACCAGGAACGGGAGGATCGTCAGCCGCGGGCCGTTGGCCCGCCGGTTCAGCTCGGCGCGCATCGCTTCCAGTTCGGTGACGTCGATCGCCTCGACGTAGGTGATGTGCGGGATCTGCGTCCACGACGAGGTGAGCCGCTCGGCGATGCGCTTGCGCAGCCCGATGACCTGCTGCACGTGCGGTTCGTCGCTGAGGCGCACGAGCGGAGCGGAGGGTCGCACTGCGCCGCCGCCTGCCAGAACGCGGTCGAGGTCGGCGTGCACCACGCGCCCCTCGGGGCCGCTGCCCGCCACGGTCGCGAGGTCGATGCCCAGCTCGCGCGCTCGGGCGCGCACCGCCGGCGCAGCGGTGGGCTTCGGGCCGTGTTCGGTCGGCCGACTCGGCGGCGCTGCCGTCACGGCCGGAGGTGGGGGCACGACGTCAGGGTGGGAAGCCGACGCGGCCGGGGCCGATGGTTCGGCAGCGGGTTCGAAAGCAACGGGTCCGGCAACAGCGGGCGAGGGAACGGGTGAGGGCGCAGGCGCCGGGCCGGGCGCTGCGCCGTCGAGCTCGACCGTCACGAACGCCGCGCCCACGGCCAGCGTGTCGCCCGGCGAACCGTGCAACGCGGTGACCACACCCGCCACCGGCGACGAGATCTCGACCGTCGCCTTGTCGGTCATCACCTCGGCCAGCACCGACTCGGCGGTCACGTGGTCGCCCACCTGCACCAGCCAGGCGATGAGCTCGGCCTCGGCCACGCCCTCGCCCACGTCGGGCAGCTTCACCCCGAACACGCTCACGACTCGAGCACCGCGTGCATGGCCCGGCCCACGCGATCGGGGCCGGGGAAGTACGACCACTCGTGGGCGTGCGGGTAGGGCGTGTCGTAGCCGCACACGCGTTTGATGGGCGCCTCGAGGTGGTGGAAGCAGCGCTCCTGCACCGTGGCGCTCAGCTCGGCGCCGAACCCCGATGTGAGGGTGGCCTCGTGCACCACCAGGCAGCGGCCGGTCTTGCGCACCGACGCCACGATCGTGTCGACGTCGAGCGGCACCAGCGTGCGCAGGTCGATGATCTCGGCGTCGATGCCCTGCTCCTCGGCGGCGGCGTGCGCCACGTGCACCAGGGTGCCGTAGGCCAGCACGGTCAGGTCGTTGCCCTCGCGGTGCACCCGCGCCTGGCCGAGCGGAATGGTGTAGTGCCCCTCGGGCACCTCGCCCAGCGAGTGCTGCGACCACGGCACGATGGGCCGGTCGTGATGGCCGTCGAACGGGCCGTTGTACACGCGCTTGGGCTCGAGGAAGATGACCGGGTCGTCGTCCTCGATGGCGGCGAGCAGCAACCCCTTCGCGTCGTACGGGTTCGACACCACCACGGTCTTCAACCCGGCCACGTGCGTGAACAACGCCTCGGGGCTCTGGCTGTGCGTCTGCCCGCCGAAGATGCCGCCACCCGTCGGCATGCGCACCACCAACGGCGCCGTGAAGTCGCCGGCCGATCGGTGCCGCAGACGTGCCGCCTCGGACACGATCTGGTCGTACGCGGGGTACACGTAGTCGGCGAACTGGATCTCGACGCACGGCCGCAGACCGAACGCGGCCATGCCCACGGCGACGCCGACGATGCCGGCCTCGCTGATGGGTGAGTCGAAGCAGCGGTGCGAACCGAAGCGCTGCTGCAGGCCCTGCGTGCAGCGGAACACGCCGCCGAAGTAGCCGACGTCCTCGCCGAACACCACCACGCGGTCGTCGCGTTCCATGGCCACCATGTGCGCATCGCGGATGGCCTCGATCATGGTCATGCTCGGCATGTCAGTGGCCCACCTGGTCGCGCTGTTCCTGCAGGTGCCGTGGCATCACCGCGTACACGTCGTCGAACATCGTGCGCGGGTCGCTGATGTGGCCGCTCTTCACCGAACCGTGTGCGTCGGCCTCGTCGAACGCGGCACTCACCTGCGCGTCGACATCGGCCACCTGTGCAGCGTGTCGTTCGTCGTCCCACTCGCCGATGACGGTGAGGTGGTGGCGCAGCCGGTCGACCGGGTCGCCCAGCGGGAAGTTCGTCACCGCGTCGGCCGGCCGGTACGCCGACGGATCGTCGGAGGTGGAGTGCGCACCGACGCGCATGGTGACCCACTCGATGAGCGTGGGGCCCAGGTTCGTGCGCGCCCGTTCGGCCGCCCACTGCGAGGCCGCGTACACGGCCAGGTAGTCGTTGCCGTCGACACGGAGCGCAGGGATGCTGAACCCGAAGCCGCGGTCGGCGAACGTCGCCGACGCGCCGCGGGCGAAGTCCTCGGGCGTGCTGATGGCCCAGTGGTTGTTGACGATGTTCAGGATGACCGGCGCCTGGTACGTGGATGCGAACACGAGCGCCGCGTGGAAGTCGGACTCGGACGACGCGCCCTCGCCGATCCACGCCGAGGCGATGGCCGTGCCGCCGCGCAACGCCGACGCCATGGCCCACCCGACCGCCTGCACGTACTGCGTGGCCAGGTTGCCGGAGATGGAGAAGAACCCGTACTCCTTCGACGAGTACATCACCGGCAGCTGGCGACCCTTCAACGGGTCGAGCTCGTTCGACAGCACCTGGTGCATCATCTGCACCATCGGGTAGCCGGCCGACACGAGCAGACCCTGCTGCCGGTAGGTGGGGAAGTGCATGTCGCCCGGCCGCAGCGCACGCTGTTGCGCGCAGGCGATGGCCTCCTCGCCCAGGCACTGCATGTAGAACGAGATCTTGCCCTGGCGGTGGGCCCGCAGCAGACGGGCGTCGAAGCTGCGCACCAGCATCATGTCGCGCAGGCCGGCGCGCAGTTGGTCGGGCGTCAGGTCGGGTACCCACGGTCCCACTGCCTTGCCGTCGTCGTCGAGCACGCGCACCAACTGCTTGCGCATGAGCGCGATGCGTTCGACCTTCTCGTCCAGCTCGGGCTTGCGCATCTCGCCCGCCGGGCTCAGGTGGCGGCGGACGCGTTCGGATGGATCCGCACCCCGCACGGGCTCGGGAATTCGCAGCCGGAGCACCTCGGACGCGTCGCTCTCCATGGACCGAATCTGCCCGTGTGGAAGGGCCGTGTCAAGGGTCGCTCGGACATTCGCCCATTCGTCCGATTCGACCGCGTGCGAACGGTTCATCCGTGCAAGCTGAGCTGCGCGAACGCGCAGTAGAGTCGGTGTTCGATGAGCAATTGCACGGACGTCTGGTGAGCACCGAGCTCGACGCGCTCGACCGGCAGATCATCGATGCGCTGCGCGTCGATGCCCGGCTGTCGGCACGCGCGCTCGGCCGCCGGCTGGGCGTGGCCGCCGGCACCGTGGGCCAGCGCGTCAGCCGCCTGGAACAGGCGGGTGTCATCCGTGGCTACACCGCGGTGGTCGAGCCGGCATCGGTGGGCCGGCCGCTCGGCTTCGTGGTCGGGTTGCAGATCGCCCAGGGCACACCGCTCGACGGCATCCTGCAGGAGCTCATCGACACCCCCGAGATCGACGAGGTGCTGGTGGTCACCGGGCGGTGGGACCTGATGGTCATCGGCCGCGTGGCCGACCCGGCCCAACTGAACGATCTGCTCACCAAGGGGCTGTGGCAGTCGCCGTCGTTCCGTCACAGCGAGACCATGGTCGTCGTCGACGAGCGCCACGCGCCCGTGACCATCTGAACGACGAGCGAGGGGACACCACATGGACTTCACCCGATCGGCAGACCACCAGGCGATCCGCGAGGGCGTCCGCCGCGTGTGCGCCGACTTCACCGACGAGTACTGGTCGGCCAAGGACGAGGCGCACGAGTTCCCGTGGGAGTTCTACCGCGCGCTGGCCGACGGTGGCTGGGTGGGCATCGCCATCCCCGAGGAGCTCGGTGGCGGCGGCCAGGGCATCACCGAGGCATCGATCATGCTCGAGGAGATCGCCGCCAGCGGCGCCGCCATGAACGGCTGCTCGGCCGTGCACCTGTCGATCTTCGGCATGGAGCCCGTGCGCCGTCACGGTTCGCCCGAGCTCGCCGCCGAGTTGCTGCCGCGCATCGCCACTGGCGACCTGCACGTGGCGTTCGGCGTGACCGAGCCCGACGCGGGCACCGACACCACGGCCATCCGTACGCGTGCGGTCCGCGACGGCGACCACTACGTGGTGCACGGCGCCAAGGTGTGGACCACCAAGGCACCGCTGTGCGAGATGTGCCTGCTGCTCGTGCGCACCACGCCGCGAGAGGAGTGTGCGAAGCCCACCGACGGCATGACGTTGCTGCTCGTCGACCTGCAGCGTCCCGAGGTGGACATCCGCCCCATCCCCAAGCTGGGCCGCAACGCGGTGGTGTCGTGCGAGGTGCGCTACGACGGCCTGCGCGTGCCGGTCGGCCGCCGAATCGGGGAAGAGGGCAAGGGCTTCACCTACTTGCTCGACGGGCTGAACCCCGAGCGCATCCTCATCGCGTCCGAGGCGCTCGGCATCGGCCGTGCGGCCATGCACAAGGCAGTGGAGTACGCGAAGGACCGCGTCGTCTTCGGTCGGCCCATCGGGCAGAACCAGGGGCTGGCCTTCCCGCTGGCCGAGGCGCACATGCACCTGCGTGCCGCCGAGCTGGCCATCCGCGAGGCGTCGTGGGCGTTCGACCAGGGACTGCCCTGCGGCGAGGCTGCGAACACCGCGAAGTTCCTGGCCGCCGAGGCCGCGTTCTTCGCGTGCGACCGCGCCATGCAGACCCTGGGCGGCATGGGGTACGCCCGCGAGTACCA
The DNA here is from genome assembly GCA_966112835.1 of uncultured Acidimicrobiaceae bacterium. Classification (GTDB taxonomy): domain Bacteria; phylum Actinomycetota; class Acidimicrobiia; order Acidimicrobiales; family Ilumatobacteraceae; genus UBA668. The sequence continues at coordinate 5,376 of CBHWEI010000130.1, forward strand.
CGTCGAGCGCTACTGGCGCGAGGCCCGGCTCATGAAGATCGCGCCCGTCAGCCAGGAGATGGTGTGCAACTACGTGGCGGCCAACGTGCTCGGCCTCCCGAAGTCGTACTGACCGTCGCAATAGGGTGACGTCGATGGTCCTCCCCGGGCGCTCCGCCGCCGTCGCCTCCCGCCTGTTGGGCCGCGAACTGCGCGGCGAGCGACCGATTGACGTCGACCAGACCAACGAGAGCGTCGTCGTCGACGAGCAGGTGGTCGTGAAGTGGATGCGTCCACCCGTACCCACCCCGCACCCCGGCGCCGAGTTGCTGGTGTACCTGCGGTCGCGGGGCTTCCGCGCCATGCCCGAGTTCCTGGGCGTGGAGGAGCACGACGACATGGTCGAGGCGATCGTCACCGAGTTCGTGGTCGACAGCCTGGACGGCTGGGACTGGTACGTCGACGACGTCGACCGCTGGCTACAGGGCCGCGCCGACCTTGACTCCTTGCTGGCCACCGCATGGCGACTGGGTGCACTGACGGGCGAGCTGCACGCTGCGCTCGACGGGCTGCAACGCAGCACCATCGGCTCGCGCACGTACCACACGTTCGCGTTGCAGCTGCTGGACGAGGCCTTGCGCGTGGTGAGTGGCGACGAGGGCGAACGACTGCGCGCGCACGAGCCACAGGTGCGTGACGCGCTCGAGGCGCTGCGCAGCGACCGCCTGCTGCCGGCGCACCGCATCCACGGCGACCTGCACGTCGGCCAGTTCCTGCGCGCCGGCGACCGAATCGTCATCAACGACTTCGACGGCAACCCGCTGAGCGACCCCACCCAGCGCCGCCTGCCGCACTCGCCGCTGCGTGACGTGGCGTCGTTGCTGCAGTCCATCGACCACGTGGGGCGCATCGTGGTGAAGCGCCGACACCCCGACCGCGGCGAGCAGGTGACGCAGTTCGACCGGCTGGCGGTCGAGGCGGCGCTGAACGCGTACGAGGCGCACCACGCCGTCGAGCACGACGTGCTGCGCGCCCTGCGGGTCACGCAGGAGCTGCACGAGTACCTGTACGCCGTCACCCATCTGCCGCGCTGGTTGTACGTGCCCGACGCCGCGCTGCCCGCGCTGTTGGCCGGTTGACCATGGACGCCGCAGGGTTCCTGCGCGACCTGGAGGCCAAGCCCGCGGCGTTGCGCGACCTGGCTGACCGGTTGGGCCACGAGGTGCGCTGGCCCATCGAACCCGACGAGGCTGGCGGTCGGGTGTTCCTGACCGGCATGGGCTCGTCGTGGTTCGCGGCCGACACGGCGGCGCGCCGGTTGCGCCGCGCCGGCGTCACGGCCATGGCCGACCTGTCGAGCGTGGAGGCCAACCTGCCGCCGGCGAACGACCTCACCGTGGTGGGCATCACCGCGTCGGGCACCACTGTCGAGACGATCGATGCGATGGGTCGGCACCTGAGCCGGAGCCGGACCGTCGGTCTCACGAACCGCGCGGCCGATGCCGGCGTCGAGCTGCCGGCCGACCACACGGTGCCACTGCTCGCCGGTGTGGAAGAGGGCGGCGTGGCCTGCCGCTCGTACGTGCACACCCTGGTGGCGTTGTTGCAACTGGAACGACAGCTCACCGGTGGCCTCGCGGACCTGCCGGACCTGGTGCGCCGCGCCGCCGACGCCACCGACCACCTGCTGGCCACGCGTGCCGACTGGCTGCCGGCGTTGGGTGAAGTGCTCGGTGGTCCGCACGGCACGTGGTTGCTGGCGCCGGCCGAGCGGCTGGGCAACGCACTACAGGGCGCGCTCATGCTGCGCGAAGGGCCGCGCCGCGCCGCCGACGGCTGCGAGACCGGCGACTGGAGCCATGTCGACGTGTACCTCACCAAGACGCTGGACTACCGCGCCCTGGTGTTCACCGGGTCGCGGTTCGACGGCGCTGCGGCGCAGTGGATGCGCGACCGCGGCAGCCGCTTCGCGGTGGTCGGGCCGCCCACGCTCGCCGGCGCCGAACTGATCGTCCGTCATCCCGACGACACCGATCCGGTTGTGCGCCTGCTCACCGAGGTGCTGGTCCCCGAATTGCTCGCAGCGCACTGGTGGGCGGGTCGATAGCGTCGCCACGGTGACCTACTCCTTCGACCGCTTCCTCCGCTTCGACGAACTCACCAGCTGGCTGCACGACACCGCCGCCGCGCACCCGGAGTTGATGACCGTCGAGTCGTACGGTCGGTCGCACGAGGGCCGCGACCTGTGGCTGGTCACCATCACCGACCGCTCCACCGGCGCCCACGACGCCAAGCCGGCCCACTGGGTCGACGCGAACATCCACTCCATCGAGTTCACCGGTGGCGTTGCCGCCCTGCACCTGGTGCATGCGCTGGTCACCGGGTACGACGACGACCCCCAGATCACCGAGGCGCTGCGCACGCGCACGTTCTACGTGGTGCCGCGCGTGAACCCCGACGGTGTCGAGTGGGCGCTGGCCGACGACCCGCGCTACCGCCGCAGCAGCGTGCGCAACTGGCCGTGGCGCGACGGCCGCGACATGCCCGGCCTGCGCGAGCGCGACCTGGACGGCGACGGCCGAATCCTGAGCATGCGCATCCCCGACCCGCACGGCAGCTGGATGGTCTCGCCCGACGAGCCGTTGCTGATGGTGCGGGTACCGCCCGAGGGCGTGCTCGGCGACGTCCGCCGCTACCGCATGCTCTACGAGGGCGATCTGGTCGACCACGACGGGTTCACCGTTCCGCTGCACGACTCGCCGCAGGGGTTGGACATGAACCGCAACTTCCCGGCGGGGTGGGGCAGCACCGTGCACGGCAGCGGCGACCATCCGATGAGCGAGCCCGAGATCGACGCGCTGGTCCGCGCCATCGCCGCGCGTCCGAACGTCTGCGGCTACAACGCCTACCACACCAGTGGCGGCGTGCTGCTGCGACCCAGCAGCACCGCGGCCGACGCGTCGCTGCCGCCGATCGACGTCCACGTGTGGAACCTGTTCGCGCAGAAGGGCACCGAGCTCACCGGTTACACGGCGCACTCGGTGTTCGAGGACTTCACGTTCGACCGCAGCGACACCATGAGCGGCGCCGCCGACGACTGGGCGTACGAGCACGCAGGCGTGTACGGCTGGACCACCGAGTTCTGGGACGTCATCCAGCAGGCGACCGGCACCAAGCCCGGCACGCACATCTGGTACACCGGCCCCACCGACGCGGAGGAGCTCGCCGTGTTCCGCTGGATCCGCCAGCACCATCCCGAGCTGTACGCCGAGTGGGCGCCGTTCGACCACCCGCAGCTCGGGCCGGTCGAGATCGGTGGCTGGGACGAGATCCGGGTGTGGCAGAACGCGCCCGGCCCGCGTCTGCTCGACGAGGTGCGCCCGCACGCGACGTTCGCCGTGTACCAGGCGCTGTGCTCACCGCTGCTGGAGGTGCCGCACACGACGGTGGTGCGCCTGGCCGACGACCTGTGGCGGGTGGAGGTGGGCATCGCCAACACCGGTTTCCTGCCCACGTACGTCACCGAGCGGGCACGACGCGACCGGCTGACGCTGCCGCTGATGGCCGAGCTCACCGGGGCCGAGGTGGTGGGCGGCACCGCGCGCCTCGAGCTGGGTCAGCTCGGTGGTCGCCTGCAGCACCGCTTCGCCTTCGGCAAGAACGACGGCACCCCCGAACGGGTGCTGGCCTCGTGGACGGTCCGCGCTGCGGCCGGCGCCACGGTGCACGTCAGTGCGGCGCACCAGCGCGCCGGTACGGTGCACCTCGACCTCACCCTCGCCTGAGAGGGGATCCTTCCGAACTCGAGTGCTGCGTGACGCGTGTGGGGGCGGTCGGCCAGTCTGGACAGCGCGGTCCGGTCAGCGCGGGCTGATCGGCACGGGCAGCACCACGCACGCGTCCAGGCCACTGCGGTCGGTGCGGTTGCGCAGCACCGCGTGGCCACCGCTCAGCTCGGCCAGGTGCTGCACCACGGCCAGGCCGATGCCCGATCCACCGTGGGGCGCGTCGGGTGCCCGCCAGAACCTGTCGAAGGCGTGTTCGAGGTGTTCGGGCTTCATGCCCGGCCCTTCGTCGATGACGTGCACGCCCACGGTGCCCGCGTAGGCCTGGGCGACGATGGAGATGGTGTCGCCCTCGTTGGCCACGCCGAGCGCGTTGTCGACGTAGTTGTCGACGATCTGCTCCAGCGCGCTGGGCACGGCCATGGCCAGCAGCCCTGGCGGCGCGTTGGTGACAAGGGTGACGCCGCGCTCGCCAGCGAACGGCTCCCACACCTCGAACCGGTCGGCCACCAGCTGCGACACGTCGACCACTTCGGTGACGGGCTTCGAGCCTTCGGAGCGGGCGATCATGAGCAGCCCCTCGACCAGGCGCTGCAGGCGCTCGGTCTCCTCGGTGGCGGCCTCCACACGTTCGCGGGCACCCTCGGGGTCGGTGTCGACCATCTCGGCGGCGCGTTCCAGCTGCAGGCGCAGCGCGGTGAGGGGCGTGCGCAGTTGGTGCGACGCGTCGCCGGCGAACGCCTTCTGCTGCTCGAGCAGGCCCTCCATTCGTTCGGTCATGGAGTTGAACGAGCGCGCCAGGCTCTTGATCTCGGGTGGGCCCTGTTCGACAGCGCGCTGCGACATGTCGCCCTCGGCGATGCGCTCGGTGGTGCGCTGCAACCGACGGATGGGTGACGTGAACGAACTGGAGATGAGGAACGCGGCGAAGGCGGCACCGATGAGCGAGATGATGCCCACCAGGATGAGCCCGCGTGTCTTCTCGGCTGTTCGGTCGTCGATGACCTGGGCCGGATAAGTGATGCGCACGGCTCCCACCGGTGTCGGCCCCGACAGCACGGGGACGGCGACGTACACCAGGCTGCCGCCGAGGGTGTTCGAGTTGCGTTGTCCCGTCGACACCTCACCGCTGAGCGCGTCGCGCAGCTCGGGCCGCAGGTCCGACACGAACTGCGAGCCGCGTTCGTCCTTCGGGTCCGACGACACGACGAGCGCACCGTTCACGTCGACCACCACGACTCGCCCGCCCTCGGCCGCGACGTACGCGTCGACCTTCGACTGCAGGTCGTCGACCGTCGTGTCGGGCTGCTCGTTGCCGAGTACGTCCTCGGCGTTGCCGGCGATGAGGAACGCGTCGCGCTCGAGGCCGGCGATGACGCGTTCGAACTCGATCTTGCGCAAGTACCCGACGAGCGGAAGGTCCTGGGCGAGCAGGATGACCGTGATGAGTCCGGCGAAGGCGGCCAGGAGCC
>CBHWEI010000131.1:0-10611 GCA_966112835.1 uncultured Acidimicrobiaceae bacterium
GGCGGCGCGGAGTTGGTGGCGATGGCCGCGGCGATCATCGCCGCACGGCTGCGCGGTCTGCCGGTGCTGCTGGACGGCTACGTCGTCACCGCGGCTGCACTGCCGTTGTTCGCCGTCGCGCCGAGTGCGCTGGATCACTGCCGCGTCGGACACTGCTCGGCCGAGCCGGGGCACCGTCGGCTGGTGGCGCACCTCGGTCAACACCCACTGCTCGATCTGGGCATGCGCCTGGGTGAGGGCAGCGGGGCGATGGCCGCCGTGCCGCTGGTGCGGATGGCGTGCGCGGGCATCACCAACGTCCCGACGTTCACCGAGTGGTTCGGCTGACGCGATGGGCCTGCTCGCCGCGCTGCAGTTCCTGACGCGCGGTCCCATCCGGCTGCGGCGCGAGCCGAAGCTCGACGACACCGTGGCGTGGTTCCCGTTGGCGGGCGCGATCATCGGTGCCGCGGTGGGAGGTGCGGCCGCCGGGATGTGGCACCTCACCCCAGCGCTGCTCGCCGGAGCCGTCGGTGTCGTGGTCGGGCTGCTGATCACGGGTGCGTTCCACGAGGACGGCCTGGGTGACATCGCCGACGCGTTCGGCGGCGGCTGGACCGTCGAGCGGCGGCTCGAGATCCTCAAGGACTCACGACACGGCACGTACGGCGTCGCGGCGATCTGCGCATCGATCCTGCTGCGCGTGGTCGCCCTCGGTTCGTTGCCGGGCCCGTGGGCGATGTTCACCGGTGCCGTCGCCGCACACACCATGGGTCGGGTCGCCGCCGTGGCCATGGCGGGGAGCATGCGGTTGGCCACGCACTCCGGCCTGGGCGCCGACTACGGCCGGGGCACCACACCGGTGCGCGCCACCGTCGGCTGCCTCGCCGGCGTCGCCATCACGGCGATCGCGGTCGGGTGGTGGGCAGCTCCGTTGACCGGCGCTGCGCTCGTAGCCGTGCTGGCCACCGGCACGCTGGCTCGCCGCAAGATCGGCGGCATCAGCGGCGACGTGCTCGGCGCCACCGAGCAGGTGGCCGAGATCCTGTGCCTCGTGGTGCTCACGATGCAGGTGCGGTGGCCATCCTTCTGACCGCTTCGCGCAGCACTTCGGCCGAGGTGGCGAAGTTCAACCGCGTGTGGCCGACGCCGAGCACGCCGAACTCTGGCCCCTCGCTCACGCGGACGCCGCGCCGCAGGAACTCCTCCGACGGGTCGTCGCCCAGGCCCAGGGCCGTGCAGTCCAACCACAGCAGGTAGGTGGCGGCGGGGACCGACGCCACCACGCCGGGCAGCAGTTCGTGCACCAGCTCGACGGCCAGGTGGCGCTGCCGATCCAGGTGCGCGAGCACCGCATCGAGCCACTGGTCGCCGGCCGTCCACGCCGCGTGCGCAGCGGCCGCGCCGAACAGGTTTGGCTCGCCGTACAGGTGGTTGGCGACGGCCTCCACTCGGTCGCGCAGGGCGGCAGGGCCGATGTGCATGATGGCGTAGCGCAGTCCGGCCAGGTTGAACGCCTTCGATGCGGCGTGGATGCTGACGGTGCGGTCGGCCGCGAACAGCGCCATGGGCAGGTGCCGGTTCGGTGCGAACGTCAGGTCGGCGTGGATCTCGTCGGAGATGATCAGCAGGTCGTGCCGCTCGGCGAGCGCAGCGATGCGCCGCAGCTCGGCCTCGTCGAACACGTGCCCCGTCGGGTTGTGCGGGTGGCACAGCAGCAGCACCTTCGCCGGCGACGCCGCCAACGTCGAGTCGAGCTCGTCCCAGTCGAACACCCAGCCCGTCGGCGAGTCGGCGCTGCGGCGCCCGTGCAGCGGCGCCAATCGACGCTGCATCTGCTCGACCGTCTTCAGGAACGGCGGGTACGACGGCTGCAGCACCACCACGCCGTCACCGGGCACCGTGTGGTGCTGCAGTGCGATCTGGATGCCCTGGGTGACGTCGTTCAGCTCGCGGCAGTGGGCGATGTCGAACTGCCAGCCGTAGCGAGCAGCCGCACGCGCGCCGAACGCGTCGAGCGCCGGCGAGTGCTCGAGCGCCCAGGCGGGGTAGCCCAGGTCGCCCGTGTCGATGGTGGCGCGCAACGCGTCCTCCACCACTGGCGGCGGACGGAAGTCCATGTCGGCCACCCACAGGTTCAGCACGTCGGGCTGCTGGCCCCATTTGGCGCCGGGCTTTGCCGCCAGCCAGCCGAGGTCGAGGGTGTCGAATCCGAAGTGGTCGGGCGCAGCAGTCACGCCGCGACGTTACGTGCCCGTCAGGCAGAACTTGAGTTCGTGAGGAAGCGCCTCAGGCCGTGGCCCACTGGTGGATGCGGCGGATGCCTTCCTCCATGTCGGCGTCGGCCATGGCGAAGCTGAAACGTGCGTAGCCGGGGGTGCCGAACGCCTCGCCCGGAACGAACGCCACCTTGGCCTCGCCGAGGATGGCGTCGGCCAGTTCGAGCGTGCTGTTCGCCACGGTGCCGTTGGGGCCGAGCGGACGACCGAGCAGGCCTTTCACGTTCGGGTAGCAGTAGAACGCGCCCTGCGGCTGGATGGCCGACACACCGGGGATGTCGTTCAGCATGCGGTGCATGGTGATGGCCCGGCGCTGGAACGCCTCGCGCATCATCGCCACGGCCGACAGGTCGCCGCTGACGGCCTCCAGCGCCGCCACCTGCGCCACGTTCGTGACGTTGCTGGTGCTGTGCGACTGGAAGTTGATGGCGGCCTTCATGATGTCGGCGGGTCCGATCATCCAGCCGACGCGCCACCCGGTCATGGCGTAGGTCTTGGCGACGCCGTTCACGATGACGCACTGGTCGGCCAGCTCGGGCACGACGCTGGGCATGGACACGAAGCGGTCGTCGCCGTACACGAGGTGCTCGTAGATCTCGTCGGTGAGCACCCACACGCCCTTCTCGACCGCCCAGCGGCCGATGGCCTCGACCTCTTCGGGCGAGTAGATGGCGCCGGACGGGTTGTCGGGGCTGACGAACAGCAGCACCTTCGTCCGCGGGGTGAGGGCGGCGTCGAGCTGCTCGACGGTGACCTTGAAGCCGCTGGTCTCGTCGGTCTGCACCACCACGGGTACGCCACCGGCGAGCGTGATGGCCTCGGGGTAGGTGGTCCAGTACGGAGCCGGGCAGATGACCTCGTCGCCGGGGTCGCACAGCGCGGCGAACGCGGTGAACACGGCGTGCTTGCCGCCGTTGGTGACGAGCACCTGGCTGGCCTGGCACTGGAAGCCGCTGTCGCGCAGGGTCTTGGTCGCAATGGCCTCGCGCAGCGCGGGTAGACCGGCAGCCGGCGAGTACTTGTGCATCTTCGGATCGCTGCACGCACGGACAGCCGCTTCGACGATGTTGGCCGGCGTCGGGAAGTCGGGCTCGCCGGCGCCGAAGCCGATGACGTTCTCGCCCTTCGCCTGCAGGGCCTTCGCCTTCGCATCGACGGCGAGGGTGGCGGATTCGGCAATGGCGGCAAGACGTGCAGAAGTGCGGTTCACGTGTCGAGATCCTACCGCTGGGCGTTTCGTGAGCCCGAGGGTTTTGGCGCGAGACTGCACCCGTGACCGACCCCCAGGACATCACCATCCCCCACCACCTGCTCCCGCTCGACGGGCGCTTCGGGTGCGGCCCGTCGAAGGTGCGCCCCGACCAGGTGTTGGCGCTGGCCAAGGCCAACGCGCACCTGCTGGGCAGCTCGCACCGGCAGCCACCGGTGAAGCACCTCGTCGGCTCCGTCCGTGACGGCCTGAAGAGCCTGTTCGGCCTGCCGCGCGACTGGGAGATCGTGCTCGGCAACGGCGGGTCCACCGTGTTCTGGGACGTCGCCACGTTCGGCCTCATCCGCGACCGCAGCGAGCACTACGTGTTCGGCGAGTTCTCGTCGAAGTTCGCCGAGGCCGCGGCCGCCGCGCCGCACCTGGGCAAGCCCATCGTGGTGCAGAGCGAGGCGGGCACGCACCCGGCCATCCGCTCGGCCGACGACGGTGCCGACGTGGTGGCGCTCACGCACAACGAGACGTCGACCGGTGTCATGATGCACCTGCGCCGTCCCGAGAGCGACGCGCTCGTGGTGGTCGACGCCACGTCCGGTGCCGGCGGTCTGCCGTGGCTGCCCGACGAGGTCGACGTGTACTACTTCGCGCCGCAGAAGTGCTTCGCCAGCGACGGCGGCCTGTGGCTGGCAGCGTGCTCGCCGGCCGCGCTCGAGCGCATCCGCGAGATCGGCCACAGCGACCGCTGGCGTCCGGCGTCGCTCGACCTGAACATCGCGCTCGACAACTCGGTAGCCAACCAGACGTACAACACGCCGGCGCTGTCCACGTTGGTGCTGCTGGACCAGCAGCTGCAGTGGATGCTGGGCAACGGCGGCCTCGACTGGTGCGTCGACCGCTGCCGCACCAGCGCGTCGCACCTGTACTCGTGGGCCGAGGCCAGCTCGTACGCCACGCCGTTCGTCGCCGATCCCATGCAGCGTTCCACCGTCGTCGGCACCATCGACATCGGAGGTGGTGACATCGAGGGCGTGCCCGCCGCCGACATCAACGCCGCGCTGCGCGCCAACGGCATCGTCGACACCGACAGCTACCGCAAGCTCGGTCGCAACCAGTTGCGCATCGGCATGTTCCCCGCGGTCGAGCCCGACGACGTGGCGAAGCTCACCAAGTGCATCGACTTCGTGGTGGAGGCGCTTGCGTGACGGTGCTCACGACGGCGTTCGACGACCTTGCCCCGCTGCACCAACCCATCATGGTGTTGGCCCTGCGCGGCCTGTTCGACATCGCCGAAGTGGCCACCGACGCTGTCGACACGCTGGCCCAGGACCGCGTCGCCGCGGTCGTCGCCAGTATCGACCCCGATCCGTTCTACGACTTCACCCAGGAGCGCCCGCAGGTCATCATGGACCACGCCGAGATGCGCTCGGTGCTGTGGCCCGAGAACGAGTTCCGCGTGGCGCGCTACCCCGGCATGAAGCACGACCTGGTGCTGCTCAGCGGGGTGGAACCGCACCTGCGTTACGCCACCTTCGCCGACGCCATCATCCAGGTCGCCCAGCGACTGGGGTGCGAGGTGGTGGTCACCCTGGGTGCAGCGCCCGAGGCCATCCCCCACTCGCGCCCGCCCGTGGTCGTGGGCAGCAGCACCAACGACGGCCTGGTGCGCGCGCTCGGCCTGTCGCGCCCGCAGTACCAGGGGGTCACCGGCCTGGTGGGTGTGCTGCAGGAGCGACTCGACCGTGCCGGCATCCCAGCCGTGTCGCTGCGCGTCGGAGTGCCGCACTACCTGGGCAACGCCAAGCACCCGCAGAGCTCCGCCGCGTTGCTGCGTCACCTCGAGAGCGTCATCGGCATCCCCACCGGGCACGCCGCACTGGCCGAGGACGCCATGCGCTGGCGAAGCCTGCACGACGAAGCCGTCGCCGAGGACGACCACGCCGCGTCGTACGTCGCCATGCTCGAGCACGACTACGACCGCAAGGCCGAGGCGCAGATGCCCACCGGCGACGACCTGGCCGCCGAGTTCGAACGCTTCCTCCGCGAACAACGCGACGACCCCGAAACCTGACCCCCACCGCTGTCACCACATGTTGCGCTCAGCGCGACATCCGGTGCCAGCGATCCGAGTTGGGCGGGTCAGCCGGTGGCGGCGGCTGCTGCGTCGAGTTGGTCCTGGGTGACGCCGCAACGCTTGGCCGAGGCGTCGAGCAGGGCGTTCACGTCGGCCGGGCGGGGCACGCTGGCGATGCCCATGGCCAACAGGTCGGCCTCGGACGTGGTGGCGAGCAGGTCGTCGGCCGAGCACCGAGCGATGCCGGGGTCCACGCCGACGGCGACCAGGCCGTCGTAGAACGCGCCGGCAACGAGGCCGCTCGGACGCTCGGGAGGGCCGGGCGGCAACGTCGAGTCGGGTGCCAGCGAGGTGGTGGGCGGCACGGTGGTGGACGGCGGGATGGTGGCCGGCGCCTCGGCCGACTGGGTCTGCCGCGGCGACGGTGCAGCCGCTTCGGTGCTGTCGGCGGCGCGCACCACCAGCGCCAGGCCCACGGCCGCGAGCACCGCGCTGGACAGTGCCATGGCGATGGTGCGGTTGCGGCCCTCGTGCAGCTTGCGCCGCGGGCCCATCACCAACAGACCGCGGGCGTCTGCCTCCTTCACCAGCGGGGGCACCACCACGAGCGCGGCGAGCAGCGCGACGGCGATGTTGATGGTGACCACCATGCCGAAGTCGGCCAGCAGCGGCAGCGTGCTGAACATCAGCACGGCGAACCCGCCCAGCGTGGTGAGCGCCGACGTGAAGAACGCTCGACCCGTTCGTTCCGCGGCGATGCGGTTGCTGTCCTCCGGGTTGAACAGCCGGTCGCGTTGCTCGGCGTAGCGGTCGACGAGCAGCACCGAGAACTCGGCGCACGTGGCCACCACCAGTGGGCCGCCGACGGTGGTGAGCGGGCTGAGCGTGATGTTCAGCACCCGCACCAGCACGGCCGACATGCCGACGGCCAGCAGCACGGGGATCATGGTGATGAGGCCGCGGGCCAGGTCGCGGTAGCGCAGGATGATGAACGCGCCGACGAGCAGCACGGCCACGATGGTGAGCTCGGCCCGGTTGGCGGTGATGTTCTCGAGCAGGCCCACACCCACGACGGCCAGGCCGCCGGTGGTGGCGGTGGCCTTCTGCGGCAGGAGGGCCGAGTCGTCGCCCGGGTCGACGATGGCCGACTCGACGTTGCGCAGCACCACCGACCGTTCCTCCAGCGACGACGGGCCCACCTGGAACAGCACCTGTGCGGCGTTGCCGTCATCGGCCACGAGCAGCGACTGCAGCGAGGCCGGCGCGACGCCGTACGCCTGCAGCATGTCCAGCCCGGTGGGCGGCAGCGGCGTGGCGCCCGGCACCTCGGCCAGCCAGCCCACCGTGGTCGCCAGGCTGGACGCCTGCGCCAGTTCGGCGTTGGCCCCCAACTGGCTCTCGACCAGGTGCATCTGGAATGCGCCCATCTGGTCGGTGAACACACCGTTCGACGGCACGGCCGGGTCCGACTGCACGAACACGCCGAGCGTGCTGGAGAAGCCCGTCTCGCGCTCCAGCGTGCGCGCGTTCTGGATGGCCGCGCTGTCCTGGTTCGCCCAGTTGATGGGGTCGCTCTCGATCTTCGTGCCGCCCTCGAGCATGAGCCCCAGCACCGGGATGCCGATGGCGATGATCACGAGCGGCAGCACGGCGGCACGCGGCAAGCTGCCCAGGCGGCGCACCGTCGCTTCCACCCAGCTCGGCTTCGGCGCGTCGTCGGAGGGCTTGCGGCGCTCACGCCCGCCGATGACGGCGAGCGGGATGACGATGCCGGCGATCAACAACGCCACGATGCCGATGGACAGCAGCACGCCGAAGTCCTGGACCATGGGCACCTTCGAGATCTTCACCGTGAGGAATGCGATGACGGCGGCGATGGTGGCGGCCAGCAGCGGCGGGCCCATGTACGACAGCGTCTGGCCATAGGGGTCGGCGACGCGTTCGATGGTGCGCTCCTCCTCGATGCGGTTGTGCACCTGGATGGAGAACTCGATGCCGAGCCCGATCAGGATGGGCAACCCGGCGATGGTGACGAGCGACAGCTTCGTGCCGGTGAAACCGAAGGCGCCGAACCCCCACAGCACGCCGACCACCATGCCGGCCATGGGCAGCAGCCGCCAGCGCACGCGGAACGCGACGACCAGGATGACCATCATCACCAGCACGGCGATGCCGCCCAGCGTGAGCATGCCGCCCTGCAGGTAGTTGTTGATGTCGGTCAGGAACGTGGGCGTGCCGGTGACGATGACGGCGGCGTTGTCGAACGTGCGGTCGGCGAACTGGTGCTTCACCGCGTCGGAGCCGGCGGCCAGTGCGTCGAGCGGCGCGTTGCCGACGAGGACGGCGGCCATGACGGCGTGCCGCGAGTCGGGCATGAACGCCCGCAGCGCCTTGCGCACCTGCAGTTGGTCGTCGGCCGGGGTGACCAGCTTGTTGTTCGCGTCGACGCTGAAGCCGGTGTTGTCGTACAGCAGGAACTTCACCCAGTCGGGGTTGTCGAGCGTCTGCTCACCCGCGGCGCCGAGGCGCAGCGTCGTGAGCGTGGCGTCGGCCTGGCGCAACGCCTTGCTGGCCTCGTCGGGGTCGCGCTCGATGGTGCGGGCGATGATCTCGCTGGCGGTGCCCTTGGCGATGAGGTCGTTCGTCCACTGCAGCAGCTTCACGGGCGACACGACCGACACGATCGACGGGTCCTCGGCCAACGAGGCCTCGACCTCGTTCATCTGGCCGACGTTGCCGGTGGTGAACAGGTCGGCCAGGTTCTTGCCCTGGTCGACGGTGAACAGCACCACCATGTTCTCGCCGCCGAACAGCTCCTGGTACGCGTGGTTGTCCTTCGCCACCTGCGACGCCGGGTCGATGTAGCTGTCCTGCCCGGTCGCGAAGTCGAGCTTCTTCAGCCCGATCGCGAACAGCCCGGTGAGCACCAGCACACCCGCCAGCACCAGCGCGGTGTGCCGGCTGAGCCAGGTTCCGATGGAACGCCACCAGGTACGCATGCGAGCCCCCTCCAGAGTCGACCGCCACGACCGTACGACAGTCTCGCACCTCGGCGTCAGGGACCTTCGACCATCCCCAGTCGCACGGCCAGTTCGGTACGGGCCGCGACCGTCTCGGGCGTGTGCTTCGCGCCTGTGCCGTCGGCCACCCGGGTCATCATCTCGAAGTTGGCGACGACGGCCGCCGCGTCGATCATGAACGCCTCTCCCGCCGCTGCGACCAGCTGCTCGCGCGCGACGGCCAGCGCGTCGCGGTCCCAGCCCGCGGCTGCGTCGACGAAGGCCATCAGCGCCGCGCCGTGGGGCAGGCCGGCGTCACCGCTGCCCGATGCGAGCGCGTCGATGTCGGCCGGGGTGCCGTCCTGATGGCTGCTCCAACTGAGCATGCCCGCGTGGGACGTCGTTCAAAAGAAGCACTCACGAATGAGCGACAGCCGGCCGGCCACCAGCTCCATCTGCGGGCGGCTGAGCGTGCCCCGGTTCCACAGCGGGTCGTCCATGTCGCGGTCGCCCATGTACTGGGCCTGGGCGAGGCGCCACAGGTTGTCCCACTCGTCGGGCAGCGCGCTCAGGGCCTGCACCACCGACGCGGTGCGGTCGGCCGGCGCAGCGACCGGTACGAAGTTCAGCGTGGGCCGGGCCAGTTCTTCGGCCTCGCGGCCGTGCGGTGGCCCGGCGACGGGTGGCGGCAGCTGCGGCATCGGCGCGCCGATTGCCCGGGCGAACAGCACGGGTGGCAACGCCGCGACCACCACGCCGACCACCTCCACCCACTCGAGCGGATGCAGCCCCTCGGTGACCAGCTGCTCGTACCACTGCTCGGTGACGGTGCCCGCGTAGCGGCCCAGCCGGAACGCCAGGTCGAGCGCCGGATCGCCGGTGGGGCGCACCCAGGGCGGGGCGGCGTCGACGGTCAGCGCGGCGGCGATGGCCACGTCGGCGATGCGCCGTCGCTGCTCGCCGGTGAAACGAGCGCCCGGCGACACCACGTGGTCCAGCGACGCCCGGTGCGCCGCGACGAGGTCGTCACGAACGTCCCTGGTCACGAGGGCCAACGTACTCTGTGCCCGCGGGTCGCCCCGGCGCACACTGGGGCCATGAGGGCCTTGTTGCTCCGCCGCTTGCGTGGTCCCCTGCTGGCCGCCCTGGCGGCGATCGCCATCGCCTCCACCGGGTACGTGGTCATCGAGGGGTGGGGGTGGTTCGACGCCATCTACATGTCCACCATCACACTGGGCCAGGTGGGCTACGGCGAGGTGCACCCGTTGGGCTCCGCCGGCCGCGTGTGGACGATGGGCACGATCTTCGCCGGCTTCGGCGTGTTCGTGTACTCGGCCGCCGCGTTGACGGCCCTGTTCGTGTCCGGCGACGTCGCAGCGGCGTTGCGCGAGCGAAGGAGATCGAAGGTGCGTGAGCATCTGCACGACCACGTGGTCATCGTCGGCTTCGGTCGGGTGGGCCGGGCCTCGGCCGACGCCGCCGTGCGCGCCGGTCGCGAGGTGGTCATCGTCGACACCACCGAGGGCCTCGACGACGCCATCACTGCGGCGGGCGCCGTGTTCCTGAAGGGCGACGCCCGCGACGTCACCGTGCAACGCACGGCCGGCGTCCAGCGCGCCGCCGCACTCATCACCACGCTCGACGACCCGTCGAACGCAGTGGTCGCGCTGACCGCCCGGTCCATCGCCCCGTCGTTGCGCATCGTCGCCCGCGTGAGCGACGCCGACTGGAGCGAGCGGCTCATGCGGGCCGGCGCCTCGCACGTGGTGCCGGTGTACGAGAGCGTCGGCGCGGGCATGGCCGCGACTGCGCTCGACGCCGAGGTGCTGGGCGTGCTGGCCATCCCCGGCACCGACATGCGCGTGGAGGAACTGGAGGTGGGCGCAGAGTCGGCCGCCGAAGGGCTCGACCTGCGCACGCTGGGCGGTTCGGCACCCGACCTGCACATCCTCGGCCTGCGGCAGGGCGGGCAGGTACGCCGCTGGCACGAAGCGGACGGCCCGCTTCGTGCCGGCGACATGCTGGTGGTGCTCGGCAACGCCGCTGCGCTCCACAGGGTGAACGAGATGGTGCACC
>CBHWEI010000132.1:0-10515 GCA_966112835.1 uncultured Acidimicrobiaceae bacterium
GAGGCCCCGCGCGCCGGCCAACGGCCGGGGGGGTCGGCGGCCCCGCCGAGGCCAGCGGCCGTTGGTGTGTCGCCGCGAGTACGGCGGTGCACGTGTTGGTGGACGTCACCGGCTACTACCGCTGACGCCCGGGTTCGGGACGATCAGGCGGCGCTGCCGACCAGGCCGCGCACCTGCTTGGTGAGCGTCTCGGTGGCGGTGCGGGCCTTGTCGCCGGCCTGCTGCAGCTTGTCGGCGTACTGCTTGCCGGCATCCTGCAGCTTGTCGCTGTACTGCTTGCTGGTGTCCTGCAGCTTCACCGTGGTGGTCTTGGCCAGTTCAGCAGCCTGCTGGGCGCCGAGCACGCCGAGGCCGATGGTGATGTAGGCGCCGTCGCGCAGGACGTTGGTGACGGTGTCGACGGCCTTGGCGGCATCGAGACGGGTGAAGTCGACGGTGGGGAGCTGGGGGAGGGTTGCCATGGTGAGCGGCCTTTCTCGAAGGGGGATGATTGCATCGTATCCCACAGTGCTAACTTTTGCAAGCACTCCGGTACTCGTGATCATCCCGGGGGTGCACGGTCGGCACGGGGTCACCCCGGCTAGCCTTGAGCCTTCGTGGAAGCCGCCGGAACGATCGCCCCGCCCGTCGTGGCCGTGATGGTCGTGCACCAGCCGGGCGAGTGGTTCGACGAGGTGCTCGACGGAGTGGCGCGCCAGGACTACGGCAACCTGAAGCTGCTGTTCCTCGTGGTCGACGAACTCGGCGACCTGCCCGCCCACATCCGCGAGCGGGTCCCCAACTCCTTCGTCCGCGCCGTGGGCGGCAACCCCGGCTTCGGCACGGCGGCCAACGAGGTCCTGCGCCTGGTGGAGGGCGACAACGGCTTCTTCTGCTTCCTCCACGACGACATCGCCCTCGAGCCCTCGGCCATCCGCCTGCTGGTGGAGGAGCTGTACCGCTCGAACGCCGGCATCGTCGGCCCGAAGCTGGTCACCTGGGACGAACCGGCTGTGCTGCAGCACGTCGGCCTGGGCGTCGACCGGTTCGCCGACGTCGACCCGCTCATCGAGCCCGGCGAGTTCGACCAGGAGCAGCACGACGCCGTGCGCGACGTGTTCGCCCTGCCCTCGGCCTGCCTGCTGGTGCGTGCCGACCTGTTCCGCACGATCGGCGGGTTCGACACCGCCATCGAGTACTTCGGCGACGACGTCGACCTGTGCTGGCGGGCCCACCTGAGCGGCGCTCGCGTCGTCGTGGTCCCCGCCGCCCGCGCCCGCCACCGCGAGGCGCTCACCGAGCGCCGGCCCGACCTGCCCGTGGCCGGTCCCCGTGCCCGCAGCCGGGTGCGCAGCGTGGCCACGCTCACCGGTGCTCGCCGCCTGCCGTGGGTGCTGCTGCAGCTGGTGCTGGTCACCATCGCCCAGTCGCTGTTCCTGGCGGTCCGCGGGCGGTTCCGCGACGCGCTCGCCGGGCTGGCCGCCCTGGTGGGCATGGTGCCGCGCACTCCGTCGTACCTGTCGCGCCGCCGCGCCGTGTCGCCGCTGCGCCAGGTGCCCGACACCGAGGTCGCGGGCCTGCAGCTGCGCGGCAGCGCCCGGTTCGCCGCCTACATGCGCGCCCGCGACAGTCGCCCGGTCGACCCCGAGCTGGGCAACGAACGTCGCTGGCGCGAGAGCGCCGGCAGCGCACCCGTGCTGGCGTGGCTCGCCGTGCTGTTGCTGTTCGTGGTCGGTGGCCGCAAGATCATCGCCGACGGCGTGCCCCAGTTCGGCGAGTTCCTGCGCTTCAAGGCCAGCCCCAGCGAGATGCTCGGCGACTACCTGTCGGGTTGGTCGGGCCACGGCCTGGGCAGCAGCAGCGCCGTGCCCACCGCCATCGGTGCCACCGCACTGCTCAGCGTCGGCACGCTGTTCCACACGGGTCTGCTGCACACGTTCGCCGTGCTCGGCCTGCTGCTGGCCGGCTACCTGGGCGCCTGGCGCCTGGCCACCATCTTCCCCACGGTGCGGGCGCGCATCACCGTGCTCGTCGTCTACGCCGCCGTGCCGCTGCCCACGCAGCTGCTGTCGGCCGGCAGGTGGAGCGCGTTGGTGGGGTACGCCATGGCGCCGTGGGTGGTGCACCTGTTGCGCCGCCTGGCCGGCCTCGACACTCGCTGGGTCGACGTCGAACCCGAGACCGAGACCGAGCGCGACGTGCCGGTGCGCAAGCGGGTGCGCATCTTCGCCCAGCTGGTCCTCATCGCCGCCACGGCCTTCGCGTTCGCCCCGTCCTCGGCTGTGCTGCTGGTGGGCATCGCCGTGGTGCTGGCGCTCGCCACCCTGGTGTGCGGTGGCTCGGCTCGCGCCGCGGGTGTCATGGCCGCGGGCGGTGGCGCCGCGCTGGTGGCCGCGCTGCTCATGAACCTGCCGTGGTCCACCACGCTGCTGTCGTCCGACGGGTGGACGGCCATCGTCGGCGTGCCGCCCACCACCTCGCGGTCGCTCGGTGTCCGCTCGCTGGCCCAGTTCGGCGTGGGCGGCATGCGCTTCACCGTCCTCGGAGTGGCCCTGTTCCTGCCGGTGTTCGCGGCGCCGCTGGTGTCGCGTTCGTGGCGCTTCGTCTGGTCCGTCCGGGCCGGCGCGCTGGTCACCGTGTTCGGCGTGCTCGCCGTGCTCGACGACCGTGCCGCGCTGCCGTTCCGTCTGCCCGAGCCCGGCGTCATGCTGGTGCCGGTGGCCGTGGGCATGGCCATCGCCGCCGGGTGCGTGGTGGCCGCCTTCGACGTCGACGTGCTCGCCGGGTCGTTCGGCTGGCGCCAGCCGCTCGCCGTGCTGGCGATGATCGCCATGGTCCTGGGCGTCGTGCCCGGTGTGCTCGCCACGGCCAACGGGCGATGGGAGATGCCCAGCCGCACGTTGCACACCGTGCTCGCCAGCTTCCCCTCCGATCCCGAGTCGGGTGACTATCGCATCCTGTGGATCGGCGATCCGCGCGCCATGCCGGTCGCGCCGTGGACCTACCAGCCGGGTGTGGGCTACGCCATCACCGACGACGGCCCGCTGTACCTCGACGAGCGCTACTCGGGCACGCCGTCGGGCGTCGAGAAGGAAGTGGCCGCGGCCATGCGCCAGATGGCCGGCGGCTTCACCCTGCGCGGCGGCCGCCTGCTGGCCCAGTACAGCATCCGCTTCGTGGTCATCCCGCTCGCCGACGGCTTCAACGGCACGCTCAGCAACCCGCTGCCGGCGCCGAACGGGCTCACCGACGTGCTCGACGACCAACTCGACCTGGCCTCGCCGCTCACCCGGCCGCCGAACTACCTGGTCTACGAGAACACCGCCTACACGCCCACGCGGGCCACGCTCACCCCGGCCGGCGCCGAGGCCAGCCAGCAGGCGGGCGGCGAAGCGGTCGCCCAGAGCGACCTGCGCGGCTCCATCCCGTGGGCGGTCGGCGCACCCGACCGCGGCGATGCCGTCGGCCCGCTGCCGTCGGGCACGCTGCACGTCGGCGTGCCCTACGACCCCGACTGGAAGCTCTCGGTCGACGGCCAGGGCGTGCCCGGCCGTCGTGCCTTCGGCTCCACCCTGGCGTTCGACAACCCCACCGCCGGCGACGCCGTGCTCTCGTACGACACCGGCTTCCTGCGGCCGCTGTGGGTCGTGGTGCAACTGCTGCTCGTCATCGGTCTGCTCGCCGCGGCCAGTCGGGCCCGTTCGGGCTACCTGCTGCCGCGTCGCCGTCTCGCCGTGCTCACCGACACCGAACCGGTGGCCGACCTCACCTCACCGTTCGACCCGCCGGTCGTGCCCGCCGAACCCGCCGACGACCCGAACGCACTGCACTTCATCGAGGACGAGCCGCGATGAACCGCCGCCTTCCCGCACTCGTGCTGTTCGTCGCGCTGCCGCTGGCGTTGCTCGCGCTGTTCCCGCTGGGCGTGTTCTCCACCACGCCGCCGCCCACCACACCCACGTTCGCCGACCTGGGTGCGCCCACCATGCCGTTCGTGCCCAGCGCGTCGTTCATCAACTCCACCTGGTTCTGCGGTGGGGTGCCGAACACCGACGGTGCGAGTGGCGGGTTCGTGCGCGTGGCCAACCCCACCGATGCGCCGTTGCAGGGCCATCTCACCGTCTACTCCGACACGCCCGACACGCCCGTGGGCGAGCAGGCGTTCCAGGTCGAGCCGCGCACCACCACCACGGTGGAACTGGCCAAGGTGCAGCCCACCGGCAGCTACCTGTCGGCCATGGTCGAGATCGCCGGTGGCGGTGGCTTCGTCGAGCAGCAGGCCAACACCGACGCCGGCAACGCGGTCAGCCCCTGCTCGAACAGCACCAGCACGAACTGGTACTTCGCCGACAACTACACGTTGAACGGCAGCAAGGAAGACCTGGTCATCACCAACCCGTTCCCCGACGACGCCATCCTGGACTTCACGTTCGCCAGCAACGACGGCACGCGTCAGCCGCAGAACCTGCAGGGGTACCCGGTGCCCGGCAACTCGGTCGTCGTGGTGTCCGAGTCGAACATGCCCAAGGACGAGGCCGTCCTGGCCGTCACCGTCTCGGCCAGCCGCGGTCGCGTGGTGGTGGCCCGGGCCCAGACGTACCAGGGCGAGCGGTCGGGGTACACCAACACCCTGGGTGCGCCGGCCCCGTCGGCCGAGTGGTGGTTCGCCGACGGCGAGTCCAGCGAGGACGTCACGTTCGAGCGCTACAGCCTGTACAACCCGAGCGACGAGGACGTCACGGTCACCACGAACTTCTGGGGCGTGAACGACGACCCCAGCTTCGTCGGCTATCGCACCGACACCATCCCTGCCGGCAACGTCATGTCGTTCACCACGGCCGACTTCCAGGGCGTGCCGCCGGGCCGTCACGGCATGACGTTCAGCACCGAGGGCAAGGCGTCCATCGTGGTCGAGCGCGGCCTCACCCGTCGCGCCGGCGACAGCGGCTTCGCCACCACCGTGGTTTTCGGTGCCCCACGCGTGTTCACCGGCTACACGCGGTGGAGCATGGCCATCGGCACCGATCTGGCCGTCGATCAGACCCTCGTGGTCATGAACCTCGACTTCCTCGACGGCACCGTCACCGTGAAGGCCCTCGGCCCGGGCGGCGAGGTGGCCGTGCCCGGCCTGGAAGAGATCCCACTGCCGAAGTCGGGCGTCATCACCATCGCCATCCCCGACGACGCGGCTGCGCTCGGCGCGCCGCTCGTCGTCGAATCCAGCCAGCGCATCGTCGTCGAGCGCCTGCTGCCCCGAGGTGGCGACCTCCGCGGACGCAGCGGCTCGCTGGCCATGCCCGGCTGAGACGAGCGTCGATGGTGCAGTTCGTCGTGGCCGTCGCGGTGGTGGTTGCCGCGGTCGTGGTGGGGCTGGTGCTGCGCCGGCGTCGCACCGTCGCCGCGCCCACGCAGCCCAGCCTGGCCGTGCCCGCGCAGTTGGATCGTGCCGACTTCCCTCAGGCCACTGCGCCGTGGGTGGTGGTGGTGTTCAGTTCGGCCACGTGCCACACCTGCGCCGACGTCCGTAGCAAGGCGGCGGTGCTGGCCTCGCGTGAGGTGGCCGTGGTGGACCTCGAGTTCCCGTCGGCCCGGGCGTTGCACGACAAGTACGGCATCCAGGCCGTGCCCATCGTCGCCATCGCCGACGCGCAGGGCGTGGTGCACCGCGGCTTCGCCGGCCCGGTCACCGCCACCGACCTGTGGGCCGCCGTCGCCGATGCGCGCGAACCCGGCAGCTCACCCGAACCCGAGTTGGGCAACCCGCCCGACTGAAGCGCCGCGTCAGTCGCCGACGGGCTGTTCGTGGTCGTTCTCGGAAGTCACCGAGTCGGCCAGGTTGGCCTGCACCAGGCGGGCCACGTCGGCGCCGTCGATGGTCTCGCGCTCGAGGAGCTCCTCGGCCACGGCCTCGAGGGCGTCGCGGTGCTTGCCGAGGATCTCGGTGGCACGGGCTTCCTGCTCGTGGAGGATGCGGAAGATCTCGTTGTCGACCATCTTGGCCGTGTCGTCGCTGTACTCGCGACCCTGGGTCATGAGGTCCTCGCCGAGGAACACCTGCTGGTGGCCGCTCCAGGCCATGGGGCCGACGGCGTCGCTCATGCCCCACTCGCGCACCATGCGGCGGGCGATGCTGGTGGCCTGCTCGAGGTCGTTGGCGGCACCCGAGTTGAGGTGACCGAACACGAGCTTCTCGGCCACGCGGCCGCCCATTGCACGGCAGATGACGTCCTCGAAGTACTCCTTCGAGTACGTGTGCCGCTCTTCGGGCAGGCTCCACGTGACGCCCAGGGCCATGCCGCGGGGGAGGATGGTGACCTTGTGCAGCGGGTCGGCGTTGGGCAGCACCACCGTGAGGATGGCGTGGCCGCCCTCGTGGATGGCGGTGGCGCGACGCTCCTCGGCGCTGAGCACCAGGCTCTCGCGGCGGGCGCCCATGACCACGCGGTCACGGGCGTTCTCGAAGTCGATGCGCTCGACCTGCTTGCTGCCACGGCGGACGGCGAACAGG
Organism: uncultured Acidimicrobiaceae bacterium; assembly: GCA_966112835.1. Lineage (GTDB taxonomy): Bacteria > Actinomycetota > Acidimicrobiia > Acidimicrobiales > Ilumatobacteraceae > UBA668. Next base: position 6,488 of record CBHWEI010000132.1, read on the forward strand.
GCCGCCTCGTTGACCAGGTTGGCCAGGTCGGCGCCGCTCATGCCGGGGGTGGCCTTCGACATGACCTCGAGGTCGACGTCGGGGCCCATGCGCTTGTCGCGGCTGTGCACCTTCAGGATGGCGAGGCGCTCCTCGTTCTCGGGCAGCGGCACCACGATCTGGCGGTCGAAGCGGCCCGGGCGCAGCAGCGCGGGGTCGAGGATGTCGGGACGGTTCGTGGCGGCGAGGATGACGATGCCCTCGCTGGTCTCGAAGCCGTCCATCTCGGCGAGCATCTGGTTCAGTGTCTGCTCGCGCTCGTCGTGCCCGCCACCCAGGCCGGCACCGCGCTTGCGGCCGATCGAGTCGATCTCGTCGATGAAGATGATGGCCCGACCCAGCTTGCGGGCCTGGGCGAACAGGTCGCGCACGCGGCTGGCGCCGACGCCCACGAACATCTCCATGAAGTCGGAGCCGGTGACGCTGAGGAAGCCCACGCCGGCCTCGCCGGCGACCGCACGGGCGAACAGGGTCTTGCCGGTGCCGGGAGGGCCGACCAGCAGCATGCCCTTGGGCACGCGGGCGCCGATCTCGCGGAACCGCTCGGGCATGCGCAGGAAGTCGACCACTTCGGTGATCTCCTGCTTCACGCCCTCGTAGCCGGCGATGTCGGCGAAGGTGGTGGACGGCTTGTCGGCCGAGTACGTCTTGGCGCGGGAACGCCCTATCGACATGACGTTGCCCATCTGGCCCTGCGCCCGGCGGTTCATCCACACCAGGAAGCCGATGATGAGCACGAACGGCAGCAGCAGGCTGGCCCAGTTCAGCAACCAGTTGCTGGAGGGCTCCTTCGTGGTCCAGTTCACCTTGTGCTCGGCGAGCAGGGCGCGCTCGGACTCGTCGGGGAAGTTGTCGCGCACGGTGGTGGTGAACTTGCTGCCGTCGCTGAGCTCGCCCTCGATGGAGTTCGTGCCGTTGGTGAGCGTGAACAGCGACACCTGGTCGGCCTGGACCGCGGTGATGAAGTCGGTGTAGCTCAGCTTCTGACCCGTCTCGCCCGGCCACACCTGGTTGAGGAGCAGCGTGCCGACGAGCACGGCGAGGAGGACGGGGATGGTCCAGCGGGGCCAGCCGCCCATGGGGCGCTTCGGGCCGCCGGTGGGCGGCTGCTGACCAGGCTGCTGACCGCGGCCCGGCGGCGGGGGCGGGGGCGGCGGGGGGAGGTTGGACATATGGCAATGCTACGGCCCGTATCCACCACTGGCCACGCGGTGCGCCCTAGCGTGTCGTCATGCGTCGGCAGTGCTCCCGCTCCGGATGCGCCGAAGAGGCCATCTCGACCCTCTCGTACCAGTACGCACGCTCGCTCGTGTGGCTCGACGACCTGTCGGACGAACGCGATCCGCACAACTACGACCTGTGCCAGCGGCACACGGTGCGGTTGTCGGTGCCCAACGGGTGGCGCCTCGAGGACCGCCGGGCTCGTCGCCAGTTGGCGTACGCGTCGGTGCCCCGCCTCGCCGGCTGAATCCGCCGCGCCCGGTCGCGAACACGGTCGGCCGGTAGGCTCGTCCGTCGTGTCGTCGCCGTTGGTCACTCCGCAACACCGCGACGACCGCGCCCAGGTACCGTTCCAGCAGGCGTGCCTGCTGTGGCTGGGAGCCTGGATGGCCGGGCAGATCGTCGCTGCCGCCGTCCAAGCGGCGTCCGGCGCCACCACCGTGGCCGAGGCCGGCCCGGGCTGGCTGTTCGCCACCGCCGTCGCCGGGTGGGTGCCGCTGCTGGCGGCGCTGTGGGGCGCCGGCCGCAAGTGGGGTGTCGGCTCGTTCTCGGCCGACTGGGGTCTCAGCGTCACGTTGCGCGACGCCGTGGGCATCCCCATCGGCGTGATCACCCAGTTGGTGCTGGTGCCATTGCTCTACTGGCCGTTGTCGGGCCTGTGGCCCGACGTCTTCTCGCAGGACAAGGTGCAGGAACGGGCACGCGACCTGTTCGACAGCGCGTCGGGCGCGGGCATGGTGCTGTTGGTGTTCGTGGTGGTCATCGGGGCGCCCATCGTGGAGGAGCTCGTGTACCGCGGCCTGCTGCAGGGAGCGTTCACGCGCCGATTCCACGAGTGGCTCGCCGTGGTCGCGGTGGCCCTGTGGTTCGCGCTGATCCACTTCCAACCCATCGAGATCCCCGGCCTGTTCGTCGTGGGCCTGGTGCTCGGCGCCTGCGCGCTGCTCACCCGGCGCCTGGGCATGGGAGTGCTTGCGCACATGGCCTTCAATGCGACGGGCCTGGTGCTCGTCGCGTTCGCGTGACCGGTCACGGCGCGCCCGGCGTGAAACAATGCGCAACGGCATGAGCGACCAGGACTCCCTTCTCGACGACCCGTTCGGCAGCCCGGCACCGGAGGCCGACGACGACGTCGTCGATCCGGCGGTCGCGGCCACCACCCCTTCCACCGCGAGCCGAGTCGGCCGACGCATCGTCCGTCGCCCGATGAACTGGCTGAACCGGCCGTGGCCGGCCGAGCGGATCGCCCAGTACCTCACCGCGCTGGTGGTGGTGGGCGGGTGCACGTTCGCCGTGCTGAAGGTCATCCACCTCGACCTCGTGTTCGCGAACAACACGCCCACCGGTGGTGACATGGGCGCGCACGTCATGGCGCCCGCCTACCTGCGCGACCACCTGCTGCCGCACTTCCAGATCCAGGGCTGGAGCAACTACTGGTACAACGGCTTCCCGCTGTACCGGTTCTACATGGTCATCCCGGCGTTGATGATCGTGTTCCTGAACGTGTTCCTGCCGTACGGCATCGCGTTCAAGGTGGTCGCCTGCCTGGGCATCGTGACCCTGCCGTTCTGCTGCTGGGCGTTCGGCCGCCTGGCTCGTTTCCGGTTCCCCATCCCCGAGCTGATGGCCCTGGCCGCCATCGTCTTCCTGTTCGACGAGAGCTTCAGCATCTACGGCGGCAACGTGAAGAGCACCATGGCGGGCGAGTTCTCGTTCTCCATCGCGCTGTCGTTCGCCATGCTCGGCCTGGGCCTGTTCGCACGCGGCCTCGAGACCGGCAAGTTCCGCAACTGGGCGGCAATCGTCCTGGCGCTCGCCATCCTGTCGCACGGCATCGTGGCCATCTTCGTGGTCATCGGTGCGCTGCTCATGTGGCTGGTGTGGATGGACAAGACCCGGTTCGTCTACGGGCTCACCATGGGCGTCACGGCGGTGATGCTCAGCGCGTTCTGGATCATCCCGTTCGTCTTCAACCACCAGTACATGACCGACATGAAGTACGGCTTCCGCCCGGACGGCGTGAACGACAGCTTCTGGAACATGTTCTTCCAGTACCCGGTGTTCTGGGACCTGCTGGTGTCGGGCTTCGCCGTCGTCGGGTTCGTCAGCAGCGTGGTGAAGCGCAACCTCACCGGCGCGTGGCTGGGCATCATGTGCCTGGCGCTCATGGCGCTCACCTACGTGGCGCGCGACAGCCTGCCGGTCATCGGTCTGCTGTGGAACCCGCGTGTGCTGCCGTTCCTGTACCTGGTGCGGCTCCTGCTGTGCATGGTGGGCATCGTCGACACGGTCCACTTCGTCATCAAGGGCGTGCGCCAGCGCGACGTGTCCGTCGGCGACATCTGGGTGTCGGGTGTGGTCACCGCCGCGGTCGTCTCCATCGTCGTGCTCGTGGTGCAGCTGTTCTCGTTCCAGGAGATGCCGGGTGCCCGGTTCGTCACCAAGAACGACAAGGCCGTGTACTCGTGGGGCATCGCCGGGTGGGACCTCATCACGCTCACCCCGTCCGCGAAGGACGCGCTGTCCGACGGGTGGACGAAGTACAACTTCCAGGGCTACGAGGGCCGCCCCGCGTACGGCGAGTACAAGGGCGTCATCGACACCATGGCCAACCTGGGCAAGAGCGCCGACGAGGGCCTCGGCTGCGGCCGTGCCCTGTGGGAGAACAACGGCGACACCGGCGCCTACGGCACCACCATGGCGCTCATGCTGCTGCCGCACTGGACCGACGGCTGCATCGCCAGCCAGGAGGGCCTGTTCTTCGAGGC
>CBHWEI010000133.1:0-10453 GCA_966112835.1 uncultured Acidimicrobiaceae bacterium
CGTTGGCGTGCAGACCGGCGTTGTTCACCAGCAGGGTGACGTCGCTGCACTGCTGTGCGGCCGCAGCCACCTGGGCAGGGTCGGTGATGTCCAGCTGCACGACCTCGGCACCCTGCACGTCGGCCTCGTCGGGCGTGCGCGCCCCGGCGTACACCTTGGCCGCGCCACGGGCGAGCAGCTCATCGACGACGGCCTTGCCCACGCCACGATTGCCACCGGTGACCAGTGCGACGGTGCCACGGATGTCGGTCATGGACCGAACCCTATGCCAGCGGTCAGGACCGCGCAGCGACGAGCACGACGAATCGGCTCGGCGGCCGCTTCTTCTTCCACCGCGCCTTCCACGGGCGCATCGCCCACTGCCAGCCGTACCAGGTGCGGTGCGACCGCCAGCGGATGCGCAGGTCGCGCGCCAGCTCGTCGAGCATGTCGTCGGTGAGGAACTCGATGGACGGCACCGACTCGGAGCGGGTGCCGTACTGGCGCTCGAACTGGGCGTGCCGCTCGGCCACCATGGCATCGCCGGCGGCACGGGTGCGGTAGATGGGCGTCTCGAGCACCACCAGCCGGCCCCCGGGCTTCAGCACCCGCAGGCCCTCGGCGAGCGTGCGCCGGTAGTCAGTCGAGTAGTGCAGGCTGGCGTTGTAGACCACCAGGTCGGCGGTGGCGTCGGCGAACGGCAGGTCGTCCATCTCGGCCTGGTACCGCTCGAACGGGTGCACGAAGTGGCGAGCGGCGCCGAGGCCGTCGGTGTCGTCGATGGTGATGTCCACCGCGTGCACGTCGTGGCCCAGTTCGCTGGCCCGGTTCGACAACCAACCCAGGCCGGCTCCCACGTCGACCACCGTCAACGCCGGTGGTGCGGGCTTCAGCACCTTCGTTTTCACCGTGGCCCACGTGCAGCGACGGATCTTCCACTGCCACTCGATGGGCCCACCGGGCGTCGGCTCGGGCAGGCGACGGAAGTACTCGGGGTCGTCACTCGCTCGACCCTCGGCCATGCGCACGGCCGTGTACTCCTGCAGGAACTGCGCGTAGAACTCGGCACGTTCGGGTGGCAGGCAGCGGTGGATGCCGTCGACCACGGGGTACTCGGCGCGCAGCTTCATCGCCGGCGCAGCTCCAGCACGTAGTGGTCGGCAGCGCGCACGACCGGCCACCAGGTCTCGGTGCGGCGCTCGATGCGGTCGAGGCGCTCGACCAATCCCTGGTGCTTCGCCGCGAACGGCTCGACGTACGACGGCGGCACGAACGCGCCCAGCGCCCAGGCGCGTTCGCACGCGAACCACGGGGCGAACGTGGTGCGCAGCGAACCGACCGACGGGTAGCGGATGGTGAGGCCACGCCACTCGGTGCTGTCCTTGAACCGGCGCACGGCCTTGCGGCCCTGCCGGTGGCCCAGGTACCACGCCCACTCCCACGGCACCACCGGGCCCATCACGCACAGCAGCACCGCACCACCGGGCCGCACCGACGAGCCCAGGCCCGCGGCGACGCGCTCCATGTCGGCCACGCAGTTCAACCCGCCGAAGTTCGAAAGCGCGCCGTCGAACGGGCCGCGCATCGCGCCCACCGAGCCGATGTCCTCCGCGTCGCAGCGCACCGCGTCCACCCCGCGGCTGCGGGCGACGTCGACCATGCCCTGCGCGGCATCGGTGGCCAGCACCGACACACCGCGATCCATCAGGTGCAGCGCATCCACGCCGGTGCCGCAGTTCAGCTCGAGCACTTTGGCGCCGGGCGCGAACAACGCGTCGGTGCGCCGCCACACAGCGGCGCGCATGGTGCGGCCGATGACGGTGTGCGTGAACGTGTCGTCGTACTCGGCCGCCAACTCGTCGAACGGCGACGCGGGTTCGGGCTGCAGCGTCAGACCTCGACCTCGTCGGCCACCGACAGCAGGGCCAGCCGCGCCGCCTCGGCAGCGGCCGCCTTCTCGGCGGCGGCCGTCGGGTTCGCGTCGCGCAGACGATGCGCGTCGACCGCGTTGAACAGCCACTGGTCGGCGTACGAGTAGTACTGCTTCGAGTGCCGGCCCATGATCTTGTGGTCGCGGTCGCTGCCCGTGTTCCACTCGGTGGAGAACACCAGCTTCTGCTTCACCTTCTCGTAGAAGCCCGTGTTCTTGATGGGGTATGCCACGGTGGTGAAGAAGATGTTCGGGTCGGTCTCCTTCACGTGCTCGATGGTGGCCTCGATGTCGGTGTACTCCTCACCGTCGTAGCCCCACATCAGGAACATGCCCACCTCGATGCCGTGCTGCTTGGCCAGCTTCGTGGCCAGCTGCACCTCCTCCACCTTCACGCCGCGTTGCATGGCGTCGAGGATGCGCTGGCTGCCGCTCTCGGAGCCGATCCAGATGCGATAGCAACCCAGCTCGGCCAGCGCCTGCACCACGTCGTCCTTCTTCATCCGGTCGGCGCGCGAGATGGTCTCGAAGGGGATGCGCATGCCGCGCCGCTTCATCTCGTCGTTGTACTCGTGCAGCCACTTGTGGCTGATGGTGAACACGTCGTCGGCGTACCAGACCTGCTCGGGCGCGTAGCGCTCGACGATGTGCTGCACCTCGTCGACGCAGTCGATGGGGTTGCGCCGGCGGTGCGAATAACCGAACACCGCGTGGCTGCACCAGTTGCACTTGTACGGGCAGCCGCGGGCGGTGATGAGGTTCACCGAGCCCATGCCGTGGTGCTCGCGCCACACGTTCACGTAGGCCGCGGTGTCGATGGCGTCGCGGTCGGGCCACGGCAGCGTGTCGATGTCGGCGATCTTGTCGCGCGGCGGGTTGTGCACGGCCTTGCCGTCCTCGTCGCGGAACACGGTGCCGTTCACACCGTGCAGGCGGTGCTTGCCCTTGTCGCGCAGCACGGGCAGCAGCTCGGCCATGGTGGCCTCGCCCTCGCCCACCACCACCACGTCGGCGCCGCGCTCGATGTAGTCGTCGGGGTAGTTCGCGCTCTCCGGCCCACCGAACACCACGGTCCAGCCGAACTTCTTCGCCTCCTGCGCCACCCACAGGGCGTTGGCCCGGGTCATCAGGTTCGTGTACACGCCGACCACACCGTTCGGGGTGGCGGCGAAGCGGGCCGACAGCGCGTCCTTCGACGAGAACGTGGTGTCGAACACCTCCACGTCGAAGCCCTCGCGCTTCAGGTACGCGCTCAGGTACAGGATGCCCAGCGGTGCGTAGGGCTTCATGATCTGGCGTTCCTTCTCGTCGTCCCACAAGAAGTAGCCGTGCGTCAGAAGGATGTCGGGCATCGGGTCGCCAACTCCTGGAGTAGTGCTGCGGCATCGTCGGGCGACGTGCCGCGTCGGAGGACGTAGGTGGGGCGGTCGAGCAGCCCATCCACGAAGTCGTGAGGGAGATCATCGCGCTCGATGGGCAGCGATGCGTCCCAGAACCGCTGACGGGCCTCGTCGCGGTCGATCGGGGTGAGCGACAGGGTGGTGTCGGCGTCGAGCAGGACGACGGCGTGCACGGCGTGCGTGGGGAACCGCAGCTCGGCCGGCGGCACGATGGGAAGCTTCCACCCCTCGGCCGACGTGTGCGGCACCAGTTCCCTGCCGGCCAGCTCGGGGAACCGCTGCGCGGCCTCCTGGGTGAGCATCATCCGCCACGGGTAGCCGGCCAGTTCGTCCACTCGGCGCCCGGCCGCGGCGTACACCCAGTCGTCGCTCACCACGGCCATGCCCCGACGCAGGCACGAGTACGTGATGGTGCTCTTCCCGGCGCCCGAGGGGCCCCGCAGCAGCAGCCCGGTGCCCTCGTGGGCCACCAGGGCGCTGTGCACGGCGTGCAGGCGGCCCTGGGCGACGTGGACGTTCGTGAACGCCGCCTCGGCGAACAGGCGCACTGCGTCGGTGATGGTGCTGAGCGAGCGCGACAGCACCAGCTCGGCCCGGCCGTCGCGCTGGTGGACCACAGCCGTGGACGCGCCGCAGTGCACCGTCATGCAGTCGTCGGTGAACTCGGCGGTGACGTTCGGCCAGCCCGGGTCGGCGTCGGTGTCGTCGACCACGCGGATGTCCAGGTGCAGCGAACCGCCGATGGCCAGCGACTGCGGGTACTGGCACAGGGTGCCGTCGAGCGCGTCGAGGACCGCCGCCGAGTCGCAGCTGATGGTCAGCGTCGAGCCGAGCGGCGCAGCGTCCCGTCGCAGCAGTCCCGTCATCGACCCGACTCTAGGGCAGATTTCTCGAAGCCCCCACTTCGGGATGGGCTCCTCCGCTCAGTCGGCGGCGACGTTGCGCGCCGCCAGGCGCTGCTTCAGCGCGGCGTGGGCTTCGGGCGAGCCGTCGTGGAACGAGCCGAACCACCGGTCGAACGGGATGGCCCCGTCGGCGTAGTTCACCTCGAAGTACTTGTGGTGCAGGTAGTGGTTCAGGCAGCCGGTGTCCACGCCGCGCTCGTCACCCACCTCGATGGTCTCGAAGCCGCTGTGGCCCGGCACCGGCGCGAGCGTGGCGTGCACCAGGTTGAACATCGCATGCAGGGGGTGCGACGGCACGATCCAGTGGATGGCCACGCAGCTGAAGTACACCAGGTGCTCCACCGGGTGCATCGACAGGCCCGACCACGGCGCCGGGTTCGTGTTCCGGTGGTGCAGGGCGTGCACCCGCCGGTACAGCCACGGCACGTGGATGAGGCGGTGCACTGCGTAGAAGTGCACCTCACGCCACAGCGGCACGAGCAGCATGAGCACCACGAACCACACCTTGTTGGTGGACCATGCCAGCCATGGAATGTGGCCGTTGGCGAACAGCCAGTGCGTCAGCACCTCGTAGGCCGTCCACATGGGCACGCCGCTGACGAGCGACCAGAACACGTTCTCGCGGGTCTGGCTGCCGAGCAGGAACCGCTCACCCTCGCGCGGCCAACGGGGGTTGTACTTGAACCGCTGCTCCTGGGCCCGGCGCTGGTACAGCCGCCAGTGGAACAGCCCGTACCAGGCCACCACCACCGCCATGTTGCGAACCAGGATGGCGATCACCCAGCCGGGGGCCAGATCGCGCATGGTGGCGGTCGACGGCGTCGCCAGGAAGTACAGCGCCGCGGCGACGCCGAAGTAGAGCGTGTTCCACGGCAGCAGGTAACCGGTGACGAACCAGCGGGCGATGCGCGCCGGGCGGGTGGGCCACTCGAACAGCGGCCCGTACGAGGCGCGCCGGTTCGGGGTCCAGTCGCCACGAGTTGATCGTGTGCCGTACAGCGTGTCGTCCACGGCAGCCCCCCTCCTCCCGAACTTACGTTCTGCGTGACGACCGGACGCGCATCCGGGCAGAAAACGGCGAACGACCCGCCGAAGCGGGCCGTTTGCTGCTGGCTCCGAGAGCAGGGCTCGAACCTGCGACCCGCTGATTAACAGTCAGCTGCTCTGCCAACTGAGCTATCTCGGAATGGCGTGAGAGAGGATAGCAAGCGACCCCGCAGGAACACTCCCATCTTCTGGCTCTTGACTCACTCTTCTTCCAGGAACTCCTTCAACCGCTGGCTGCGCATGGGGTGACGCAGCTTGGCCAGCGTCTTCGCCTCGATCTGGCGAATGCGCTCGCGGGTGACGCCGAACTCCTTGCCGACGTCCTCCAGCGTGCGGGCCTGGCCGTCGTCCAGGCCGAAGCGCATGCGGACGATCTCCTGCTCGCGCTCGCTCAGCTCGCCGAGCGCTTCCTCCACGGCCTGCGTGAGCATGCGCTTGGTGGCCATGTCGGCCGGCGCGTCGGCCGAGAGGTCTTCGATGAAGTCGGCCAGGTTGCTGTCGTCCTCCTCGCCCACCGGCGAGTCGAGCGACAACGGGTCCTGGCTGATGCGCAGGATCTCGCGGATCTTGTCGGGCGGCAGGCCGCACCGATCGGCCAGCTCGTCGAGCGTGGGCTCGCGCTCCAGCTCCTGGTGCATCTGCCGCTGCATGCGCAGCACCCGGTTCATGCTCTCCACCATGTGCACCGGGATGCGGATGGTGCGGGCCTGGTCGGCGATGCTGCGGGTGATGGCCTGACGGATCCACCACGTGGCATAGGTGCTGAACTTGAAGCCCTTGGTGTGGTCGAACTTGTCGACCGCACGCATGAGGCCCAGGTTGCCTTCCTGGATGAGGTCGAGGAACTGCATGCCACGGCCGCTGTAGCGCTTGGCGATGCTGACCACCAGGCGCAGGTTGGCCTGGATGAGCTCGCTCTTGGCGCGCTCGCCCTGGTGCACCTGGCGCATGAGGCGGCGCTGCTCGGCCGGCTCGAGCTGTTCGCCGATGGCGGCGTCGAGCTTCTCGGCGGCCTGCTTGCCGTCCTCGATGGCCTGGGCCAGGCTGCGCTCGTCGTCGACCGTCAGCAGGTCGACCCGCCCGATCTCCTTCAGGTACATGCGCACGGTGTCGGCGGTGCCGCCCGAGTCGACCCGCTCGTGGCTGAGCTTGGTGACGCGCTTGCGGCGTCGCCGAGCGAGCAGCCCGTCGGTGTCCTCCGGCAGGTCGTCGATGGGCACTTCCTCGACCCGGACGATGCCCTGCGGCGCAGTGATGTCGCCCAGTTCGTCGACGCGATCGTCGATGGAGATGCCCATGCCGCCCAGGCGCGACTCGACCTCGTGCAGGACGTCGCCGGTGAGCTCGACCTTGCGCAGCACGTGCGCGATGTCGTCGGCGTGCAGCACCCCGGCAGCCGAGCCGCGCGCGACCATCGACTGCCATTCACCTTCGTCGACACCTACGTACGGCGTCGATTCGGCAGAAGGATCTGCTGTCCCGTTACTCACCACGCTCCTCGTTCACGCCTTGGATCCACCCTAGCAATGCCTCTGCAGCACCATCGGCCGATTCGGCGTCGTCGATGAGTTCCAATGCAAGACGGGCATCGCGCATGGACCGCAAGGTGTCGGGATCGGTGAGCGACGACTGGCGGCTCAACAGGCGCCGCGTCGCGGCGGCGATGAGGTTGCGGGCCTCGACCACCGGGTCGGCGTCGACGTCGGTGACGGCGGCGCGTTCCAGGAACTCACGGGCTTCGGGGTCGGCCAGTTCCAGCGCGGGCTCGATGGCGCCGCCGGCCTCGGCGACGGCGAGGAACGCCCGACGCGCCACGTCCTGCGCGAACAGGTCTTCCACCAACCACGGAGCGATGTCGTCCCAACGTTGGATGAGCATGGCGACCGCAACGAACTCGGCGTTCTCGGCGGAGCCGACCTGCCGCAAGGGCGCCACGCGGATGGACTGCGTGCCCGCCCGCCGCTCGGCGACGGCCACCAGGTCGGGGACCGGCAGGCCCACGTGGGTGGCCACCTGGCCGGCGTACAGCTTGCGCACGTCCAGGTTCGGGTGCTCGTTCACGATGGCCATGGCGTCCTGCGCCATGCGCGCCCGGTCCTCGGGCGACCGCAGCGAACGGCTGTTCAGCACCTGGTTCAGACGGAAGCCCAGGAACGGCAACGCATGGTCGACCGCGTCCTTCAACGCGTCGGGGTCCTTCACCGACAGCTCGCCGGGGTCCATGCCCTGCGGGAAACGGGCCACGCGCACACTCACCTGGTAGCGCTCCTCCCATTCGTAGAAGCGCTGGGCGGCACCCTGGCCGGCGGCGTCGGCGTCGAACGCCAGCACCACCTGGCTGGCGTAGCGCTTCAACAGACGCACGTGGTCCTCGGTGAGGGCGGTGCCACAGGTGGCCACGGCGCGGCGCACGCCGGAACGATGGAAGCCGATGACGTCGGTGTAGCCCTCGCACACGATGACCTGGTCGGCGCTGACGATGTCGCCCTTCGCCCAGTGCAACCCGTACAACGTCTTCGACTTGGCGTAGATGGGCGTCTCGGACGAGTTCTTGTACTTCGCCGGGTCGGTGCTGCCGGGCATGATGCGCCCGCCGAAGGCCACGGCCTCGCCGTTCTCGGTGAAGATGGGGAACATCACCCGGGCGCGGAACGAGTCCTGCATGCGACCCGCCTTGTTGGTGAACGCCAGGCCGGTGTCGCGCAGCACGTCGGCCGGCAGCTTCAGGTCGCGGCACAGCGCGTCCCAGTCGTCGGGCGCCCAGCCCAGCTTGAACTGGCGGGCCACGTCGCCCGCCAGGCCGCGACGGCGCAGGTAGTCGCGCGCCTCACGCGCGTCGGGGCCGTTCAGCAGCCGCTGGTGGTACCACTCGACCGCGCCGGCCATGGCCTCGACCAGCGATTTGCGGCGCGACCGCTCCTTGCCCTGGTTCTCGCCCGTGTACCGCAGCTGGATGCCCGCCTTCGACGCCAACTGCTCGACCGCGGTGACGAAGTCGACGTGCTCGATCTCCTGCACGAACTTGATGACGTCGCCCGCGGCGCCGCAGCCGAAGCACTTGTACCGGCCGTTCTCGTCCTTCACGTTGAACGAGCCCGACTTCTCGGCGTGGAACGGGCACAGGCCCACCTGGTTGCGGCCGACACGCCGCAGCGCCACGTACTGGGACACGACGTCGGACAGCACCAGCGAGGCGCGCAGCCGGTCGATGTCCTCCTGTTCGATCGCCATGGTGGCCGTACCCTACCGGCGGGGTGTGACACGCCGGAAAGGCCCTTCGACCCCGTTCAGCGCTCCTGCGGCGGCGGCATCTCCTCGGGCACTTCGATGGCGTCGCCACTGCGTCGAGTGCGCTGCAGCGAGAAGCCCACCGAGGCCGCCAGCACGATGACGATGACGAGCAGCGACAGCCACGTGGGAATGACGTACCAGCGGTGGATGAGCATCTTCACGCCGACGAAGGCGAGGATGATGGCCAGGCCCTGCTGCAGGTTGCTGAAACGGGCACGCATGTCGGCCAGCAGGAAGTACAGCGACCGCAACCCCATGATGGCGAACGCGTTCGACGTGAACACGATGAACTGCTCGCGGCTCACCGCCAGCACGGCGGGCACCGAATCGACGGCGAACAGCACGTCGGTGGCCTCGACCAGCAGCAGCACGGCGAACAACGGCGTGGCCACGCGCTTGCCGTCCACGTGGGTGAACAGGCGCTGCCCGTCGAGCTCGTCGGACAGCGGCACGAACCGCCGCACCACCTTCAGGAACGTGCTCTGCGACGGGTCGACGTGGTCGTCGTCGGACACCACGAGCTTGATCGCCGTGTACAGCAGGAACGCACCGAACACGTAGAGCACCCACGTGAACCGCTCGATGATGGCGACGCCGGCGAAGATGAACCCGGCGCGCAGCACGAGGGCACCGAACACACCCCAGAACAGCACGCGGTGCTGGTAGTTCGGCGGCACCAGGAAGTAGCTCAGGATGAGCGCCCACACGAACACGTTGTCGATGGACAGGCTGTACTCGATGAGCCAGCCGCTGAACCACTCGCCACCGGCGGCGCCACCCAGGCCGACGAGCACCGCCAGGCCGAAGCCCACACCGACCAGCACCCACGCCAGCGTCTCGATCGCAGCGCGGCGCACGGTCGGCACCTTCGGCACACGGTGCAGCACCAGGATGTCGAGCAACAGCAGCCCGGCGATGAGCGCGAGCGTGACCACCCACGCCCAACCGGGCACGGAGATGTCGACGAACGAACCGGTTGCCTCGTCGGCGGCGAGCAGCACCGGTGGGTCAGTCCCTGGTGAACAGCCCGGCGACGCCGGCCGCCGAGCCCGAGTTGGAGGTGCCGACGAAGCCCATGATCCAGCTCTGCAGCTCCATCGGGTTGCGGGTCTGCGTCCACACCTTGCCCGGGCCGCTGAACTCGAACACGAAGCCTTCGCCGCTCTTGAAGCTCTGCACCAGGCCGCCACCGCTGGCCTTGCGCATGCCCATGGTGACCGTCTCCTCGTACGCCACCATGTGGCCGGTGTCGACGGTCAGGGTCTGGTCCTCGGCCAGGTTCCACACCTCGAGCGCTCCGTAGCAGGCGAACACCACGCTGCCCTGCCCGTCGGCGCGGAGGATGAAACCTCCCTCGCTGCCGAACAGGTTCTTGAAGCCACCCCACTTCGCGTCGAGGTTCACGGTGACGTCGTTGGCCAGCCACGAGCCCTTCGAAATGAACAGGGCACGACCGGGCGCGATCTCCATGCTGGAGATGTCGCCCGGCAGCCGTGCGGCCACGTCGACGAAGCCACCCGACGACGGCGCCGTGTACGTGCTGACGAAGAAGCTCTCACCACCGAGTGCGGCGCGCTTGAGCGACTTCATGATGCCGCCGTCGGCCTTCGCCGCGAGGGTGACGCCGGAGGACATGGCCATCATGGCCCCGCCCTCCACCTTCACCGGTTCGTTCGGACCCAACGTGAGCCGGGCGACCCCGAAGGCCGGTCCTTGACGCGTCTGTACCTGCACCGCACGCTCCTTCTTTCGGTTGTGATGATCATGCCGCGGACCGGAGGCCCGCGACGATCACTTCGTCGACGACGTGGCGCCACCGATGACGGCCTGCGCCGACGCGAGGCGGGCGATCGGCACGCGGAACGGGCTGCAGCTGACGTAGTCGAGGCCGGCCTCGTAGA
>CBHWEI010000134.1:0-10312 GCA_966112835.1 uncultured Acidimicrobiaceae bacterium
CGCTCCGCCTGACCCCCGTTCGACCCTCGCGGTGAGTCGTTCGCGTCATTCGCGCGAAAACCCTTGTCAGGACCTTCACGAAATGTCCTCTTGCGCGAAGGTGATGTGATAAGCGACAATGACACCCATGTAATTACAGGGGTGTCGAAGCAGCCGGCGCCCCACACCAGTTCGAGGCCTAGCGCAGGGGGGCCACCGCATGCAGATCGAAGTGAACATCGAGCCGAAGGGCAATTGGCAGGACGAGGCGAACTGCCTCGGCGTCGACCCCGATCTGTTCTTCCCCGAGCGTGGCGCCAGCACGCGCGAGGCCAAGGAGGTGTGCCGCGGTTGCGTGGTGCGCACCGACTGCCTCGAGTACGCGTTGGTGAACGGCGAGAAGTTCGGCATCTGGGGCGGCCTGTCCGAGCGCGAGCGTCGTCGCCTGCGCCGTCAGCGTGCCCAGGCATCGCGTCGTACCAGCGCCTGAGGCATCCGAACCATTTCCCCAGCCGCCCGCGCAATCGTGGGAGAGAGGGCTAGTCTGTCGCCATGCTCGCAGGTTTCTTCGACTCACCGGCCGAGATCGGCATCATCCTTCTCGTCGTCCTGCTGTTGTTCGGCGGTTCGCAGCTCCCGAAGCTGGCCAAGAACATCGGCAAGGCCCAGAAGGAATTCAAGGACGGCCTCTCCGAGGGCCAGAAGGCTGCTGCGGGCGAGACCGCTGCGCCGGCCGAAGCCCCCAAGGCCGACGGCCAGGCCTGAGCCTCCGTCACAACCGAATCGCGCAACGACGCCGGATGCCCTGAGGCACCGGCGTCGTTTCGCGTTCTCGTTCAGTTGTGGGTGGGTCGGGCACCGCGCCCGACACCGGGTGGCTCCGAGGGATCAGAGGACGGCGACGTCGACCTTGCGGCGCTTGATGATGCGGCGCCGCTCACGCTCGCTGCAGCCGCCCCACACGCCGTGCTCGATGCGGTTGTCGATGGCGTAGTCGAGGCACTGGTCCTTCACAGGGCAGTCCTGGTTGCAGATCTTGCGGGCACGGTCGACACCGACGCCATCGCTGGGGAAGAACACCGCCGGCGGATAGTTGCGGCAGTTGCCCTCGGCCATCCACGCGGTGGCGGAATCTGCGTCGGGGACAGGGGTGTTCGAGTACATGGGGTTACGTCTCCTTTGTGCCGTGAAGGGGGTGGGTTTTCACGGCTCGGTGGTGCGCCCGCACGAAGCCCTTGGCCTCGAGTGACCGTCTCACCGTTGCTGCATACGACGCCGCATCCGCTGTTTCGGTTCCCGAAGTTCGGGACGGTCTAGCACGAAAGTGCCCGAAACGGGCGTCACCGAACCCAATTTCAACTCGGACCAGGGGATTTCTCATCGGACCAGGCAGGGCGCTGCCCCGGTAGACTCCCCGAGCCGTCTTGCCCACGTTCCGGGCGAGCAGACCCGGCAGGAGCTCACCATGACCGACACCAACCTCGAACCGCGGGCCCACGCCCGCCTCGTGTACCTCGGCCCGGTCTCTCCCCACTGGGAGGTCTACGGCGACTGGGGCGATCGCACCGTGCTCGACGAGTTCCGTGCCCGCGTCCTGGCCCGCCTGGTGCTGCTGCCCAAGGACGACCCGCAGTTCCGTCGCAACCGCGAGCGCATCGTGCGCGACGCCGAGCGCGAGCGCATCTCGCTCGAATGGGACCTCGGCATCGCTGAAGCAGAAGGCTGATCCGCCCTGCAGCGCCTGCTCAACCGTGAGCTGAGCTGGCTGGCGTTCAACCGGCGCGTCCTCGCGCTCGCAGAAGAGTCCGGTGTGCCGCTGCTCGAGCGGCTGAAGTTCTGCGCCATCGTCTCGGCGAACCTCGACGAGTTCTTCCAGGTGCGCGTCGCCGCGCTCAAGGACCAGGTGGCAGCCGGCCTGGTGGCGCCCGCGCCCGACGGCCTGAGCCCGCTCGAGCAACTCGACGAGATCTACGACACCGTCCAACGCTTCGTGGTGGAGCAGGAGCGGGTGGTGTTCGACCACCTGCTGCCGTTGCTCGGCGACCAGGGCGTCGACGTGGTGCACTGGTCCGACCTCGGCACGCACGAGCACCTCGAGCTGATGTCGTTCTTCGAGCAGCGCATCTTCCCGGTGCTCACCCCGCTCGCGGTCGACCCTGCGCACCCGTTCCCGTACATCTCGAACCTGGCGCTGAACATTGGCGCGATGGTCAGCGACCCCGACACCGGCGAGCGCCGCTTCGCCCGCGTGAAGGTGCCCAACATCTTCCCCCGCCTCGTCGCCCTGCCGGGTGGCCGCCGGTTCGTGCCGGTGGAGGAGGTCATCGCCGCGCAGCTGCACCAGCTGTTCGTGGGCATGGTGGTGGAGGAGCACGCGTTCTTCCGCGTCACCCGCAACGCCGACCTGACGCTGGAAGAGGAAGAGGCCGACGACCTGCTCGCCGCGGTCGAGATGGAGCTGCGCAAGCGCCGCTTCGGTCGCGCCGTGCGGCTGGAGGTGCAGCACGGCATCAGCGCCGAGATGCTCGAGTTGCTGGTGCGCGAGCTCGACGTCGAGTCCGGCGACGTGTCGCAGCACCGTGGCCTGCTGGACATGACGTGCTGGTTCCAGCTGCAGGGCCTGGACATGCCCGAGCTGAAGGACACGCCGTGGCCGCCCCTCACGGCGGGCCGCATCTACCGCGCCGAGGCGGCCGACCGCAGCATCTTCTCGGTCATCCGCGAACGCGCGCTGGTGGTGCACCACCCGTACGAGAGCTTCGCCAGCAGCGTCGAGAACTTCATCGCCCAGGCGGCCGACGACCCGCAGGTGCAGTCCATCAAGATGACCATGTACCGCGCCGGCGGCGACAGCCCCATCGCCCGGCACCTCATCCGTGCCGCCGAGCGCGGTGTGCAGGTGGCCGTGCTGGTCGAGCTGAAGGCGCGCTTCGACGAGGCCACCAACGTGGGCTGGGCCCGCGCGCTCGAGCGCGCCGGCGTGCACGTGGTGTACGGCCTGGTCGGGTTGAAGACGCACGCCAAGTGCACCCTCGTGGTGCGCCAGGACCTCGACGGCCTGCGCCGCTACTGCCACATCGGCACCGGCAACTACAACAGCAAGACCGCGCGCACCTACGAGGACGTCGGCTTCCTCACGTGCGACCCCGCGGTCGGTGCCGACGTCACCCAGCTGTTCAACCACCTCACCGGCTACAGCCGGGCCATCGAGTTCCAGTCGTTGCTCGTGGCACCGCGCGACCTGCGCACCCAACTGGTCGACCTCATCGAGCACGAGATGTCGTTCGGCAGCGAGGGCCGCATCACTGCCAAGCTGAACTCGCTTGCCGACCCGGGCATGGTCGAGATGCTGTACCGGGCCAGCGCGGCCGGGGTGCACATCGACCTCATCACCCGCGGCGTGTGCTGCCTGCGTCCCGGTGTTCCCGGCCTGAGCGAGAACGTCCGCGTGCGCAGCATCCTGGGCCGCTACCTCGAGCACTCGCGCATCATCCGCTTCCAGCACGGCGAGAACGACGAGCCCCTCTTCCTCATCGGCAGCGCCGACTGGATGGGCCGCAACCTGGACCGGCGCATCGAGGTGATGGTGCCCGTGGTGCACCCCAAGCACCAGGCGTGGCTGGACCAGGTGCTCGAGTTCCAGCTGGCCGACGACATCATCCGCCACGAGCTCGACGCCGACGGGGCATGGCACCGCCGCGGCCCGGCCGACTTCTCCACGGGTGACGCCCAGGAGCGGCTGTACCGCTGGGTGAACGAACGGCAACGCATCTCGCTCTGAGGTGTGTTCGCCGGCTCCGTTCCGGCCGCCGCGAACGTTCCCCGGTCGTTCACCTTCCGTTCACCTGTTCACCCGGTGGTGGTCACCTGCGCTGTTTACCTTCACCTCCGTTGTTCAGTCCCCAACGAAGGAGAACTTCAACGTGAACACCACCAAGCGGCGACTCGCAGTCGCCGGCCTCCTGTCCCTCGCACTGATCGCCACGGCGTGCGGCAGTGACTCGTCCTCGTCGGACTCGACCGCCGCCCCCACCACCGGTGGCAGCACCGACAGCACGAGCGGATCGGAGACGACCGCCGGCGGCGAGACGACCACCCCGGCGAACCTGTCGGCCACGCTCAGCGCCTCGGGTGCGACGTTCCCCAAGACGTTCTACGAAGAGGCCATCGCCTCGTTCACCGAGGCCAACTCCGGCGTCACCATCAACTACGGCGGTGGCGGCTCGGGCAAGGGTCGTCAGGACCTGGCCGACCAGATCGTCGACTGGGCCGGCACCGACGGCGTCATCAAGGAAGAGGACCTGCCCGGCTTCAAGGGCGGCGACGTCCTGTACTTCCCGACCGTGGTGGCCCCCATCACCGTCAGCTACAACCTCGACGGCGTCGAGGGCCTGCAGCTGAGCGCCGAGACGATCGCCAAGATCTTCCAGGCCGAGATCACCAACTGGAACGACGCGGCCATCGCCGCCGACAACCCGGACGCCACGCTGCCCGACCAGGCCATCACCGTGGTCCACCGCAGCGACTCGAGCGGCACCACCGGCAACTTCACCAAGTTCCTCGAGAAGGCCGCCGGCCCCGACGCCGGTGGCGTGTGGAAGCTCGGCACCGACAGCACCGTCGAGTGGCCCGCCAGCACCCAGGGTGCCGAGGGCAATGGCGGCGTCGCCAGCCTCATCTCGTCCACCAAGGGCGCGATCGGCTACGTCGACCTGAGCGACGCGGTCGACTCGGGCCTCACCTTCGCTGCGGTGAAGAACAAGGCCGGCAACTACGTCGAAGCCACCCTCGAGGGTGCGTCGGCTGCGGCCGCCGGTGCCGAGATCAAGGACGACCTCACCTTCAGCGCCATCTGGGCCGACGGCGACGACGCCTACCCGATCACGGCACAGACCTGGATCATCGCCTACGCGAAGCAGACCGACGCCGCGAAGGCCGACGCGCTGAAGGCGTTCATCAAGTACATCCTCACCGACGGCCAGACCCTGGCCCCCGAGGTGAACTACGCACCGCTGCCGAAGGACCTCGACGACAAGGCGCTCGCTCAGCTCGACGCCTTCGAGATCGGCTGACCAGGGAACCCCCTGCGGTATCGCCCGGGTGAGCGGCCTTTCGGGGCCGTTCCACCCGGGCAGTACTGTTCACACAGGTGACTTCATGACCGCCACCATGCCCAGCTCCACTCCCGACGCGCCGAGCGACCTGGCCCACGACCTCGAAGGGTCGGGTGGCACTGCCGACCGGTCGTTCCGCGGCCTCGCCTACTTCGCCGGTGGCGCGGTGCTGGTGGTCCTGGGGCTCATCACCTACACCATGCTCAGCCGCAGCACCGATGCGCTGCAGCACATGGGGCTCGACTTCTTCACCACGAAGCGGTGGAGCCCGCCCGACCAGATCTACGGCATCCTCTCGTACATCTGGGGCACCATCTACACGGCGTTCATCGCCCTGGTGCTGGCCGTCCCGGTCAGCATGGGCATCGCCCTCTTCATCACCCAGGTCGCACCGATGTGGCTGAAGCGGATCATGACCTACGTCATCGACCTGCTCGCCGTGGTGCCGTCGGTGGTGTTCGGCCTGTGGGGCTTCCTGGTCTTCTCCCGCCAGATCCAAGGCTTCTACGAGAACCTCTCCGGCTGGTTCGAGGGGTGGCCGATCCTCGGCACCGTCTTCGGTCCGAACCCGCAGGGCCGCTCGTTCTTCACGGCGGGCATCATCCTCGCCATCATGATCACGCCCATCGTGGTGTCGCTGTCGCGAGAGATCATCGAGACCACACCCCAGCACGAGAAGGAGGCCGCCCTCGCGCTGGGCGCCACGCGCTGGGAGATGATCCGCGGCGCGGTGCTGCCGCACTCGAAGGGCGGCCTGGTCGGCGCCGTCATGCTCGGCCTCGGCCGAGCCATGGGCGAGACCATCGCCGTTGCGCTCACCATCGGCAGCGCCACCGGGCAGATCACCCTGAACGCGCTCGCCTCGGGCAACTCCATGCCGGCCGTCATCACGGCCGAGTGGGGTGAGGCCGATGCGTTGAAGAAGTCGGCGCTCATCGCCATGGCGATGACGCTGTTCGTGATGACCATCCTGGTGAACATCGCCGCGACCTCCGTGGTGAACCGCTCGATGCGCAAGACACGGGGCGCGGCATGAGCGTGACCGCACTCGACTCGGCCGTCGACCTGAACGGCGCTCCCGACCTTCGCGCCAAGCGCGGCTGGCGGTCGATGAAGAGCAACATCATGGTCGGCCTCATGTTCCTGGCCTTCCTGGTCATCCTGGTGCCGCTCGTGATGGTCATGGGCAGTGTCATCAGCCGCGGCGCCGCCATCGTGTTCCGCGACTTCCCGGCCTGGTTCACGAAGGAGATCCCGCAGCGCACCCGCGTGAAGGGCCCCGGCATGGGCCCGGCCATCGTCGGCACCGTGCTCATCACCGCCACCGCAGCACTCATCGCCGTGCCGCTCGGCATCCTCGGCGCCGTGTACCTGCACGAGTACGGCCGTCAGTCGAAGCCCGCTCGCGTGGTGCGGTTCCTGTCCACCGTCATGACCGGCGTGCCGTCCATCGTGATGGGCCTGTTCATCTACGTCATCTTCACCCTGCGCTTCGGCCTGTCGGGCCTGGGTGGCTCGCTGGCCCTTGCCTGCCTGATGCTGCCCGTGGTCATCCGTTCCACGGAAGAGATGCTCCGCCTGGTGCCCGACCACCTCCGCGAGGCCAGCTACGCACTGGGCACCCGCAAGGCGCGCACGGTCACCACCGTGGTGCTGCCCAGCGCCGCCCCCGGCATCGTCAGCGGTTGCCTGCTGGCCGTCGCCCGCGCCGCCGGCGAGACCGCACCGCTGCTGTTCACCATCGGCGCGGCCAAGAAGTTCAACTGGAACGTGCTCAGCGGCGAGAACACGTCGCTCTCGTACCAGATCTTCCAGAACGCGTTCGCCCCGCAGGCCGGCCCGCAGGAGCGTGGCTGGGGTGCGGCGTTCACGCTCGTCGCCATCACGTTCCTGTTCACCGTGCTCGCCCGGGTCATCACGGCCCGCTACCAGAAGAGGCGAGGATGAGCGACGTCACCACGACCCAGGAGGTCACCATGGCATCCGATGTGGATGCGAGTCCCGCTGCGCCGTCGGCGCCGGCCGTGTTCGAACTACGCGACCTCGAAGTGCACTACGGCAGCTTCCGCGCCGTGCGCGACGTGAACATGACCCTGCGCAAGAACGAGATCACCGCGTTCATCGGCCCCTCGGGCTGCGGCAAGACCACCGTGCTGCGCTGCCTGAACCGCATGAACGACGTCATCTCGTCGGCTCGTGTCGGCGGCCAGGTGCTGTACCACGGTGTCGACCTGTACGGCCCCGAGGTGTCGGCCACCGAGGCGCGCCGCCGCATCGGCATGGTGTTCCAGCGCCCCAACCCGTTCCCCAAGAGCATCTACGACAACGTCGCCTTCGGTCCGAAGGTGAACGGCATCAAGAGCAAGAGCGAGCTCGACGCCATCGTCGAGGAATCCCTGAAGGGCGCCGCCCTGTGGGACGAGGTGAAGACGCGCCTGAAGAGCTCGGCGCTCGGCATGTCCGGCGGTCAGCAGCAGCGTCTGTGCATCGCCCGCGCCATCGCCGTGCAGCCCGAGGTCATCCTGATGGACGAGCCGTGCTCTGCGCTGGACCCCATCGCGACGGCGCGCATCGAGGACCTCATGCAGGAGATCAAGAGCCGCTACACCATCGTCATCGTCACCCACAACATGCAGCAGGCCGCTCGCGTCAGCGATCGCACCGCCTTCTTCACCACCGAGGTGAACCCCGACAGCGACCGCCGCACCGGCACGCTGGTCGAGTTCGACGACACCAAGAAGATCTTCGCCAACCCGGGCGACGAGCGCACGGAGGCCTACGTGACAGGACGGTTCGGCTGATGGACGAGCTTCGCAAGAGCTACCACCACGACCTCGACCACGCTCGCACCGAGCTGGCGCTGCTGGCAGCGCGAGTGGTCGAGATCATCCCTCGCGCCACTGCGGTGCTGCTCGACGGCGATCTGGAAGGCGCCGACCTGCTCATCCGTGGCGACGCCGAGATCGACGCCCACTCGGTGGAGGTGGAGGAGCACTGCGTGCAGATCCTCGCCCTGCAGGCGCCGGTGGCCTCCGAACTGCGCGTGGTGCTGGCGCTGCTGAAGATGATCGCCGAGATCGAGCGCAGCGCCGACCTGGCGGCCAACATCTGCAAGGCCTCGCGGCGCATCTACGGGCACGAGCTCGACCCGAAGCTGCGCGGCATCATCGCCCGCATGGGCGAGCAGGCGGCGGCGCTGTTCTCCGCCGCCATCGAGGCGTTCCAGGGGAACGACGCGGCGAAGGCCGCGGCGCTCGACGACATGGACGCCTACCTCGACGCCCTGCAGAAGCAGTTCGTGGCGGCCATCTTCGAGAGCCAGGCCGCCGGTCGAATCGACCTGCAGGTGGCCGTGCAGCTGGCCATGGTGGCTCGCTTCTACGAGCGCATCGGCGACCACGCCGTGAACATGGGCGAGCGCGTCAGCTACATCATCACGGGCAAGGTGCCCGACCACTCGAAGCCGAAGCGCCCGAAGGTGCAGCTCGACGAGAACCTCGAGGCGGTCACTGTCCCGGGAGAAGCTGAGGAGTCGTGAGCCGCTTCTCCCGCGGCGACGACGGACGCCTGCGGCAGGAACTCGACGACGCATTCGCCGAGCGCGACGCCGCGCTGGCCGAGGTGGAGCGCATGCGGTCGGCGCTCGACGCCGTGCCGGTGGGCATCGTGCTGTCGGACCGCGCCGGCGCGGTGGTGCTGCGCAACCGCGCTGCATCGCTGGGTGGCCATGCCGACGTGCTGCTCGGCGACGTGGTGCAGCGCCTGTCGGCGCTCGCCCGCACCGGTGAGCGCGCCGAGGAGCGCGTCAGCCTGTTCGGCCCGCCGCTGCGGGTGCTCGTCGTGCGTGCGGTGCCGCTGCCCGACGGCGGGTCGCTGGTGACGGTCGACGACCTGAGCGAACGGGTGCGGCTCGACGCCGTGCGCACCGACTTCGTGTCGAACATCAGCCACGAGCTGAAGACGCCCGTGGGCGCGCTGGCCCTGCTGGCCGAGACCCTGGCCGATAGCGACGACATGGACCTGAATCGGCGGCTCGCCGACAAGATGGTCGACGAGGCCCACCGCGCCGCCGGCACCATCGACGACCTGCTCGAACTGTCGCGCATCGAACTGGGCGGCCAGGGCGAGCAGGAGGACGTCAGCATCACCGCGGTCCTGCGCGACGCCGCCGCTCGCCATCACCTCACCGCCGAGAGCTTCGGCGTGTCGCTCGAGCTGCTCGACTCGAACGGGATGATGGTCAAGGGCAACCGCCTGCAACTGGTCAGCGCGGTGAGCAACCTCATCGACAACGCGGTGAAGTACAGCAACCGCGGCGGCATCGTCCGCGTCAGCGCCGAAGAGGTGGGCGACGCCATCGAGATCCGCGTCGCCGACCAGGGCGTGGGCATCCCCGCACGCGACATCGACCGCATCTTCGAACGCTTCTACCGCGTCGACCGCGCCCGCAGCCGCGAGACCGGGGGCACCGGCCTCGGGCTCGCCATCGTCCGTCACATCGCCACCAACCACGGTGGCGACGTCTCCGTGCGTTCGCGCGAAGGCGAAGGCAGCACGTTCACCCTCCGCATCCCCCTTCAGGAGCAATGACCCATGGCCACTCAAGGACGCCCCACCGTGCTGGTGGTGGAGGACGAAGCGAGCTACGTCGAGGCCCTCACCATCGGCCTCACACGCGAAGGCTTCAACGTCGAGGTCGCCACCGATGGCGCCGAGGCGCTGATGAAGTTCGAGGACGCCGTCCCGGACCTGGTGCTGCTCGACGTGATGCTGCCGAAGATGAGCGGCATCGACGTGTGCCGCCTCATCCGCAAGCGCTCCCAGGTGCCCATCATCATGGTCACCGCGAAGGGCGCCGAGATCGACACCGTGGTCGGCCTTGAGGTGGGTGCCGACGACTACGTCAGCAAGCCCTACCGCATGCGCGAGCTGGTGGCCCGCATGCGTGCGGTCATGCGCCGCAACGGCACCGGTGCGCCGGCGCCCGAGCCCGAGGTGTCGGGTGGGGCCATCGTGGTCGGCTCGCTCGCCCTGGACCCCGAGGAGCACCGCGTGACGCTGGACGGTGCCGAGGTGGCGCTGCCGCTGAAGGAGTTCGAGCTGTTGCACCTGCTGCTGGCCAACGCCGGCCGCGTGCTCACTCGCGACGTGCTCATCGACCGCGTGTGGGGCAGCGACTACGTGGGCGACACGAAGACGCTCGACGTGCACGTGAAGCG
>CBHWEI010000135.1:0-10299 GCA_966112835.1 uncultured Acidimicrobiaceae bacterium
ATGGACGCCGCACTCAAAGCCATCGCCGAACCACGCCGACGGGCGATCCTGAAACTCGTCTGGTCCGACGAGCTCCCGGCTGCCGCGATCGCCCAACAGTTCCCCGATGTGTCGCGACCGGCGGTGTCGCAGCACCTCCGTGTGCTCAAGGACGCGGACCTGCTCGTCGAACGGCGCGTCGGAACTCGCCGGCTGTACGTGGCCAACACGCAGACCATGGCCGAGCTGCGGTCCTTCCTCGACGACTTCTGGACCTCGAGCCTCGATCGCCTGCGTGAGGTGGCCGAGGCGGCAGAGCGCGCCAACCGAACGACCAACCGAAAGGCAACGAACAATGGCTGAGCTGACACGAGACACACTGATCGACGCATCACCCCAGACCATCTGGCCCTTCCTGGTCGACCCCACTCGACACGTGGAGTGGTTGGGCACCATTGCCGACATCGACCCGCGGCCCGGCGGCCACTACCGGGTACTCGTGAGGGGCCAGCACCCGTCGGTCGGCGAGTACGTCGAGGTCGTGCCGTTCGAGCGGGTGGTGTTCACCTTCGGGTGGGACCAACCCGGCAACCCCATCACGCCGGGCTCGAGCCGCGTGGAGATCTCGTTGCATCCCGAAGGCGACATGACGCGGGTCCGCCTCACCCACAGCGGCATTCCCGCCGAGGCGGTCGGCGACCACACCGGAGGCTGGGACCACTATCTCGATCGGCTCTCGATCCGCGCATCCGGGGGCGACCCCGGCCCGGACATGGCGGCAGCATCGTGATCGACCTCCATCCCCCGACCCGACGCGTCGCAGGCCTCATCGTGAACCTGACGAACGAGCACCTCGCGCTGCCGACGCCGTGTGGCAGCGCCACGGTCGGCGATCTCCTCGATCACCTCACGATGTTCGCGACGAACTTCGGGAAGGTGGCCCGCAAGGAACTCGACGAACACGCCTCCCGGCCGCCCGCAGCATTCGACGCCCGAAACCTGGGCGCCACATGGCACGACGACGTCGCCTCGTCACTCAGTGCCATGGCTGACGCCTGGTCCGTGGAGGATGCATGGCGCGACACCACCTGGGTGGGAGGCATGCAGCTGCCGGCCGAGGTGGTCGGGGTGATCGCACTCGACGAGCTCGTCGTGCACGGTTGGGATCTCGCCACGGCGACCTCGCAAGAGTTCGCCGCAACTGACCACGAGGTCGAGGCGGCCATCGCCTTCATCTCGGCGTTCGACGCACCGCGGGACGGACGGCTGTTCGGACCGGTCGTGGAGGTCGCGCCGGGAGCGACCGCGCTGGATCGTCTGCTCGGGTTGGCAGGCCGCGACCCGTACTGGCAACGCCCTGGCTGAGTGACCTCCGCGACGAGGTTCAGTTGAAGCGGTAGCGCAGCTGCTCGCCGCTCTCGTCCACCGTGGCTTCGCCGGTGAGCCGCAGGTGCTCGAGGTGCGCGTAGGTCTCGCTCTCCGCCATCGATCCCCACGAACGCTCCTGGAACAGCACCTGCATGTACTCGTGCACGGTGCCGCTGCCCAACTCGCCGCTGGCCGTGCGGAGCTTGTCCAGGCGCTCGTGGTGATGACGCTCGATGGCCGTGGCCCGTCCGGAGAGGTCGTGGAACTCCAGGCCGTGCGCCGGCAGCACCGTGCGCACACTGTCGAACGTCTTCATCAGTTCCAGGCTGTCGAAGAAGTCCTTCAACGGGTCGACCGTGGTGCCCAGGCCCGAGATGTGCGGGGTGATGGTGGGCAGCACGTGGTCGCCGCTGATCATCACGCCACCTGCCGGGTCGTACAGGCAGAGGTGGTCGATGGTGTGACCGGGCGTGTGCACCGCCACCCATTCGCGACCGCCCAATTCCATCACCTGCGCGTCTTCGACCCGCCGCGTCGGCATCGGTGTGGCGACGAAACGGCCGGCCGCCTTGCGCATGGCCCAGTACCGCAGCCGGCGCGAACGCGGCATCGAGTACGGGTCGCCGCCCCACGGGGTCTGCTTCGCCAACGGTCCGCCGCGCAGGTCACGACCCTGCACCGACTCGACCTGTGCCTTCACGGGTCCGTCGATCACTTCCAGCTCGTCGGCGCTCTCCTGGTCCTCTGCCTCGGGGTCCAGGAACGTGCGAAAGGCACGGTGTGTGATGACCTCGGCGCCGAACCGCTTGCGGAACTGGCCGGCCTGGCCGAAGTGGTCGGGGTGCGAATGGGTGACGACCACCGAGTGCACTCGTTCGATGGGGAGGCCGCCGGACTTCATGATGCGCTGCAGTTCGCGCCAGGTCTTGGGGCCGGGCAGCCCGGGGTCGACCAGGGTGATGCCGCGGGAGTCCTCCATCGCGTAGCAGTTCACGTGGCCCAGGCCGGGCAGGGCGATGGGCAACTGCAGCCGCAGGATGCCCGGCGCGACCTCTTCCACACCCTCTCGCGGAGGCTGCCGCTCCTCGCGGACGGCCTTCGGGGCGGGATGGTGGTGGTCGCTCACCCCTGTAGTCGTAGCGGAGGCGGGCGCCGCGGCCGAAGTCGCACGGCGAAGTCGGCAGACATTCGAGGGCGCCTACACTCCGTCGTCGGGGGCTGCACCCCGTTCGGGGACGGGAGACCACGATGAGCGCACGGCGATGACGGCCGAACCAGCGACGCCGCCACCGTCGGAGTCCGGCCGGCTCGACCTCGGGCTCGCCCGTTACGCCATCGGCAACGCACTGGCGACCGTCGGCGAATGGGGAGCGCTCATCGGGCTGCTCGTGCACGTGTTCGAGCGGAGCGGACCCGGCACGGTGGGCATCGCCTCGTTCACGGCGATCCTGCCGTACGTGCTGCTCGCCCCGTTCACGGCACGCATCGCCCAACGTCGCCCGGCCGCGGCGGTACGGGTGGTGGGCATGCTGGGGCAGGCGTTGGGATTCGGCATCGCCGCGGCGAGCGTCGTGTTCGACTGGCCCATCTGGGTCGGCGTGTTGGGCACGGCCATCGGCTTCACTGCCGCCACGTCGTTGCGACCGGCGGCCGCCGTGCTGCTGCCCGCCATCGTGCGCTCATCGCGCGAGCTGACCACCGCCAACGTGTGGGTGGGCTACGGCGACACGTCGGCCCTGCTGCTGGGTCCGCTCATGACGACGCTGTTCCTCGCCCTCCAAGGCCCTGGCGCCAGCCTTGCCGCGTGCTCCGTCGTGTCACTCGTGGCTGCACTGCTGACGGCACCGTTCCTGCGTGGCGGCCCTGCCGCGGCGGTCGGTGACGGTGACGGCGCGCAGGGGGGCGGCACGTCGCTGCTGAGCAGCGTCACCGGGCCGCTGGCCGACGTGCTCACGGTGCTCCGCCGTCCGACGGCACGGGCCGTCATGCTCGTGCTGGCCGCGCAGTTCGTGATGATCGGCGCGAGCGACGTCGTCTGGGTGGTCATCGCCGGCGACCACCTGGACCTGGGCAACGCAGGTGCCGGTGTCTTGAGCGCGCTGTTCGGCGCCGGCTCGTTCCTGTGCGCAGCGGTGACGGGACGAGCCGCTCGCCGCACACGCCTGGCGCCGACCATGATCTGCTGCCTGCTGCTGACCGCGGTCGCATGCCTGGTGCTCGGAGCGGCGATCTCGCTCGTCACCGTCATCGTGCTCATCCCGCTGCTCGGCCTCAGCCGCGGCCTGGTGGACGTGCTCACCCGAGTGCTGCTGCAACGGTCGGCACCACCATCAGAGCTCGCCAGCGTGTTCGGTGCCGCGGAGACGCTGGCCGGCCTCGGTGGCCTGGTCGGCTCGCTGACTGCGCAGGTGCTCATCGCCTCGTCGGGCGCGTCGGCCGCGCTCATTGCGTTGGGCGTCGTGTTCGTGGTGGCGGGTGCCGCGCTGGCGCTCCCGCTGCGCGCTGCCGACGACGCCGCCGACGTCCCGGTGGTGGCCATGAGCCTGTTACGTCAGTTGCCGGTGTTCGCACCGCTCCCCGTGTGGTCGCTGGAGGCCGTCGCCCGAAGCGCCCAAGAGGTGCAGGTGGCCGACGGCGTCGTGGTCATCACGCAGGGCGAGCCCGGCGATGCGTTCTACGCGGTGGTCGACGGCGAGTTCGTGGTGACGCGCGACGGGGCAACAGTCCGCACCGTTCGTCGGGGCGACGGCTTCGGCGAGATCGCGCTCATCGCCGACATCGCCCGCACCGCCACCGTCACGGCGTCGGGCCCAGGCCAACTGCTGGCCGTCGAGCGCGACCCGTTCCTGCTGGCCGTGACCGGCCACGAGCCTGCCCACGACGCGGCATGGGAGCTGCTCGGCTCGATGGGCCATCATCGCAAACGGGTCACGGAACGCGAACAGCCGGGCGGCTGACGCCGCTCACGCGGTACGTTCCGTAGCGGGACTCCGGGAGGCACCGATGACAACTCGGCGTGTGTGGTTCGTGACCGGCGCGAGCCGCGGGATGGGTGCGTCGTTCGTCCGCGCCGCTCTCGACGCGGGCGACGCGGTCGTCGCGACCGCGCGTCACGCCGCTGACGTGCGCGACACCTTCGGCGACGACCCGAATGTGTTGGCGGTGGCCCTGGATGTCACCAGCACCACCGATGCCGCCGCGGCGGTCGACACAGCAATGAAGCGCTTCGGTCGCATCGATGTCCTGGTGAACAGTGCCGGCGCGTCGTTCAAGGGCTACTTCGAGGAGATGTCGCCCGCCCAGGTCGAGCAGCAGTTGGCCACCAACCTGCTGGGGCCCATGAACGTCACCCGAGCCGTGCTCCCGGTGATGCGGCAGCAACGGTCGGGACTGGTCGTGGCCATCTCGTCGGGCGCGGGGCTCGTCGGGTTCGAGTACTCGTCGGTGTACGCAGCATCGAAGGCCGGGCTGGAGGGGTGGATGGGTGCCCTGTCTGGCGAGGTCGCACCATTCGGCATCCACACCACGATCGTGAACCCCGGCTTCTTCCGAACCGGCCTCGCCAGTCCGGCGTCGCTCATCTGGCCCGCGGTCGCGGTGCCGGACTACGCCGAGCGAAGCGCGGCACAGCGGACGTGGTGGCAGGCACAGGACGGGCAGCAGGCCGGCGACCCCGACAAGTTGGCGCGAGCGCTGGTCGCCGTGTCACGCGAGCAGCCGCCGCCTCGACGGTTCATCGCCGGCGCCGACGTCATCGCACTCGCCGAACGCAAGATCGCCGAGCTCGCCGACGACATCGAGTCGCACAGAGAGCTGTCCACCTCGCTGACGTTCGACGATTGAACGCGTCGGAGCGGTGGACGCGAAGACGTCGCGGAGCGCCGGCACCGGTCGACGCGCAGTCGACACGTTGGCGAGGCACAAGACCACCGCCGCTGCACACGACAGCGCTGCACCAGCCAGTGCGATCCGGTGCAGCGCGGCGTGCGACGCAGCCGGACCGCTCGCTCCCCGAGCCAGCCGACGGATGATCAACCATGCGGTCAGCATCGCGATGGCACCAGCCAGCGCGGCGAGCACCACATGGAAGCCGACGAAGGAATCGACCATTCGATCGAGAGGCGGGGGGCCGCGGTGCCCGGAGCTTGCCCGCTGCGTGAGCGCATCGCTGATCTCGCGCGAGGTCGACGCGAACCGGCCGTTCGATGCCGCCGTGGGAAGCAGGCTCAGTAGCGACGCGAACGGTGCGATCGCCCCCTGCACGTTTGCGATCAGGAGGAGGACCGCAGTGAGCGCGCCGAGCGCGATCACGGCGACGCCCGCCCCGGCCAGCATCGTTCTCGAGGCGTTCGATGCGCGCCGCCCAGCGCGGACGGCTGCACGCACGAGGACCACCACCGCCACGCCCGCGACCACCGCCTTGATCATGTGGTAGTCACGCCATTGATCAACGAGCTCGCGGAGGTCATCCGTGAAGGGCGCGCGTCCCTCGTGCCAGTACGCGGCGATCGCGTCGGCGGTGGAACCTCGGAGCAGCGTGCCACTCGTCGTCGCCCCGCCGACGAGCACGGCGGGCAACCAGACGAAGGCGGCCGAGATGACGGCGAGCCCGGCGATCGCGACCAACGGACGGTTGCGCAAGTGAGACATGGAATTCCTTCGGTAGAGGGCTGAAACGTGCGAGCGATCAGTCGACGTCCCGCCGCACGGTGCGCACCAGGCCGGCAGCGAGCGGGATCACGACCCAGAACATGATCGAGACCGAGATCTGGGGAAGGTGCCCACCCCAGTCGTTCACCAGCACCCAGTTCCAAGGGGTGGACATGTCGATCCACTCCGAGATCAGCGACGACGCGATCCCGAACAGGTGGAACACGGCAGGAAGGGCGAAGGTGGCAGAGATCGCGGCAGCCGAGTTCTGCAGCAGCACCCCGAGTGCGACCGCGGCGAACACGTTGAGCAACACGTAGAACGCGTAGGACGCGACCGCACCGGCGCTGAGGTTGGCCACGATGGTGCGGCCCGACGCCGACGCGGCCGCGATGCCCACGACTGCCAGCGCTCCGCCGACGACGGCACCGCCGAGGCTCAACAGCAGCGCGACCGTCAGCTTCGCGTTCATCACCCGCATGCGTCGCGGCTCCTGGGTGAACGTCGTCATCGCGGTGCGCTGGCTCCACTCGCCGGTGAAGGTGAGGAGCGCCACCACGGGCAGGAGGATCGACAGCCCGAGCGCAGCGACGCGGAGGTAACTCGCCTGCGTCTGGTCGAAGGTCGACGGGGCGACGACCGGGACCACCATGATCCCGGCGGTGGACAGCACCACCATGGCCAGTAGCCAGCTCGCGGCGCGGGTGTCGGTGGCCTTGATCCACTCGACACGCACGAGACGGGCGAACGGGATCGAGCCCGGGGCCGGGGACGCCAACTCAGCACCGATGGTTCGGGGAAGGAACGACGTGTTCATGCCGCCTCCTCGGTCGCCGTCGCCGTGTCGGCGGTGAGTGAGAAGAAGAGCTGCTCCAACCCGTTCGTGTCGGACGGACGCAACTCGGTGAGCAGCACGTCGCGGTCTCGTGCAACACCAGCAAGCACCTCGGTGGTGATCCGTCCTCCACACGCGTCCACCGTGAACGCATCGCCCGGCCCGGCGACGTGATCGATTCCCGCTGCTGACAGGGCGGCGGCGAGTGCGCGGGAGTCAGGGCTGCGGACCAGCAAGGTGGAGCTCGCGAGCAGGTCGCTCATCGGGCCCGTCGCCACCGCCGCACCGCTCGAGATGACGACGAGGTGGTCGGCGGTCGCCTGCACCTCGTGGAGCAGGTGGCTCGACAGCAGCACCGTGCCACCGCGGTCGGCGAAATCGCGGAGCAACTTCCGCATCCACGCGATGCCTTCCGGATCCAGCCCGTTCGCGGGTTCGTCGAGGATGAGCGCCTGTGGCTCCCCCACCAGGGCCTGGGCGATGCCGAGACGCTGACGCATGCCGAGCGAGTAGGCCCCCACTCGCTTGTCCGCAGCATCGGTCAGCCCGACGAGGTCCAGCAGGTACTCGACCCTGCGGACCGGCACACCCGCCATCGCCGCGGCCACAGTCAGGGTCGACCGCCCGCTGCGGCCTGGGTGCATCGCCGACGCATCCAGCAGTGTGCCGAGCACTCGGGTCGGGTTGGGCAGATCGAAGAACGGTCGCCCGTCGACGGTCGCCGTGCCGTGGTCGGGTCGTACCAGCCCGACGATCATCTTCAGGGTGGTCGATTTGCCGGCACCGTTCGCCCCGAGGAAACCGGTGATGGTTCCGGGTTCGCAGTGCAACGAGAGGTCGCGGACGACCGGAACCTCCCGGTAGCGCTTGGTGAGAGAGGACGTCGTGATCATGCGGATCAGCGTGAACGAACCTCGGCCGCACCGCATCGGGCATCCGGCCATGACCCGATCGCTGAACGACGCTCCGTGGCGGCCGGAGATGTAGGCGTTCGTCGGTGGCGGTGTCGACGATCGTCGCTGTCGTGCCGGACCCCTGCGCCGTACGATCGACCCATGTCGTGGCTGCGCAAATGGTGGGCCCTGACCGCACCGACACCGATGACGACGACGGGCGATACCGCCCTTCTCGACGAGGTCGCGCCCCGTACGCCGCGCGACTGGTGGGTCGATGCCGGGGTGTTCATGGTCGCCACCGTGCTCGGCGCGATCATCCTGGACGTGACCGGCGACGTCACCGCTCACCCCATGACGTCGGGACAGGTGGCCGTCGACGCCACACTCGGCGCCCTCTGCTGCCTGTCGTTGTGGTGGCGACGGCGCTGGCCATTCGGGGTCGCCCTGCTGTGCGTGCTCGTGGGTGCCTTCTCCACGTCCGGCACCGTTGCCGCCCTGGTCGCCCTTTCGTCCCTGGCGACGCACCGACACATTCGCCCTGCCCTGCTCGTTGCTGCCCTGTTCCTCCCGTCCGCCGTGGTGTGCTCGGTCTGGCTCGGTCGTGACGACACCGCCTCCGTGCTGCTGCCCACGGCGGCGCTCGCCGCTGCCGCCGTCGCGTGGGGCATGTACGTGCGGGCTCGGCGGCAGCTGGTCGCGACCCTGCTGGATCGCGCCCGCCGCGCCGAGGCCGATCAGCTCGCGCGCACCGAGCGGGCGCGCCTGGCCGAACGGACCCGCATCGCACGCGAAATGCACGACGTGCTCGCCCACAGGATTTCGTTGGTGGCGCTGCACGCCGGCGCGCTCGAGGTGGCGCGCGACCTCCCCCCGGCTCAGGTGCGCGAGAGTGCAGCGCTGCTCCGCTCGACGGCCCAGAGGGCGCTGGAGGAACTACGCGACGTGATCGGTGTGCTGCGCGACGAGGCCGGCCGCGAACAGGCGTCGACCGTGCCACAACCGACGTTGGCCGACATCCCCAGGCTGGTGGAGGAGACCCGCCGCTCCGGTGCAAGGATCGACTTCGACATGCAGGTCGACGACGTCGACGCCGCTCCCGGTCCGTTGGGGCGCGACGCCTACCGGATCGTGCAGGAGGCGCTCACGAACGTCAGTAAGCACGCCGGCGGCGCCCTGGCCCAGGTCCGGGTGGTCGGCTCGCCGCGCCACGGTCTCCACGTCTGCGTCCGCAACCCGGCCGCGGTGGGCGCGCACACGGCACCGCCAGGCTCGGGCACCGGGCTCCTCGGCCTGCAGGAGCGAGTGACGCTCGCCAACGGTGTGCTCGTGCACGGACGGGACGAGTCCGGTGACTTCGTCGTGGAGGCCGACCTGCCGTGGTGACGATCAGAGTGCTGTTGGTCGACGACGACGCGCTGGTGCGCGCCGGTCTGCGGATGATCCTCTCCTCGTCCGACGAGCTCGAGGTGGTGGGCGAAGCCGGTGACGGTGCCGACGCAGTCGCTGCGGTGCAGACGCACCGGCCCGACGTGGTGCTGATGGACATCCGAATGCCCGGCATGGACGGCATCGCCGCCACGGCTGCCCTTCGCCGCCTCACGGCGCCGCCGCACGTGATCGTGCTGACCACCTTCCAGGCCGACGAGCACGTGATGGATGCGCTCAGGGCCGGCGCCGACGGATTCCTGCTGAAGGACACCGAGCCCAAGGAGATCATCAACGCCATTCGCCTCGTGGCGGCGGGGGAAGCGATGCTCTCGCCGTCGGTCACTCGCACGCTGCTGTCGCACCTGGGTAAGGACGAGGTGATGGATCGCCGGCGTGCTGCGACCGAACGCCTCTCGTCGCTCACGGACCGGGAGCGAGAAGTGGCCATTGCCGTGGGGTCCGGCGCTTCCAACTCCGAGATCGCTGCATCCCTGTTCATGAGCGAGGCCACGGTGAAGGCGCATGTCTCACGTGTGCTCACCAAGCTCGAGGTCGCGAACCGGGTACAGATCGCGATACTCGTGCACGATGCCCATTCGTGAGCCGGCCCGATCCCGAGGACGTTCCGGACTCACTAGGGTGCCGAGCGCCGACCGGTACGAGTCCCGATCCGCACGAGAGGATCAGGATGCCCACGGCACTTCTTCCGGGCGGCACCGCCCTCGAGTACGAGACGTTCGGCGACCCGGCCGACCCGGCCGTCCTGCTGATCGCCGGGTTCGGCGCGCAGATGATCTCGTGGGACAGCGGCTTCTGCGAAGGCCTCGCCGGGCGCGGCCGATTCGTGATCCGCTTCGACAACCGCGACACCGGCCTGTCGACCAAGTTCGACGAACACCCGGTGGACCTGAACGGCCTGATCGGAGCGGCGTCCAGCGGCGACCTCGACACGGTGCGATCGCTTGCGCCCTACCGCCTGGCCGACCTCGCCGACGACGCTGCCGGCCTCGCCCGCGCACTCGACCTCGCCCAGGTGCACGTGGTCGGGGCATCGATGGGCGGCATGGTCGCCCAGCTCGTCGCGATCCGTCATCCCGATCTGGTGACCACGTTGACGTCGATCATGTCGTCGACCGGTGCGTC
>CBHWEI010000136.1:0-10277 GCA_966112835.1 uncultured Acidimicrobiaceae bacterium
CAGAACTCAAGTTCTGCGTGACGCGTTGGTCAGGCGTGCTCGAGCCAGTCGGTGTAGCGCGCGTCCTGGCCGCGCACGGCCTTGGCGTAGACGTCGGCGATGGCCCGCGTGGCGGGGCCGGGGCAGGGCACCTTGCGGTCGTCGACCGAGTTCACCGAACTCACCTCGGCGGCGGTGCCACACACGAAGATCTCGTCGGCGATGTACAGGTCGCTGCGGGCGATGTTGCCCACCTGCACGTCCAGGCCCAGGTCGCGAGCGATGCGCGACACCGACGCCTGGGTGATGCCCTCCAGCGCGCCGGCGGCGAGCGGCGGCGTGAAGATGGTGCCGTTGCGCGACACGAAGATGTTCTCGCCCGTGCACTCGGCGACGAGTCCGTTCGGGGCCAGCATGATGGCCTCGTCGTAGCCGGCCTTCAGCGCCTCGACCTTCGCCAGCGAGCTGTTCACGTAGTTGCCGACGGTCTTGGCGGCGGGCGGCATGGTGTTGTGGTCGTGGCGGGTCCACGACGAGATCTTCATGCGCACGCCCTTCTCGACCGCGTCGTCACCCAGGTAGGCGCCCCACGGCCAGCAGGCGATGGCCACGTCCACCCGGCAGGGCAGGGTGTTGAGGCCCATCTCGCCGTAGCCGTAGTAGGCGATCGGACGGATGTAACAGCTGGGCAGCCCGGTGCTGCGCACGGTGGCCTTGGTGGCCTCGACGAGCTCCTCCACCGAGTAGGGGATCTCCATGCCCAGGATCTTCGCCGAGTTGTGCATCCGCACCATGTGGTCGGTCAGGCGGAACACGGCCGGGCCGTCGGCGGTCTCGTACGCGCGGATGCCCTCGAACACGCCGGTGCCGTAGTGGAGGGTGTGGGTGAGGACGTGGATCTGGGCCTTGTCCCAGTCGACGAGCTCGCCGTTCATCCAGATCTTGGGAGTGGTCGTGATCGGCATCGTTGCCCCTTGTGTGTGCGAACTCGCGTCAGATTGCCACGGCGGCCGCCACGCGGTCGCCGATCTCGGTGGTGCTGCCGGTACCAGGATCGGCGCAGGCCGCCCGGATGCGGTCGGCGGCCGGGGTCTCGCCCAGGAAGTCGAGCATCAGCGCGGCCGACAGCACGGCGGCCGTCGGGTTGGCCTTGCCGGTGCCGACGATGTCGGGCGCCGAGCCGTGCACGGGCTCGAACATGCTCGGGCCGGTGCGGGCCGGGTTCAGGTTGGCGCTGCTGGCCAGACCGATGCCACCGCTGACCGCGCCGCCGAGGTCGGTGAGGATGTCGCCGAACAGGTTGTCGGTGACGATGACGTCGTAGCGGTGCGGGTCCTGCACGAAGTAGATGCAGGCGGCGTCGACGTGGTTGTACGCCGTGGACACCTCCGGGTACTCCTTGGCGACGTCGTCGAACGCCCGTTGCCACAGGTCGCCGGCGAACGTCAGCACGTTGGTCTTGTGCACCAGCGTCACGTGCTTGCGGCGGGTCATGGCCAGCTCGAACGCGTAGCGGATGGCGCGCTCGGCACCCATGCGGGTGTTCACCGAGCCCTGCGTGGCCACCTCGTGCGGGGTGCCCTTGCGCAGCAGACCGCCCTCGCCCACGTACGGGCCCTCGGTGTTCTCGCGGATGACCACGAAGTCGTGCGGGGTGGTGCCGCCGGGGGCGGTGCCGATGAACGGGCGCTGGTTCACGTAGAGGTCCAGCTCGAAGCGCATCTTCAGCAGCAGGCCGCGCTCGATGACGCCGGGCGGGACGTCGGGCGTGCCCACTGCTCCCAGCAGGATGGCGTCGAATCCGCGCAGCTCCTGCAGCACCGCGTCGCTCAGGATCTCGCCGTCGCGCAGGTAGCGGGCGCCACCCAGGTCGAAGTCGACGGTGTCGATCTGCACGCCTGCTGCGCGCACCACCTTGAGGGCTTCTGCGGTGACCTCCGGGCCGATCCCGTCGCCACCGATGACTGCAATGCGATGTGCCATAAGGGACAAACCGTACCGCCGCAGCGGTTCAGTCCAGCAAACGGCCGTGCCGGTGCCGGGTGTGGCTGACGGCCTGCTCACGAACCCAGTGACGGAGCTCGGCGGCGGCCTCGGCAACCGGCTGCACCCGGTCGACGTCGACGCCCGCCGCATACCAGCGCACCAGGTGCTCGTCGTCGACATGGCCGACCACGCGCACGCGGTCGGCGCGCACCGGGTCGTCCACCCCGATGAACCGGGCCGGCACCCCCGCCACCGCGGCCGAGGTGCGAGCCACCTCCACCGCACTCGCCGGCGCGTCGTGCGCCACCACCACGTCGAGCTGCGTCAGGGGCACGTGGCGCAGCGTGTTGCGCTCACACGCCAACCCTGACGGGTCCTGCTCGGCGGTGTACCGGTCGCGCCACACCGTGCGGAACCGGCCGGCGTCGTCGGCCGCGTTCGCGGTGACGGCCCAGGTGCCGAACGCCTCGACGTACGCCGGGCCACCGGCCTTCGGGCCACACCCCACCGACGACCGCTTCCATCCGCCGAACGACTGACGCTGCACCACCGCACCGGTGATGTGGCGGTTCACGTACGCGTTGCCCACCTGCACCTCCGCCAGCCAGTGCGCCACCTCGTGCTCGTCCAGCGAGTGGATGCCGCCGGTGAGGCCGAAGTCGGTCGCGTTCTGCAGCTCGATCGCGTGGTCCAGCGAATCGGCCCGCATCACGCCCAGCGCCGGCCCGAAGCACTCGGTGCGGTGGAACCACGAGCCGGGCCGCACGCCCACCTTCACCCCGGGGCTCCACAGGTTCGTCGCCTCGTCCAGACAGGCCGGCTCCACCAACCAGCGCTCGCCGGGCTCCAGCGTGGTGAGCGCGCGCCGCAGCTTGTCCGACGGCGGGCCCACCAACGGGCCGGTCATGGTCGACAGGTCGGTGGCCGCGCCCACGCGCACACTGCGCACCGCGTCGGCCAGGCGCTGCAGGAACGCCGGGTCGTCGTACAGCGCCGCCTCGACGATGGCCAGGCTGGCCGCCGAGCACTTCTGCCCCGCGTGACCGAACGCCGACCGCACCAGGTCGCGGCTGGCCGCGTCCTCGTCGGCCGCGGCGGTGATCACCAGCGCGTTCTTGCCGCTCGTCTCGGCATAGAGTCGGATCGACGGCTTCCAGCTGCGGAACAGCTGGGCGGTCTCGTACGCGCCGGTCAGCACCACCGTGTCCACGTCGTGGTGCGTCACCAGGCGACGGCCCACCTCGTCGTCGGGGCAGGCGACGAACTGCACCAGGTCGCGCGGCACGCCGGCCCGCCACAGCTGCTGGGCCAGCTCGTACCCCACCTCGCGCACCTCGGGCGCGGGCTTCAGGATGACCGCGTTGCCCGCGGCCAACGCGGCGAACACGCCGCCGGCGGGGATGGCGTACGGGAAGTTCCACGGCGACGCCACCAGCACCACGCCGTGCGGCGTGAACGTGCGGCCCTCCGCCAGCCGAGCCTCCAGGTCGTGGGTGGTCCAGCCGTAGTAACGGGCGAAGTCCACCCCCTCCGACACCTCGGGGTCGCCCTCGGCCACCGTCTTGCACGCGGTGTGCGCCATCAGCGCCAGGGTGCGGCCACGCGAGCGCTCCATCTCGGCGGCCACCGCCGACAGCAGGGCGCGGCGCTCGACGAACGTGGTCTCCGCCCACTGCTTCCCCGCGCGGACCGCATGGTCGACCACGTCGTCGATGCCCTCGGTGGTGTCGATGATCGGGAACTCGTCCGAGCGTTCCGTCGCCAGCGCCCGTTCCACCCAGGCCCGGTTCACCGCCTGCGTCCAGTCGGTGTCGGGTGCGTTGTGGAACTGCTGCAGCCCGGCGTCGCCCTGCGGGACCGGCACCGAACGGTCCTGGCGGCGGCGGCTCTGCGTGGGCACGCCGTCCTTGGCGGCGACGGCGGCGACGAAGCGGTCGCACTGCTCGCGCCACTCGGGCGTGCCCGGCTCGAGCGTGAACAGGGCGCGCAGGAAGTTCTCGGGCGAGGTGTTCTCGTCGAGGCGGCGCGTGAGGTAGGCGATGCTCGCCGGCAGGTCGTCGTGGCGGACCACCGGCGCGTACAGCAGCAGGCCGTCCACCCGGCCGCGCACCTCGCGCGACTGCGCCGTGGCCATGCCCTCCAGCATCTCGAACTCGATGCGGTGCCGCTCGGGCAGCCCCATCGCCCACGCCACGTCGAACAGGTTGTGGCTGGCGAGGCCGAGGCGGACTGCACCCGACCAGCGCGGGTCGAGCACCCGCTCGACCAGACGCTTGAAGCTCGCGTCGACCTGCGCCTTGGTGGCGTACGGCGCCTGCTCCCAGCCGTGCAGTTCTGCCTCCACCCGCTCCATCGCCAGGTTCGCACCCTTCACCACGCGCACCTTCAGGGTGCCACCGCGGCGATCGTGGCGAGCGGTGGCCCACTCGCACAGACGGTCGCACGCGGCGTGCGAGTCGGGCAGGTACGCCTGCAGCACCACACCTGCGTCGACGGTGTGGAACTCGGGCTCGTCGAGCACGCGCTGCAGCGCGGCCAGCGTCAGCGGCAGGTCGCGGTACTCCTCCATGTCCAGGTTCACGAACGTGCGCGGCGTGGCGGCCTGTGCGTCGCGGTACAGCGTGCGCAATCGGTCGCAGATGCGGTCCACCGAGTGCTCGAACGCGAGCACGTCCAGGTTCGCCACCACGGCCGAGATCTTCAGCGACACGTAGGTGACGTCGGGGCGGGCGATCCGCTCGCGCACCAGCCGCAGCCGTTCGTCGGCCTCGGCGTCGCTCAGGATGGCCTCGCCCAGCACGTTGACGTTCAGCGAGTAGCCGCCGGCGGTACGGCGGGCCACATGGCGGCCGAACGCCGGGTCGTCGGCGCTGATCACCACGCCGTTGCTCTCGCGCACGATGCGCGAGCGCACGAGCGGCATCACCACGCCGGGCAGGCGGGTGGACAGGCGAGCACCGACGGTGAGCAGCACACGGTCCAGCGGCCCCAGCGACGACGGCACACCCAGCTCGTCGACGATCGCCCGGAACCGTGCGGCACCACGGCGATGGTCGTCGAACCGCAGCACCTCGTCGGTGAGGGCGAAGGTCAGGGCGCGCAGTCGCTCGTCGTGCACCACACCCGCCAGCCGCCGCTGCTGTCGGCGCTCGGCCCGCGTGGCGCCGGCCAGCGATGCTGCCAGCAGGGCCTCGGCACGCCGCACCGCGGCGTCGGCGTCGGTCAGGGTCACGGGTGCAGCGGGCTCGGGCGAAACGGTCACATCTCCACTGAACCCCGACCGTCTTGGACCGATACCTGCCACGACCCGTCGCAGAACTACAACGCGCGCACAATGCAGGCGTGCATCCGCTGATCACCACCCTTTCCGACGTGTTCAGCGGTGTCCCGCACGTCATGTTCTGCGTGAAGTCGGTGGACGGCCGATACCTGGCGGTGAACCAGGCGTTCGCCGAGCGGGCCGGTCGCGCCGCGCCCGGCAGCGTGCTCGGCCACACGGCCGGCGAGCTGTTCCCCGACGACCTCGCCGAGTCGTACGCCGAACAGGACGCACGCCTGCTCGACACCGGCGAACCCATCCGCAACGAGCTCGAGCTCATCCTGCGACCCGACGGCAGTCGCGGCTGGTACGTCACCACCAAGACCCTCGTGCTCGACGAGGCGGCCACGGTCATCGGCATCTGCGCAGTCAGCTACGACCTGCGCAGCAGCGCCGCGCCCGACCACCGCAACCAGCACCTGCAGGCGGCCATCGACCTGTGCCGGCGACGCTTCGCCGACGCGTTGAAGGCCGGCGACCTGGCCGAGGCCGCCGGCATGTCCGTCACCCAGCTCGAGCGGCTGATGCGCCGGACCGTCGGCGTGTCGCCCAAGCAGCTCATCATCCGCACCCGCATCGACGAGGCGGTGCGCCGCCTGGACGAATCGGAGCTGACGCTGGCGGCCATCGCCGGCGAGTGCGGGTTCTACGACCAGAGCTCGTTCACGCGCCAGTTCCAGCGTGTGGTGGGGATGACGCCGGGGGCATATCGGGCCCGCGGCCGACGTCGATAGACTCGCTAGTCCTATGGCCAGCCACCAACTTTCCCGCGCAGCGTACGAACGCCTCAAGGAAGAGCACTACGACCTCACCACCAGGGGCCGCATCGAAGTGGCGCAGAAGATCGAGACCGCCCGCCTCATGGGCGACCTGTCGGAGAACGGCGACTACCACGCCGCGAAGGACGAACAGGGCCACATGGAGGGCCGCATCCGCCACCTCGAGCACCTGCTCGAGAACGCCGAGATCATCGAGGGCGGCAGCGACGGCGCCGTCGCCGCCGGCTCCATCGTCACCATCCTCTACGAGGGCGACCCCGAGTCCGCCGCCGAGCGCTACCTGGTGGGTCACCCCGAGGAGCGCACCGGCGACCTCGAGGTCATGAGCCCCAGCTCGCCGCTCGGCTCGGCGCTGCTCGGCGCCACCGAGGGCCAGTGGGTGCAGTACCAGGCACCCGGCGGCACGTTGAAGGTGCAGGTCAAGAAGGTGGAGTCCGCCTAGTGGCGGTGCGGCGCGGCGCCTCGTCGCCGCAGGGTGCCCCCACGGCCGATCCGCCGCGGCCGAAGCTGCCTCGCGGCGCGGCCATGGAGCTGCCCGGTCGCGGCACCACGTTCGTCCGTTCCATGGACGGCCCGGCAGGTGCGCCCACGTTGCTGCTCTTGCACGGCTGGACGGCCACGGCCGACCTGAACTGGTTCACCTGCTACCAGCCGCTCGCCGAGCACTACCGGGTGGTGGCGCTCGACCACCGTGGCCACGGCCGCGGCATCCGCGCCAAGCGGGCGTTCACGCTGGAGGACTGCGCCGACGACGCCATGGCGGTGTGCGACGTGCTGGGCCTGCAGCGGGTCATCCCCGTCGGCTACTCCATGGGTGGCCCCATCGCCCAGTTGCTGTGGCGCCGCCATCGCGAGCGCGTCAGCGGGCTGGTGCTGTGCGCCACGGCGCCGTACTTCCTGACGTCGCGCGAAGAGCGGCTGGGCTTCCTCGGGTTGTCGGGCATGGCCACCCTGGCCCGCCTCACACCCGCGCAGGCACGCACGTGGCTGACCGAGCAGTTCTACCTCCAGCGCAAGACCGAGTCGTGGGAGCCGTGGGCCATCCAGGAGGCGTCGCTGCACGACTGGCGCACCGTGCTGCAGGCCGGCCGCGCCATCGGCCGCTTCAACTCACGCGAGTGGATCGACGAGATCGACGTGCCGACGTCGGTGGTCATCACCATGCGCGAC
This sequence comes from uncultured Acidimicrobiaceae bacterium, assembly GCA_966112835.1. Taxonomy (GTDB): domain Bacteria; phylum Actinomycetota; class Acidimicrobiia; order Acidimicrobiales; family Ilumatobacteraceae; genus UBA668. Next base: position 7,234 of record CBHWEI010000136.1, read on the forward strand.
CGCGTGGTGCCACTGCGCCGACAGGTGCGACTGTTCGAAGGCATCCATCGCGCCGAGGCGTTCCGAGTCGACGGCGACCACGACTCCATCGTCGCCAACGCCGATCGCTTCGTGCCCACGTTGCTGCGGGCCGTGTCGTCGGTGGTCGAGCGCCAGTAGGTCGGCGAACGTGGCGGGCCCGCCCGCCGGGTCCAATGGTACGAATGACCCATGGTCCTGATCGGCCCGATTCCTTACCATGCGTTTCGTGATGCAGGAAGAGCGGATGGGAAAGCGGGCGGCTTTCGGGTTCATTCTGACGGGAACTCTTCTCTGCATCACGCTCGTGACCTTCGGGGTGGCGGGAATCAGCAACGCTGACGCCCCGAAGGGTTCCACGAACACGGTGGTCAACGGTGCAGGCGGCACCGTCGGCCACACCGTGGCCGGCATGCCGCTCGGCCAACTGGTTCTGGTGGCGGGCTTCGCCCTCCTGCTCTCCCTTCTGGGAGCGGGCCTGGGCACACTCGCTCGCCGCCCCGTACGCTGACGCCATCGCTGCACGATCCCCCTCACGCAGACTGGCGTACCTCGCCACGCTCATCGCTGCCGGTCTCGGCGCGATGGCGTGGCGTCGGCGCGGATCGGCACTGCACCTGCGCACCAGCCGCACCCAACGCAACACCGATGTGGTGAAGCTGGGCGCCTCGGTGGGAGCCACGTATGCCAGCACCGCGGCGCGCAAGTTGTTCGCCAGTGCGGAACGCAAGGAAGCGCTCGACCGAGAGCGCGAACTGAAGACGGCCGAAGCGGTGGTCGAGCGCCTGGGCAACATGAAGGGCGCACTCATGAAGCTGGGCCAGATGGCCAGCTACGTCGACGAGGGCCTGCCCGCTCCGTTCCGCGAGGCGCTCGCCCAACTGCAGAGCAGCGCCCCACCCATGAGCGCCGAGCTGGCCGCACAGGTGGTGCGCGACGACCTGGGCAAGGACCCCACCGAACTGTTCGTCGAATGGGATCCCGAACCCATCGCCGCGGCCAGCATCGGCCAGGTGCACCGCGCCGTGGTCGTCGACCCGGCCACCGGCCAGGAGCGCGCCGTCGCGGTGAAGGTGCAGTACCCGGGCGTCGCCCAGGCGGTGGCCACCGACCTGAAGAACGCCGATCTCCTCGGGCTGCTGCTGCAGCAGGGCTTCGGTGGGCTCGACCCTGCCGACATGGTCACCGAGATCAAGGAGCGCCTCACCGAGGAGCTCGACTACCGGCTCGAGGCTGCGAACCAGCAGCGCTTCGCCGAGTTCTACCGCGACCACCCCTTCATCCACGTCCCCGAGGTGCTGCCGTCACTGTGCGGACCGCACGTCATCACCAGCGAGCTGGTCTCGGGCGCCACGTGGCAGGAGATGATGACCTGGTCCCAGGCCGAGCGCGACCTGGTGGGCGAGACGCTGTTCCGCTTCGTGTTCCGCAGCCTCTACGGCATGCACGCCTTCAACGGCGACCCGCACCCCGGCAACTACCTGTTCCACGGCGACGGTCGGGTGACGTTCCTGGACTTCGGTCTGGTGAAGCACTTCACCGACGACGAGATGACCACGTTCGTCGGCATGGTGCGCGCTGCCGCTTACGACCACGACATGGTCGAGTTCCGGCACATCCTCGAACGCGCCGGCATGCTGCGGCCCGGCTGCCCCGCCCCCGACGAAGAGGTCGGCGAGTACTTCAGCACGTTCTACGAGAGCGTCCGCCAGGACCAAGCGGTCACGTGGAGCAGCGAGTACGCCAGCCGGGTGGTGCGGCACACGTTCGACCGCACCAGCCCCATCGCCCAGTACGCCACCGTGCCGAAGGCGTTCGTGTTCATCCAGCGCATCAACCTGGGCCTGTACGCGTTGCTGGGCGAACTGCACGCGTCGGGCAACTACCGCCGCATGGCCGAGGAGCTGTGGCCGTTCGTGCAGGGTCCGCCCAGCACACCGCTCGCGCACCGCGAACACCCGTGGCTGGTCCGCCGGTAGCGTCCTGCGGATGCGTCGAGCCCTCGCCCTTGTCCTTCCCCTGCTCGTCGTCGCCACCGCGTGCGGCGACGCCCCCAGCTCGAGCGCACCCACCTCCGGCGCTTCCACCACCGAGGCGCCCGCTCCCAGCACCACCGCGCTGCCCAAGCCGGAGGTGAAGCTGCCGGCCACACTGCCCACGAAGTTGGTGGTCACCGACCTCACCACCGGTACCGGCCCGGCCGCCAAGGTGGGCGACACCGTGGTGGTGCACTACGTGGGCGTGCTCTCGGCAGACGGCACCGAGTTCGACAACAGCTACGACCGCGGCGAGCCACTCAGCGTGCTGTTGGGCGCCGGTCAGGTGATCGCCGGGTGGGAGCAGGGCCTGGTGGGTGTGCAGCAGGGTGGCCAGCGCCAGCTCGACATCCCCGCCGACCTCGCCTATGCCGACCAAGGGTCGGGCGACATCATCAAGCCCGGCGACGCGATCACCTTCGTGGTCGATGTGGTGGCGGTGCTGCCGGGCTCGACGAAGGACCAGCAGCCCGACATCACGCTCGCAGGAGCGGCCAACATCCCGGTCATCCAGAGCACCGACCTCGTCGTGGGCGACGGCGCCAGCCCCACCAACGGCAGCAAGTTCGCCGCGCAGATCATGCTGTTCCGCGCCGACACGGGCGAGCTGCTGAACAGCACGTGGGGCACCCCGCCGGTGGTGTTCGACTACACCGCGAACAGCAACACGTTCCCGGGCATCATCGCCGTCGCCAAGGGCATGAAGGTGGGTGGCCGGCGCCAGTCGCAGGTGCCGTTCCAGTTGATGTTCGAGGGCCAGGGCAACGCCACCATCAACCTGCCGGCGAACACCGACGTGGTCATCGTCATGGACCTCATCGCCGTCTACTGACCCTCACGGGTGCAGCGCCACGCGGATGTGGCGCTCGCGATGACGTCCACCGAAGTCGCCGGGCCTCGCGGTCTGCGGGCACGCCGGCACCCATCGGAACTCGACCACCGCCTCTGCGTCGAACCGCAGTACTAGCCAGCTAGCTCAGCCGGTCGCAG
>CBHWEI010000137.1:0-10229 GCA_966112835.1 uncultured Acidimicrobiaceae bacterium
GGGGGGGGGTTTTGTGTGTGGTTTTTGGCGCCCCCGCCCCACACCACCCAAACCACACGCCACGACGCGGCGACGCGGGTCACCAGCGGTCGAAGTGCACCACTTCGGTGCGGTCACGGCGGGCGCGGGTGCGGGCCGATCCGCTCGGTGCGTCGTCGGCCGCTCGGTAGCCAAGTGCCACGGCGCCGACCTGCACCACGTGCGGTGGCACGCCGAGCTCGTCGAAGGCCTCGCGCACGTGGTCGAACAGACCGAAGTACAGGGCGCCCAGGCCACGGTCCTGCAACAGCAACAGCAGGTTCTGGGTGGCCATGGCCGCGTCGGTGAGCCAGAACGGCACCGACCAGTTCGCCGCGTCGGCCAAGCCGTGCTGCACCTTGTCGGCCTCGGCGTAGCGCGACGTGTAAGCGGTGGGGTCGGCCAGCGGCAGCACCACCACCGGAGCCTGGAGCACGCCGGGCTGGGTGGCACCGAACCACTGCTCGCCACCCGTGGTGCGCCAGAATCGCGCCAGCGGATCACCGGTGAGCGCGAGGAAGTGCACGCCCTGGCTGAAGCCGGCCGACGGGGCGCGGCGAGCCAGATCGAGCAGTTCGGCGAGCAGGTCGTGAGCGACCGGGCGAGGATCGAACGTACGGGTCATCCGCCGGGAGCGGATGACATGACCGAGCGGGTCGCTCAGCGGGCACCCAGCTTGACGAGGTTCTCGGCCATCACCCAGCCGTGGACGATGAGCGCCCCGGCCTTCTTCTGGTCGACCTTCTCGAACAGGGCCGCCACTTCGGGCTTCACCTTCTCGGGCTTCAGGGTCTCGTGGTCGAGGAAGCCGCTCTGACCGTTGGTGACGGCCACGAACGACTGCTCGTCGTAGCTGTGATCGACGGCGAAGCGCTTCGCCAGACGGCGACCCCACGCCCGCTCCTCGCCGACGGCACGGTGGCCGGGGCGCGGGATGAGCTCGTCGAGCTGCTTGAAGCCCTCCAGGCCGCCGGCGGTGACGAACCGCGAGCCGACCACGACGTCTTCGTCGGGGAAGGCCATCAGCGCACGGTGGTACGCCTCGGTCATGAGGCCCTTCAGGACCTGGTCGCGCTTGGACGTGCGCTTCACGCTCATCATGCCGAGCAGCACGCACGGCGTGCCGCCGATGCGCTCGAGCGTGGAGAACGTGAACCCGTGGAGCTTGTCCTCCACACGGCACGTGGTGCTGAGCACCCAGTCCTCCTTGGCCTTGGAGAGCGCTCCGATGTCGAACGCGCCCCCCATCGACGCCATCTCGTCGAGATCGCCGTCGGTGAGCGCAGCGCAGTCCCTGGTTTCCACCTGGAGTGCCATTCCCCTAGAGCTCCTGTCGTGCGAGACCCCATCCGAGGCACGGATGAAGCGGTGACCTGAGTTCCCTATTCTGCCACCAAAAGGGCGCGTTCACGTGTGCCGAGCGGGAAAGCCCAGGTGAGCAGGGACCTTTCAGTCGTGCCGTGGCCCGATCAGAGCACGACGGCGTCGTGACCGAGGGTCATCCGCAGTTCACCGACCACCCGGTCGAGGTCGACGCAGAACTCGTCGGCAAGGCGCAGGACCTTGCCCTGGCCGATGTGCAGGTACACCGGCGACTCGCCCGGGTGCTCGCGCAGGATCTTGCGGATCTGGTGGATCTTCAGCTCGTTCAGCGAGGTGGCCGGCACGCGCAGCCGCAGCGGCGCCGCGGACGCAGTGTCGAGGCCCTCGATGATCTGGACGTCCTGCACCATGAAGCCGATGCGCGACTCGTCCTTGCGGTCGATGCGGCCCTTCACGGTGACGATGGCGTCGTCGACCAGCTTGTGGCCCTGCTCCATGAGCATGCGCGGGAACACCGTGCACTCGATGGTGGAGTCGAGGTCCTCGAGCACGAAGACGGCCATCTGGTCGCCCTTCTTCGTGAACTTGCGGGCCAGGTTGGTGATGAGCCCGCCCAGGACGAGCATCGCCCCGTCCTCCCGATCGGCGGCCTCCGCGATGCTGCACTCGACCTTGCGGCGCAATGCGGCCTCGACACCGAGCAACGGGTGGTCGCTCACGTACAGGCCGAGCATCTCCTTCTCGAACTTCAGGCGGTCGCTCTTGTCGAACTCCATCGCCGGGATGGCGATGCGCTCGTTGAAGCCCGTGCCGCCGTCGTCGCTGCCGAAGTCGCCGAACAGGCTCATGACGCCCTGGTCGCGTTCGCGGCGGCGCACCACCGTGGTGTCGATGATCTGCTCGAACACCATGAGCAGGCCCTTGCGCGGGTGGCCGAGGGCGTCGAAGGCGCCGGCCTTGATGAGCGATTCCACCGTTCGCTTGTTGAGCACCGGTTCGGGCACCCGTTCGACGAAGTCGTGGAACGAGTCGAACGGGCCGTTGGCGTCGCGTTCGTTCAGCAGTTGCTCGACCAGGCCCTCGCCCACGTTGCGGATGGCCGACAGGCCGAACGTGATGGCGCCGGGGCTGTTGCGGGGCAGCTCGATGTCGAGCGGCACCTCCGACGGGGCCAGCGCGGCGAAGTCGGTGACCGAGCGGTTGATGTCGGGGGTGAGCACCTTCACGCCCGCGGTGCGGGCGTCGCTGAGGTACACGGCCGCCTTGTCGAGGTTGCTCTTCACCGACGTGAGCAAGCAGGCCATGTACTCGACCGGGTAGTGCGCCTTCAGGTAGGCGGTCTGGTACGTGACCAGGCCGTAGCCGTAGCTGTGGCTCTTGTTGAACGCGTAGTCGGCGAACTTGGCGATGACGTCGAACAGCTGCTCGCCCAGTTGGCGGCCGTAGTCGTTGTTCTCGCAGCCGGCCTCGAAGTTGCTGCGCTCCTTCGCCATGACCTCGCGCGACTTCTTGCCCATGGCCTTGCGCAGGCTGTCGGCTTCGGCGAGCGAGTAGCCGGCGAACTTCTGCGCCACTCGCATGACGCTCTCCTGATAGATCATCAGGCCGTACGTGTCGGCGAGCAGTTCCTCGGCGTCGGGGTGGAAGTACGACACCGGCTGCCGGGCGTTCTTGCGGTCGGCGTAGTCGTAGTGCATGTTCGCACTCATGGGGCCCGGTCGGTACAGGGCGATGAGCGCGCCGACGTCGTCGAACGAGGTGGGCGCCATGCTGCGCAGCAGGGCGCGCATGGGCGGCGACTCGAGCTGGAACACACCCATGGTGTCGCCACGGCCCAGCAGCGCGAACACGGCGGGATCGTCGAGCGGGACGTGGTCGATGTCGAACTCGGGGTCCTTGGTGGCGCGCACCATGTTCACCGTGTCGGTGATGACGTCGAGGTTGCGCAGGCCCAGGAAGTCCATCTTCAACAGGCCCAGTTCCTCGACGCCGTGCATCTCGAACTGGGTGACCATGGGGGCGTCGGCCGGGTTCTGACCGGATTCGGGCTTGCGCTGGATGGGCAGGTAGGTGGTGAGCGGGTCCTTGGTGATGACCACCGCGGCGGCGTGGATGCCGTCGCTGCGCTTCAGGCCCTCCAGGCCCTTGGCCACGTCGACCACTCGCTTCACGTCGGGGTCGGCGTCGTACATGGCGCGCAGCTCGGCCGCGGCCTTGTAGCCGTCGGCGTACTTCGGGTTCTCCTCGAAGCAGTACTTCAGCGGCGTGTCGCGGCCCATGACGAGCGGCGGCATGGCCTTGGCGATCTTGTCGCCCACGCCGTAGGGGTAGCCGAGCACGCGTGCCGCGTCACGGGCGGCGTTGCGGGCCTTGATGGTGCCGAACGTGATGATCTGCGCCACGTGGTCGCGGCCGTACGTCTCGGCCGCGTAGCGGATCATCTCGTCGCGGTAACGCGAGTCGAAGTCCATGTCGATGTCGGGCATGGAGATGCGGCTGGGGTTCAGGAACCGTTCGAACAGCAGGTCGTACTTGATGGGGTCGAGCTCGGTGATGCGCAGGCAGTACGCCACCGCGCAACCGGCGGCGGAGCCACGGCCCGGGCCGACGCGGATGCCGGCGCTCTTGGCGTGCTCGATGAGGTCGCCGACGATGAGGAAGTAGCTGGCGAACCCCATGTTCTTGATGGTGAGCAGCTCGTAGGCGACGCGCTCGACCACCTCGTTGGGCAGCACCTCGCCCCAGCGGGCCTTGGCGCCCTTCCACGTGAGGTGGTCGAGGTAGGCGGCGTCGTCCTCGAACTCGACGGGACGCTTGGGAAAGGTGGGCAGCAGCGGCTTGCCGAACTCGATGTCGACGTCGGCGCGCTCGGCGATCCACAGCGTGTTGTCGCAGGCCTCGGGCAGGTCCTTGAAGAGGTAGCGCATCTCGGCGGCACTCTTCAGGTAGTGCTCCTGGCCCTCGAACTTGAACCGTTTCGGATCCGACAGGGTGGCGCCGGTCTGCACGCACAGCAGCGCGTCGTGGGCCTCGTGGTCGTCGCGGTGCACGTAGTGCGAGTCGTTGGTGGCGATGATGGGCGCGCCGATCTTGCGCGCCAACTCGATGAGCTTCGGGTTGGTGTCGCGCTGGGCCTGCAGGCCGTGGTCCTGCAGTTCGACGAACAGGTTGTCGCGGCCGAAGATCTCCTGCAGGCGCCCGGCTTTCTCGACCGCGCCCTTCTCGTCGCCCTGCAGCAGCGCCTGCAGCACATGTCCGCCGAGACAGCCGGTCGTGGCGATGAGGCCGTGGTGGTACCTCTCGAGCAGCTCCCAGTCCATCCGCGGCTTGTAGTAGTAGCCCTCGAGGAAGGCCAGGCTGGCCAGCTGGATGAGGTTGCGGTACCCCTGGTTGTCCTCGGCGAGCAGGGTGAGGTGGTAGTAGAGCTTCTTGCCGCCCTCGGTGTCGCCGCCCGAGTCGTCGACGCGGCCGCGGCGTGCGGGGCGTTCCAGGCGCGAGTCGTACGCCATGTACGCCTCGGTGCCGATGACCGGCTTCACGCCCTGCTTGCGGCACTCCTTGAAGAACTCGAGGACGCCGTACATGTTGCCGTGGTCGGTGATGCCGAGGGCCGGTTGGCCGTCCTGCACCGCCTTCGCGACCAACTCGTCGAGGCGCGCCGCGCCGTCCAACATCGAGAACTCGGTGTGGACGTGCAAGTGGGTGAACGAGTCGCCCAACGCGCTGCCTCCTCGACGGATCAGGGAATCACACGGCTGTGATTCGGTGCGTCGACCCTACCCCGCGCGCCCTGCCGCGCGAAACAGTCACAGGTAGGTGCCGGGGCGTTCGCCGGTGTCGATGGGCGGACGGCCGGGCACACCTGCGCCAGGGGGCAGCTGGCGCATCTGTTCGAGCTGCTGGCGGGCCGCCAGCTGCTGGGCGAACAACGTGGCCTGGATGCCGTGGAAGAGCCCTTCGAGCCAGCCGACCAGCTGGGCCTTGGCCACTCGCAGCTCGGCCTCGGAGGGCACCTCGCCGTCCTTGAACGGCAGGGCAAGCATGGCCAGCTCGTGCTGCAGGTCGGGCGACAGGGCCTGGCTGACCTCGACGATGGAGCGTTCGTAGATCTCGGCGAGCCGTTCGCGGCTGGCCTCGTCGAGCTCGCTGCCGCGCACTTCCTCCAGCAACTGCTTCACCATCGAACCGATGCGCATGACCTTCGCCGGCTCGGTGACGGTCTCGACGGGGACCTCGTCGGTGACCAGTTCCGGCAGCGTGTCGGGGGTGACCGGGGTGTCGTCGCTCATCGGGGGCTCCTTCTGGGTGGGGAAGACGGCTCAGCGGCGGCCCGCGAGCAGCGGGACCAGCATCTCTTCGGCGGTGAGGGCCCCGTGCCGGCACACCAGCGGGAACGGCCCGCTGTCGGCCGGGTCGTGGAACGACACCGGGGCGTGGGTGACCAGGGCGACGTCGCCGTACCGGGCGGCGACGGGCGGGCTGACGACCGGACCGAACCAGCCGCCGTCGACGAGCTCGGCGCGGCTGTGCACCCAGGCCACGTCGCCGTGGTGGCGTCGGGCGGCGTCGAGCAGCTCGTCGGCGGCGCCCGGCCGGGCGTGCAGCCAGCGGAAGCGGCCCTCGCCGCTCTGGTGGCGGGTGAGCGCCAGGACGTCGGCGTGCGGGGTGACCTCGCGGTCCCCCACGTGCACCTGGCCGTGGTCGGCGGTGACCAGCAGGACGGCGTCGGCCGGCAGTTCGTCGAGCACCTGGGCGACGAGCGCGTCGGCGGCACGCAGCTCGGCGTCGTAGAACGGGCCGAAGCCGCGTTCGTGGGCGATCTTGTCGATGCCGTCGTAGTACGCGTACACGAACCGCTCGCCGGCGCGCAGCAGCTCGCCCACCACCACCGGCAGGCTGGACGGCGCCCGCCAGCCACGGGGCTGTGAGCCGCGCAGGTGGGCCTCGGTGAACGCCGAGCCCTCCAGTTCGGCCTTGCTGACCACGGGCACGCTGTCGCCCAGGAACGGGGCGAACGGTTGGGTGGTGCGCGGCTCGATCTGGCGGCGGGCGTCGCCGTGGCCGGTGGACCAGCGCAGCACGTTCAGCACGTCGCCGGCGACATCCATGCGGTAGCCGACGATGCCGTGCTCGCCCGGGGTGAGCCCGGTGGCGATGGATGTGAGCGCCGTGGCCGTGGTGGACGGCGCGACCGACGTGATGGGCCCACCCGACATGGCGGCGAGCGTGGGCGCCAGGTGGGCCCGCTCCTGCAGTTGCAGCCAGCCGAGCCCGTCGAGGACCAGCAGCACCACCTGCGGCGCACCGGCGGCGACCGACGGCATCCAGCCCGGCAGGGAGGCCCCGCGCGGCGCGAGCAGCGCGGGCACGATGCCACGCACGTTGGCACCTGCGTAGTCGGGCAGGACGGGAGTCGGTTTCACGGTGGGGTCAGTCCACCACGCGAATCCTGCTCAGGTCCACTCAGTACGCGGCACGCGGCGCCCCTGACCACTAGATTGACATCGTGCGAGTTTCGAGCAAGGGCGACTATGCGTGCAGGGCGTTGCTCTCGCTCACGCTGCACCAGAGCACACCGGGACCCACCTCGGTGCGCGACATCGCCGAGCGCACGGGCATCCCGCAGCCGTATCTCGAGCAGATCCTGCTGTCGTTGAAGGGGGCCGGCCTGGTCCGGTCGAAGCGCGGTGTGGGCGGCGGCTACGTGCTGGCCCGCCCGGCCGGCGAGATCCGCATCAGCGAGATCCTCAGCGCGGTCGACGGGCCCATCAGCCTGGGCGACTTCGGCGAGCCGCACCAGGACGGCGCGTGCGACCACGAGGGTCAGTGCGTCCTGCTGGCCCTGTGGAAGAGCGCCGGCGAGCAGATGCGACTGTTGATGGACGCGTTCACGCTGCAATCCATCGCCGATGCCGCGCAGGGCACGGCGGCGTGGCCCGAAGCCCGGCTCACCGCCACCGTCGACGCCGTCTAGGTTCGGCTCACCCGCCCAGGTAGTGCCCGAGCACCACGGTCTCGAGCACGTTCCCCGCACCGTCGAAGACGGTGAACGTGGTGGACATCGCGGTGTCGGGCTCCACCATGGCCATGGCCAGGAACATGGCCGGCGAGGTGCCCGGGACGGCGACCAGGTCGCGGCGTTCGGTACGGCCGCCGACCGACACCTCGTACGTGGCACCCGCGACCACCATCACATAGCCGTAGCGCGCCGGCGCCGCCGACCAGGGCAGGACGCCACCGCCGGGGGTGAGCCCGGTGCCGAAGACCGCCATGATCGCCGTGGCCGGGTCGTCGCCGATCACCAGGGTCGGCACGTCGACGATGGCGCCGACCAGCCGACCACCCCGCGCCACCTCCTCGCCGTCGGCACCGAACGCGACGGCCTCGAGGGGAGGCAGCACCCCGACCGCCGCGGGTACGTCCAAGCCGGGGACGTCGACCGCTCGGGTGACGGCGGCGGCATCGGGCACCGGCAACGGCACCGCGAAGCCGAGGCGGCCCAGTTGCAGGGTGTCGCCGGGGAACACGTCGGCGGCACCCATCGTGGTGGCCCCGCGCCACGCCTCGACTCGGTGGGCCCCGAGCGGCGCCAGGCCCACCAGGAAGTGCACCGGCGTGTCGTCGTGGTGCTGCAGGTACGGGTCCACCCACGGCAGGTCGCCCATGCCCTGGTCGACGACGTAGCACGAGGACCACCCCTGGTCGTCCCCCTCCCAGACCAGCCGCAGACACAGCTCGCCGTCGACGTCGGTCGTGCGCGTCGTCAGCACCCAGGTGTCGCCGTCGGCGGTGCCGCGCCGTTCATCGACCCCGGGCCGCGGCGGCGTGGTGGTGATGATGGCCGACGTGGGCGGTGGCACGGTGCTCACGGGCACTGTGCTGCTGGCGGGCACGGTGCTCGCCGGTGCGACGGTGTCGTCCGCTCCCCCGGCGCACGCCGCCAACCAAGTCATCGCCCACACGGATGCGACGAGACAGCGCGGCCTCATGCACCCACTGTGCGCTCGGCGGGTACGGGCCGCCAGAGGACCTTGGTCCGTCAGCTCGGGTGGGCGCGTGTCAGTCCTCGAGCAGCGCTTCGACCGCGACCAGGTCGTCGGGCAGCACCGAATCGAACGCGAGTGCCTCACGGGTGACCGGGTGGGCCAGCTCGAGGCGTGCCGCGTGCAGGAACGGCCGCGGCGACGACAGCCCCATGCGGACGCCGCCGTACGTGGCGTCACCCACCACGGGGTGGCCGATGGCTGCGAGGTGCACGCGGATCTGGTGGGTGCGGCCGCTCTCGAGACGGCACTCCAGCGACGAGACCTCCACCGGCGTGCGCCACTGGTGCAGCACCTGGTAGCGGGTACGGGCCGGCTTGCCGTCGACGACCACGGCCATGCGCTGCGGGTCGCGGTGGTCGCGCCCGATGGGCGCGTCGATGACGCCATGGGAGTTCGGCGGGTGGCCCCACACAAGGGCGCGGTAGACGCGGCCGACGTCGCGGTTCGACAGGGCGTCGACCAGCTCGTGGTAGGCGCGCTGGGTGCGTGCCACGGCGAGCAGCCCGGAGGTGCCCACGTCGAGGCGGTGGACGATGCCGGGGCGGTGCGCCTCGCCCACGTCGGCGAGCTCGGGATAGCGGGCCAGGAGGCCGTTCACGAGCGTCCCGTCGGGGTTGCCGGCACCGGGGTGCACCACCAGGCCGGCCGGCTTGTCGATCACGATGAGGTGCTCGTCCTCGTGCACCACGGTGAACACGACCGACGCGTCGGGCTGGGGCAGTACCGGTTGCGGCAACAGGGCCGGGTCGACGCGGACGACCTGCCCCTCCTTCAGCCGGAGCTTGCCCACGGTGTGCGCCTCGTCGTCGACGAACACGCCACCGGCGGCGAGCAGCACCTGCGCGTCGCTGCGGCTGCATTCGGCGATGAGCGACACGATGCGGTCGAGCCGTTCACCGGCCAGGGCAGAGGGGATCTGTTCCTCGATCACGAGGTCACCGCCGATCGGGCGCCGAACAGCGACCACAGGACGAACACGGCGCCACCGACGTTCACGCAGATGTCGGCGACGTTGAAGATGGGGAACCACTGGAAGTCGATGAAGTCGATGACCGAACCGTGCAACCAGCCGTCGCCGCGGAACACGCGGTCGGCGAGGTTGCCGACGGCACCGCCCAGCACCAGGCCGGCGGCCACGGCCACCACCCGGCTGGAGTTGGTGCGCACGGACAGCACGATGAACACGACGATGACGAGCGCGAGCAGCCCGATGACCGGGCCCCAGCCCTGGCCGCGCGAGAACGCCATGCCGCTGTTGAACGACAGGTTCCACTGCAGCGTCCAGAACACGTGCCGTGGCACGCCGTCCTGCAGGGCGTTCACGGCCCAGTGCTTGGTGAGCTGATCGACCAGGACGACCACTGCCGCCACCCCCAGGGTGAGCGGCAGCAGGCTGCGGCGCGGCGCCGCGACGGTGTCACCGGTGTCGCCGGCGGCGACGTCGGTCATCGGCGACCGATCCCGCCGACCTTCTCCTCGACGAGCACGGTGGCCCACGGAATGGCCTCGAGACGCTCACGCGGGATGGGCCGGCCGGACTCGACCGAGTAGCCGTAGGTGCCGTCGGTGAGACGGGCCAGCGCGGCGTCGATGTCGGCGACGGTCTGGCGGGCCTGGGCGCTGAGCGCGAGGTCGCGCTCACGTTCGACGACCATGGTGTCGCCCTCGCCGCCCTCGTCGTCGAACTGCACGTCGCCCATCTCCTGCTCCTCGATGAGCTGGTGGGCTTCGTCCTCCAGGCGGTCGGCCTGGCCGGTGAGGTCGGCGCGCTCGGACAGGAGCAGCGCCTTCTGCGCGGTGAGGAACTTCACGTCGAAGTCCTTGGTGTAGGCGATGCCGTCC
>CBHWEI010000138.1:0-10188 GCA_966112835.1 uncultured Acidimicrobiaceae bacterium
GTGCGCTCTGCGACGGCATCGTCGCGCTCGTTCAGGATTTCGTAGAGGATCTGGAGCCCCTGGTTGGGCAAACCGATTTCGTACGTGTCGGGGTAGGCGAGCAGCCAGGACACCTTGCCGGGCGCATGCCGGGGGGTGATGGCGCCGTCCTCGCACCCGATGTAACGGGCAGGTTTTTGGACCCGGGCCAGGAGCGGTTCGACCCGCGCCCAGAGAGAAGTCATGTGAACGCAGAGTGTACCCGGTGACCGCCGCCACACAGAGGACGGTGCGCCAAGTCCGTGCCACCACTCTCCGCGGTGCCTTCGTCGAGTCGACAACTGGGCATGCCCAGAAGGCGACGTCGGCTTCTGGGCATGCCCAAGTTGGGGCAACTTGGAGTTGCTGGGCCAGGTGATCGAGCGGGTCGGGCAACCCTGCTGGGCCGCCGGCGACACCAACGCCGCGCTGTTCGGAGTGGACGGCGTCGACCTGGTGCCACCGTTCGACCTCGCAGTACCGCGAAACCGGGCGCCCCACGCACATGGCCACCGAATTCATCGCCTGCGAGACGTGTCCAAACTCGACACCGACTCGGCCCTCGGCATCCCTTGCCTGTCGGCCACGCGCCTGCTCATCGAGTCCAGCCGCTCACTCGACTCGAAACACCTCACCGTGCTGCTCGACTGCTCGCTGCGCGACGGCCTGACATCGGAGGACTTCCTGCACAGGAGAATCGTCGGCCTGCGACGCAAAGGCCGCGGCGGAATCGATCACCTCTTGGCCGTGCTGGAGGGGGCCGAGCGGTCCCGCGGCGGCCATTCGTGGCTCGAGCGCGCGTTCCTCGAGATCGTCGGCGAGATGGGCCTCCCCCGTCCCGAGACGCAGCAAGTGCTTGCTCGTCGCGACTCGAAGCTCGTGCGCGTCGACTGCCGGTTCGCAGGCACCCCCATCGTCGTGGAGTTGCTCGGGTACCGCCATCACCGCTCGGTCGCGCAGATGCAGATCGATGCGGAACGGTCGAACGCGCTCACGCTCGCCGGGTTCGACATGTTCCAGTTCACCTACGACGACGTGGTCCTGCGATCCCCGTCGATGCTGGCGACACTGCTCGCACTCCGCACTCGAACTGCTGCCTGACAACTGGGCATGCCCGGAAGCCGACGTCGGCTTCTGGGCATGCCCGATTCCGGAGCACGTTGCAGCCGGTGGGGAGGACGGTGCGCCAAGTCGGCCCCGGCTACGCTCCGTGAGATGGCGGCGAGGGACTCTGCAGCGGCACGCGTCGGCACGACCGACCGGCCACCGAGCGGTCCTCTGCTGGTCACCGGAGCGGCCGGATTCCTGGGCAGTGAACTCGTCCGTCAGGGCATCGCCGCAGGTCACGATGTCTGTGCGGTCGTCCGTCCGGGCGGTTCGGCGCAACGGCTGGAGGGCGTGTCCTGCGCCGTACAGGCCGTCGACCTGGGCGATCCGTGCCTGTTGGCCGACCTGCTGGCCACCGTGCGGCCGTCACTGGTGGTGCACGCCGCGGCATCGAGTGGGCACGCCCACACCCCCGAAGAACGGGCGCTCGCCTGGAGCGACAGCACCTTGGCCACCGTTCACCTGCTGGAAGCCTTGCGCGCTGCGCCCGATGCGGTGCTGGTGCACGTCGGTTCGGGCACCGAGTACGGCCCGTCCGACGCTCCCCTGGCCGAGCACCACGAGGGCACGCCGGCGACGGTGCGTGGCGTCACCAAGCGGGCCGCCACGCTGGCGGTGCGCCAGTGGGCGTTGGCCGAACGCCGATCCGCCGTGGTGGTGCGGCCGTTCAGCATCTACGGCCCGCGTGAACAGCCGACGAAGCTGGTGCCCACCCTGCTGCGCTGCGCCGCCTCCGGCGAGCCCTTCCCCGTCATCGACGCCACCAGCCGGCGCGACCTGGTGCACGTCGCCGACGTCGCCGAGGGCTGCCGACGCGCCGCCGTCGTGGCCTCACCCGAGGCGCCGGTCGTGAACCTTGGCACGGGCGTCGAGCACAGCGTCGACGAGGTGCGCCATCTGGTGGAGGACGTCACCGGTCGACCGGTGCACGTGCAGCCGGGCGGGCGGGCCGTGCAGGCGCACGACGTCGAGCACTGGGTGGCCGACACCACCCGCTGCCGGGCACTGCTCGGCTGGGTACCGGGCATCGGCCTGTGCGACGGCATCGCCGCGCTGGTGGCGACGTGACCAACGCCGACACCATCGCGCCGCTCGAGGCGACGCACTTCTGGTTCGTGGCCCGCGACGAACTGTTCGACCTCCTTCTCGCCCGCCTTGCCCACCACGGCGCACGCGTGCTCGACGTGGGGTGCGGCACGGGGCGCTACGCCGCCGGACTGGCCGCGCGCGGGTTCCACGTGGTGGGTGCCGACCCGCACCTCCCCCACCCGCTGCCGTCGGGCCCGGTGTTCATCGACGCGTCGGCAGACGATCTGGGCCTCCGCAACGGGTGCGTCGACGTGGTGCTGGCGCGCGACGTGCGCGCGCACGGCGACGCCCCCGCGGCCCCCCCAACGGGGGGCGTCGCGGGGGTGGGGGCGCGCGACGTGCTCGCCCCCGTCGACGACCACGCGGCACTCGCGGAGTTCGTGCGCGTGCTGCGCCCCGGTGGCCTGCTGCTGGCGGCGGTTCCGGCCTGGCCCTCGCTGTGGGGGCCGCGCGACGTCGCCGCCGGCCACCTGCGCCGCTACCGGCGCCGAACCCTGGTGGCCGCGGTGGAGGGAGCCGGGTTCTCCGTCCGCGAAGTGCGCGGCTACCAGTGCGCGCTGCTGCCGCTGCTCGCCGTGGCCCGTTGGCACGCCCGCCGGCGCCCGAAGTCGGGCGTGCAGCGCGAGGAGCAGCTGCCGGCCGCACTGAACCGCGTCCTTCTGGCGGTGAACCGGGCGGAGGCCCGCACGGCCCGATGGTCGTGGCTGCGCCTGCCCACCGGTTCCAGCCTGGTCGTGGTGGCGGTGGCGCCGTGATCGAACCGTGGCTCATGCACACCGACCCGCAGGTGCTGCGCGCGTTCGGTTCGTCGCCCACCGAGCGTCCCGATCGGGTGGTGGTCGACTGGGAGCGGCTCGGCAAGCACGAACGACAGGCCGGTGCCCACGGACTGCTGGGAACCGACACCACCATCCGCCCCGACGACGCCGACGCCGTGGCACGGGTTCGCGCCGAAGGCTTCGACCGAGTCGTCTGCCGCATCGACCCCGTGGGACCGCGCACCGCCGAGCAGGTGGCCGAGGTGCGTCGCCAGGGTGGCGGTGCCGTGCTGGTGCCCATGTGGCGCACCCTCGACGAACTGACCACTGTGCTCGATGCCGCCGACGGGCTGGAGGTGGGCGCGATGGTCGAGACCGTCGACGCGCTCGAGCATTGCGCCGCGCTCCACTCGATGGGCATCGCGTTCGTGTTCATCGGCCTGGTGGACCTGGCGATCGATCGCGGCACCTGCTCCATCTTCGCGCCACTCGCCGACGGCACGCTCGACCGTATCGCCGGTGACCTCGCCGGTGTGCCGTTCGGCTTCGGCGGGCTCACCCTGCCCGACCGGGGCCACCCCATCCCCAATCGTCTGCTCGTGGGCGAGATGGCGCGCCTGGGCGCGTCGTTCAGCTTCATGCGCCGGTCGTTCCTCGACGACGTGGCGGGCCACGATCCTGCTGCTGCCGTCCGCGCCATCCGCGAGGCCACCGTGGCGACCGAGCAACGCACGCCGCATCAGGTCGACACCGACCGCGCTCGACTGGTCGGCATCATCCAGGAGCTGCTGCATGCCCGGTGAACGGCTCAGCGTGGTGGTGCCCATGTACCGCACGTCGCGGCACCTGCCCGAACTGCTGGCCCGTCTGGACGCGGCCGTGCCGCATGCCGAGGTGGTGCTGGTGGACGACGCATGCCCCGAGCGCTCGGCCGACGGCGCCGCGGCCATCGACGCCGGGACGCTGAGGGTGGTCATCGTCCGGCTGTCCACGAACCTCGGGCAGCATGCCGCGGTGCACGTGGGGTTGGCCACCGCCACCCGGGAACTCGTCGCGGTGATGGACGCCGACCTACAGGACGAGCCCGAGGCGCTGCCGGTGCTGCTCGACGCACTGGCCGCCCAGCCTGCGCTCGGCGCGGTGTGCAGCAGCCGCGCCGGCACCTACACCACGGCCGGACGGCAGCGCAGCGCTCGCACCTACCGCTGGATGGCCCGCGTGTTGTCGGGCGGGCGCATCCCGCAGGGTGCGGGCATGTACCTGGTGGCTCAACGAAGCGCGGTCCAGGCCGTCCGCGACCTCGACGACCCGTACGCACCATTGGTGACAGCACTGGCCGCGGCGCACGTGCCGCTCGATGCCATCGCGGTGGAGCGACGCGGGCGCGACGACGGCCGCTCTGCGCACGGCGGCCGCGACCGGTTGCGCATCGCCGTCCGCGGCCTGGTGGTGCTCACCCCACTGCGGTCGTGGCAGGCAGCACGCCACCGCCGGCACCTGGCAGCACGCGCACTCGTCGTGCAAGTCGACACCCCTCAACAACCCGGAGCCCATCATGGATGACCTCACCGGTTACAACCAGCACCAGATCGACTACTTCACCCACCGGCCCGTGCCGCGCATGGTGGTCACGCCGGGTGCGGCCACGCCGTACGTGCAGCGGCAGGTGGACCGCGTGATCGCCGCCGGCCGGCTGCAGCCCGGCGAGACGGTGCTCGACGTGGGCTGCGGGCCCGGCAAGTACACGGTGGTGCTGCAGCGCGCCGGCCTGGCGGTGCAGGGCCTGGACCTGACGCCGAAGCTCGTCGACGACCTGCACGCGGTGGCGCCCGACATCGAGGCGCACGTGGGCGACATCCTGGACCCGCCCGCGTACCTTCGTGGCTTCGACGCCGTGACGGGTTTCTTCGTGCTCCACCACCTTGCCGACCCGCAGGCCGCCTTCGCGGGCGTCGCGTCGATGCTCCGCCCGGGTGGCCGTGCCGTCTTCTGCGAGCCGAATCCGGTGTTCGTTCCGTACTACCTGCAGATCGCGTTCACGCCGGGCATGACGTTCAAAGGCGAGTCGGGCATCCCGCGCATGCGTGCCACGCCGCTGCGCCAGGCCGCGCTCGCGGCCGGCTTCCGGTCGTTCAGCGTCGAACGGTTCGGGGCGATGCCGCCCGCCATCGGCAACAAGGCCTGGGGCGCGCGGTTGGAAGCCGGCGTCGAACGCATCCCCGGCTGGGGTGCCGTCGGGGCATTCCAGGTGTTCACGCTCGAACTGCCGTGACCCACCTCGTCACGGCGTTGGCGGTCGGCCTGGTGGCCGCCGCGGCGACGCTGGTGCTCACGCGCCGGCACGACGTCGTGTCCGACGAAGCGTGGATCCTGGTGGTGGCGTCGCGGCTGAAGGATCGCCACGACGTGCTGTACCGCGATGTGTTCTTCGGCGTCGCTCCCCTGCCCATGTGGCTGCTGCTCGCCGCCACCGGCCGGGGCCCCGTGGAGGTGGCGGCGCTGCGCCGGCTGAACGCAGTGGGCGTCGGCGTCGTGGCCGGCGCGCTGTGGCACGTGACCGCGCAGGTGGGCCTGCCGTGGTGGAGCGTCACCGCCGTGGTGGTGCTCACGGTGCTGGCCTGCGGCCCGGTGGCCGACGTGCTCACCTGGTACGACAACCTGTCGCGGGCCGGCGTGGCGCTGGCGCTGTGTCTGGTGCTCGACGGCGCTCCGTGGGCGCTGGTGGCGGCCGGTGCCGCGCTGGGTGCCGCGGCGATGTCGAAGTACACAGTGGGTGTCGTCGCCAGCCCGGTGCTGCTCGCCATGGCGTGGACCACGGCCGACGACCGCCGGTGGATCGCCGCTGCAGCGCTGGCTGCGCTGGCCGTCGGCGCCGTGAGCGTGGCGCCGCTGACGCGCCAGCCCGGCGTGCTGCGGGCGATGGTGTCGCGCCTCGGCCCGGGAAAGCGCTCGTTCGTGCAGCACGGCCGCATCAGCCTGTGGCGACTGGTGCGTCACCGACAGCAACGGATCGTGGTGATGAGCGCCATCGTGCCGCTCGCCGTCATCTCGTTGCCGGCCGCTGTGTGGGCGTCACGCCGCGGCGCACCGTCGGCCACCGTGTGGACCGTGCTCGTCGGCGTCGTCGTGTTCTCGGTGTGCACCTGGCCCCGCGCCGACACCGCCCACCTGCGCAGCGGCCTGCCGTTCGCCGCCGTCGCGGTCCTGGCTGGCACCGCGGCCGTACACGACGTCAGCGCCACAGCGCTCGTCACGGTCGTCCGTGTGGCCATGCTGGTCTGGACGGTGTGGTTGGCCGTGGCCGGCGTGCACTACGCGGTGGGTCGCGGGGCCTTCCGACCGCTCGCCGATCGGCAGGTGCGCGGGTGCCGGGGCGCCGGTTGCCGCCTCGACGACGCGATCGTGCGCGACCTGTGGGTGGCCAGCGAGCTCGCCGGCGGTGTGGCCCTGGTGCTCGGCGTCGACGCGCCGTACGCGTCGCTGGTGAGCGGCATCCACAACCCGACGCCGTACGACTACCCGCTCGCCTCGGCGTTCGGTGTGCACGGGCAGGCCGACGTGGCGCAGCGCATCGCCGACGGACGCGTGGCGTACGTGGTGCAGGTGGAGCCGATGCCCGTGGCCATGGCGCCGACAGAGGTGGACGACGCGGTGGCCACGCACACCGAGGTGGTGTGGCAGAGCGCCACCGTGCGCCTGCGCCGTTCGCTCGCTCAGCGGTAGCGGCGCATGTGCACGTTCTGCACCAGACCCATGAGCGCGAAGAACGTCACCACACCCGAGCCGCCGTAACTGATGAACGGCAGGGGCAGGCCGGTGATGGGCATGACGCCCACGGTCATGGCGATGTTCTGGAACACCTGCCACAGCAGCATGGAGAACACGCCGACGCACAGGTAGGTGCCCAGCAGGTCGCGCGACAGGTGGGCGATGCGCCAGATGCGCAGCAGCACGATGGCGTACAGGCCGATGAGCACCGCGCAGCCGATGAGGCCGAACTGCTCGCCCACCGCCGAGAACGGGAAGTCGGCCCACTGCACGGGAATGTCCTTCGGTGCGTTCGTGATGGGCCCCTGCAGCCAGCCCTTGCCGGTGATGCCGCCGATGGCCAGCGCGCGGATGGCGTTGCGGCCCTGGTACAGCACGTTCGCCAGGTCGGGGTCGCGCGAGTTCTGGTGGAAGAAGGCCGTGAAGCGCTTCATCTGGTACTCGTTCACCACACGGGTGATGACCGCCGCACCCACCGTCGCCAACGACAGCACGGTGATCATGAACATGTAGCGGGCCTTGGCGCCGGCGACGAGCATGATGCCCATCACCATCGCGATGAGCACCGACGCCGACCCGAGGTCGGGCTGCACGATGATGAGCGCGGTGGGCGCACCCACGATCATGAGCCCGACGATGAACCGGTGGTACGGCAGGTCGTCGCTGCGGTCGTCGGCCAGGTACGAGGCCACCATCAGCAACGTCGTGAACTTGGCCAGCTCGGCGGGCTGGATGTTCAACGGGCCGATGTCGAAGCTCAGGATCGTCTCGGTGCCGCGCACGTGCAGGATGTTCATCAGTGTGATGAGCGTGAGCAACATCAGCGTGACGCCGTACAGGAACCGGGCCTTGTCCTTCCACCAGTCGTAGTCGAAGGCCATCACCACCACCATCACGAGCACTGCCGCGATGAGGAAGATCTCCTGGCGGGTGACGAAGAAGTAGTCGTACGGGCTGCGCCCGCCGGGCGGCGTCTTCGAGTGCGACGCCGAGTAGATGACGAACAGACCGATGACCGCGAGCGCCCCCTGGGCGAACAGCAGCACGTAGTCGATGTTGCGGCCGGGTGCCGAGGGGCTGGCGTGGATGTTGCCCAGGCCCGAGTCGGGCTTGCGCTGCATGAAGCTCAGGGCCACGGTGTCACCTCACCCACGGCCGAGGTCGCCGCCACCGGTGATGCCCAGGCAGCTCGGGTCGGCGAGCTGCATCGGCTGCGCCGGGACGGTGGAGTTCAGGTCCAGCGGGTCGCTGACGAACACCGGGTCGACCTTCGTCTGACTGGCGAGCGCGAGGAACATGCACTTGGTGACGGGGGCCGCGGCCTTCGAGCCGTAGCCGCTCTTCTCGAGGTAGGCGACCACCGTGTACGGCAGGTCGTCCTGGCGGCTGAACCCGCCGAACGCCGACGAGTCGTTCCACGGCAGGCTGGCCGCGCCCTGTGCCGTGCCGGTCTTGCCGGCGATGTCCACCGGGAAGCCCTTGAACAGCACCTGGCCCGTGGTGGCATGGCCGGGCAGACCCGGGCCACGGATGACGCGGTGCAGACCCTCACGGATGGGGTCGAGGATCTCGGGCGGCATCTCCAACTGGTCGCGCACCACCGGCTTCTCGAACGACTGGCGGATCGTGCCGGCGGCCAGGTCGGCCACGGCGGGGCTGGCGTCGGGCGTGAGCGGCGCGTAGATGGCCTTCACGATGGTGGGTTGCAACAGGAAGCCGCCGTTGGCGATGGTGGCGTAGGCGTCGGTGAGCTGCAACGGCGTCGCGGCCATGAGGCCCTGGCCGATGGCCACCTGCACGTTGTCACCCACCACCAGGCGGGGCACCTCACCGGGGGCCAGCACCTTCTTGTCGACGAGCGCCTTCTTCACCGCGTCGTCGGGCACACGGCCCTTCCATTCGAACGGCAACTGCACGCCGGTCTTGCTGCCGAACCCGAAGCGGGCGAGGTCTTCCTTCATCAGGCTCTTCTGGTCCGGCAGGTTCTCGGACAGCTGCCAGAACTGCTCACCCAGGTGATAGAAGAACGTGTCGCTGGACACCGCGAGCGCGTCGGACACGGTGACGTTGCCGTAGGCGCTGGGCAGGTTGGTGCGCTTGTTGGTGGCGTTCTTGAACACGCACCGCGCCTTGCCACCCTTGTCCTGGCACTCGTTCTCGGGGATGCTCTCGAGCCGGTAGGTGCCCTCGTCCGTCCACACCGTGCCGGCGTTGATCAACCCGCTGTGCAGTGCCGCCCACGAGATGAACGGCTTGATGGTCGAGCCGAGGTTGTAGTTGCCCTGCACCGCACGGTTGACGAGGATCGAGAAGTCGGGGTCGATGGGCGTGCCGTCCGCGTTCTTGCTGGGGAACAGCTGCTTGTACTTCGTGCCGTCGATGCCGCTCTCCATCCAGCGGTTGTCGAACGTCGGGTAGCTGGCCATCGCCACGATCTGCCCGGTCTCGTGGTTCTCGACCACCACCGACCCCGCGGGCGCCTTGTGCTGCACCCACTCGGGGTAGTCGGTCTTCGAGCCATCGGGGTTCGTCTTCTGGTAGACGCGGGTCTTGCAGTTCGTCTTGATGTCGCACGGGTTGTGCGGAGCGGAGTCGAGCTGCGCCAGGTCCGTGGGCAGGTTGCGACGGTTGCGCAGCTGCGTCTGCAGGGCCTGCTCCGCGTACTGCTGGATGTCGAGGTCGACGCTCAACTGCACGTCGAAGCCGGCGATCGGCTCGACGCGCTGGTCGAACAACTCGCGCACGATCGAGCCCGAGGCGTCGACCTCGTAGACGCGCTTGCCCCACGTCCCGTGGAGTTCGCGCTCCATGCTGCTCTCGACCCCGAACTGGCCGACGCGCTCGTTGCGCTTGTACCCCTGGGCGAGGTAGCTGTCGAGGGTCTCCTTCGTGATCGGGCCGGTGAACCCGATGACGTGCGAGGCCAGCGGCGCATACGGGTAGACACGCTTGTACTGCTCGACGACGTCGACGCCGGGGTAGTCCTCGCTGCGCTCCTTCAGGAAGCTGACCGTCGGTTCGTCGACGTCCTCCTTCAGCGGCAACGGCAGGAGCGCGTCGAACTGCTGCTTCTTCGTGCACGGCTTGGGCACGTTGTAGCAGGGGTCGTAGCGGCGCATCAGGTCGTCGACCGGGGTCTGCAACGGGCCGGACAGGCGATCGAGCAGTGCCAGACGATCCTTCTTCTTCGCCTTGCGCAGCACGGCCCAGTCGATGGTCACGGTGAGGATGCGCTGGTTGTCGGCCAGGACGCGGCCGTCGGCGTCGAAGATGCGGCCACGCTCGGGCGCCACGAAGACCTCGCGGGTCTTCGCTGCGGCCACGGTGGCCTTGTACTCCTCGCTCTTCACGCCCTGCAGGAACCACAGGCGCGCACCGAGCACACCGATGAGGAGCAGCGAGACCGTGGCGAGCACGCCCAGGCGGGCAGAGCGCTTGTCAACAGCCA
>CBHWEI010000139.1:0-10181 GCA_966112835.1 uncultured Acidimicrobiaceae bacterium
CGACGTCGGTGCGCGAGTACATGAGCACCACCACGGGCCGCGTGCTCGGTCGCCTCGCCCGCCTGCACCCGGTGCTCAGCCGAGCCGCAACACCCGCCGACGACCTCGACACGGTGCTCGTCGACCTGGCTGCGCTGAGTGGGCTGATGATGGAGAGCACCGTGCGCGGCCCGTCGTGGCGGTTCCTCGATCTCGGCCGTCGCCTCGAACGCGCGCTCGCCGTGCTGGGCTCGGTCGATGCCGCCGTGGCTCTCGCCGTGCCGCCGCTGTCGGCGCAGCCGCTGGCCGATGCCGTGCTCGGTGCGAACGAGAGCCTGGTCGCCTACCGGCGCCGGTACCGCAGCGAGGTCGACTTCCACGCAGTGGTGGACCTGTTGCTGCGCGACGACGCGAACCCGCGCAGCCTGGCGTACCAGCTCGACCGTCTGCGCGAGCACGCCGCGGGGCTGGCGTGGTCCGAGGGTGCGGCGCTGGTCGAGCGAGCGAGCATCGCCGCGTTCGCGCAGGTCGACCACGACGTGTCGAACGGACGGGTCGTGTCGCTCGATGCGTTCGTGCTGGGCGTGCGCGGACCGCTGCTCGACCTGGCCGCGGCGGTCGTGCAGCGCTGGTTCGCCGATCCCGTGAACCCCACCCTCATGCGGGGGTACTGACGTGGTCATGCGCGTCCGTGTCGTCCATCGCACCGAGTACCAGTACGGCCTTCCCATGGCCGACGGGTTCACCACCACCCACCTGGAACCGCGACCCCGCGACCACCAGGACGTGGTGTCGTTCGACCTGGTGGTCGACCCGGCACCGGACGAACTGGAGCGCACGCTCGATGCACTCGGGAACCCGGTCACTCGCTTCGCCGTGCACCGGCCGCACGAGTCGCTGGTGGTGGAGAGCACGCTCGTGGTCGACGTCGGCGTCCAGCCGGTGCCGTCGTCGTCGGAGGCGTGGGGCGAGGTCGCCCAGGTGGCCGCGCAGGCCAGGGGAGAGCTCGCCGCCGAGCTGGGCCCGTACCTTGCCCCCACGGCATCGACGCCGGCGCTCGCCCCGTTGGCCGACCTGACCGGCCCCGAGTTCTCGCCCGGCCGGCCGCTCATCGACGCGGTCAGCGGGCTGTGCGCGCGCATGTTCGCCGAGTTCGCGTTCGACGCCGGCTTCAGCGACGTCACCACGCCGCTCGACCACGTGCTGTCCGCACGGCGTGGCGTGTGCCAGGACTTCGCCCACGTCGCGTGCGCCGCGCTCAGGTCGCTCGCGCTGCCTGCCCGCTACGTGAGCGGCTACATCGAGACGTCGCCGCCGCCCGGGCAGCCGAAGCTGGTGGGCGTCGACGCGTCGCACGCATGGTGCTCGGTGTGGGCGGGCGAACTGGGGTGGCTGGACTTCGACCCGACGAACAACCAGATGCCGCCCATGAACCACGTGACGGTGGGGTGGGGTCGTGACTACGGCGACGTCGCACCCGTGCGCGGTGTGGTCATCGGTCCCAGTGGTTCACAGACGCTCAGCGTCTCGGTCGACGTGGTGTCCGAAAACCGCCAGTAGTCACCCGGTCGGCCGGGCAGAATGACCCCGTGCTCCTCGACCACGACCACTGCTACCGGATGATCCAGAGCCGCGACCCGCGGTTCGACGGGTGGTTCGTCACCGCAGTGCGCACCACCGGCATCTACTGCCGCCCGTCGTGCCCGGCCATCACGCCCAAGCGGGCCAACGTCGAGTTCTTCCTGGCCGCCGCCACGGCACAGGCTCACGGCTACCGGGCGTGCAAGCGCTGCCGGCCCGACGCGTCGCCCGGCTCGCCCGAGTGGAACGTGCGCGCCGACGTGGTGGGCCGGGCCATGCGCCTCATCGCCGACGGCCTCGTCGACCGCGACGGCGTGGGCGCCCTCGCCGCCCGGCTGGGCTACAGCGAACGCCAGGTGCATCGCCTGCTCGTCGCGGAGGTGGGCTCGGGCCCGCTCGCGCTGGCCCGTGCCCAGCGGGCGCAGACGGCACGCATCCTCATCGAGACCACGTCGCTGCCCATCACCGAAGTGGCGTTCGCGAGCGGGTTCCAGAGCGTCCGCCAGTTCAACGACACGGTGCGCGAGGTGTTCGCCGCCTCGCCGTCGCAGCTGCGGGCGGCGAAGCCCAGCAGCCGCGCCGCGGGGCCGGCCGGTGGCACCGAGCAGTCGCTCACCGTCCGCCTCGCCAGCCGTCAACCGTTCGACAGCGCCGCCATGTTCGACTTCCTCGTCGCACGAGCCGTACCCGGCACCGAGAGCGTGGAGCCCGGTGTGTACCGCCGGTCGCTGCGGCTCGCCCGCGGCAACGGCATCATCAGCATCTCCATCGCCGGCGGCGTGGTGTCGTGCGCACTCTCGCTCGACGACGTGGCCGACGTGCAGGCCGCCGTGCAGCGTGCCCGCCGGCTGCTCGACCTCGACGCCGACCCGGCCCGCATCGACGACCACCTGGCTGCCGACCCGCTGCTCGCGCCGCTCGTGGCGAAGCGCCCTGGCCTGCGCTCGCCGGCACACCCCGACGGCACCGAACTGCTCGTGCGCGCCGTGCTGGGCCAGCAGGTGAGCGTGGCCGGCGCTCGCACGCTGGCGTCGCGGCTGGTCGCGTCGCACGGCGAGCCGTTGGCGAACCCGGTGGGTGCCGTCACGCACGCGTTCCCCAGCGCGGCCACCATCGCCGCCATGCGACCCGACGAGTTCGCCATGCCCCGCGCCCGTGGCGCCGCGCTCATCGAGGCGTGCGCGCAGGTGGCCGACGGTCGCATCGTGCTCGACGCGGGCAGCGACCGCGAGTCCACCGCCGCGGCGCTGCAGGCGTTGCGCGGCATCGGCCCGTGGACGGCCGGTTACGTCGCCATGCGCGCACTCGGCGACCCCGACGTGTTCCTGCCCACCGATATCGGCGTCCGCAACGCACTCGTGGCGCTCGGGGTCGACGGCAGTCCGAAATCCGCTGCCGCGCTCGCCGAGCGCTGGCGTCCGTGGCGCTCGTACGCGCTGCACCACCTGTGGGCCAGTCTGTGAAGGAGACGACCATGACCACCGCACACCACACGCAACACGACCTGCTCAGCCGCACCACCATGGACACGCCGGTGGGCATGCTCACGCTCATCGCCAGCGCGAAGGGCCTGCGCGCCGTGCTGTGGCCCGACGAGCGCGAGGGCCGCGTGCCGGTGGGCGACACCGACGGCGGCGGGCCCGACGCCGACGCGGTGCTGGAGACCGCGGTGCGTCAGCTGCGCGAGTACTTCGACGGCGAGCGGACCACGTTCGACGTGCCGCTCGACCCGGTGGGCACCGAGTTCCAGCAGCAGGCGTGGCAGGTGCTGCGCACCATCCCGTACGGCGTCACCATCTCGTACGGCGAGCAGGCCGCACGCCTGGGCGACCGCAACAAGTCGCGTGCCGTCGGTGCGGCGAACGGCCGCAACCCGATCAGCATCATCGTGCCGTGCCACCGGGTGGTGGGCAGCACGGGCAAGCTCACCGGCTTCGCGGCCGGGCTGGACGCGAAGGCGTGGCTGCTCGAACACGAGCAGGGCCCTGCTCGTCAGGGTCGGCTGGTGCTCGACTGACGCCACCGCGTCAGCGGGGCAGGCTGATCGAGGGTGTCAGCGCGTCAGGCGCGCTTGGCGGCCTTCAGCTGCTGCTCGCGGCGGGCGCGGGCGTCGGCCTGCTTCTTCTCCTTGGCGGCCTTGCGCTTCGCCTTCAACTCGGCGTCGGCCTGAGGGGCCGGCAGCAGGGTCACCTCGGGGGCCTCGGCCGGCGGCAGCTGCAGCGTCTCGTCGTGCTTCAGCACGCGGACGAGCATGACCGACGCAGCGGCTTCGCCGGCGACCGAGCTGGCGAGCATGAGGCGCACGGTGCCCAGGCCGAACTCTTCGACGAGCGTCGGCGTGGCCTCGAGCAGCTGCGGCTCGGTGGGGTTGTCGGCGTTGTCGCCGAGCAGTTCGATGCACTTGGCCAGGCACGGATCGGTGAGCACGGTGGCGATCTGCTCGAGCGCACCGGTCATGCGGCCGCGAGCGGCGGCGGCACGCAGCGCCAGGGTGCGGGCGGCCGGATCCTCGAACCCGCCTTCCTTGGCTCCGGCGATGGAGTCGAGTGCCTCACGGTGGTCGTCGGGCAGCGACGCCACGAGTGCCTCGAGTTCGGCATCGGAGAGGGAGGAGAGGGCACGGTCGAGCAACGACAGTCCCTGCAGGCGAATCTTGAGCTGGCTCATCGGGCTACGAGGCTACCCGTGTTCTCCGAACTTAGCTTCTGACCACCCGCGGCGTACGCTCGCGACCATGGCGCTGCTGTACACCGAGGACGAGCTGCTGCTCGACCATCCCGACCTGTCGCCGCACGTCGTCGCCGGTGTGCCCATGCACGGCGGGTTCCGTCCCGACGGCAGCTACCAGCCGCCGCGGGCGCTGGTGCGCGAGGCCGCGCTCGGCGCGTGGCAGCTGGCGCTCGAGCAGCGCGGTGGTGCGCCGCTCGCGGCCGACGCGTCGCTGCTGGGCGGCGTGCGACTGCCGAACGTCGAGCAGTCGCGGGTGCTGCTGCGCAACGGGCTGGGCGAGACGTTCTGGAACACGCTCACGATCACCGGCAAGATCGAGGCCCGCGGCCGGCTGTTGGCCGACATCGAGTTCCCGGCGCTGCAGCCACACATCGTCGACGACATCTCCGAGATGGCCATCGGCCACCTGGGCAGGGGCCTGTTGAAGGCGCACGGGTGGGACGAAGGTGGCCTGCCCGGCGTGGGTGCGCACGACGCAATGTGGTTCGCCGCCCGCGACCTGGCGTTCGGCGCCGGCGCCTCCCCCGACGTCCACCCGCCCGAGAACATCGCCCGGCCCGAGGCCGGCCGCCGGTTCATGCCCGAGCTACCGCCCGAGATCGAGGGCCTGCTCTCGCTGCTCATGAACCTGCTCGTCATCGAGTTCCGCGCCGAGATCGGGTTCGCGGCCACGCAGCAGATCCTGCGCACGCCCGACCTGTTCGTCGATCGGCGCGCCCAGGCCGAGGAGGCCGCCGAGATCGTCGATCGCATCCGTGCCGACGAGGACATCCACGTCCGCTCGTTGCGCCTGTACCTGGGCGAGCTCGCCTCGGTCACGTTCCGCACCATCGACGGCGGCACCGTGGAGGGCAGCGAGCTCATCGACCGCTTCTGGGGTGGCCTGGTCCGCTGGGCGACGGTCGACCAGCCGTCGCTCGTCGCCGATCAGCAGCGCACCGTGCTGCACGAGCGGGTGATGGCCCACCCCGACGGCGCCCGCATCTGGTCCGACTTCGAAGCCGCCGCCTGACCGTCCGACCCTCCCAGGGGTCCACCGGTTTCTGGTTGCGATTCCTCCCAAAACCGCTTCTGGTTGCGTTTGCTCCCGGCTTCCGGGAACCAGCGCAACCAGTTCGCCCGCCGCAAGACGCCCCAGGTCAGTCGGCGGGGGGTGGGACGGCGGGGAGTTCCTGCGTGACGGGAAGGTCGTCGCTGGTGACCACCATCTGCTCGGCGGGCGCCGGCCGCAGCACGTCGCGCACGTAGCTCTCGATGGTCTCCTTCATGCCCACATCGCCGCCGGCGCGCTCGCTGATGAACCAACGGTGCTCGAGCACCTGGTGGTACAGCTCGGCCGGTTCCAGCTTGTCGACCAGATCCTTCGGGATGGCCGCGATGGTGGGCTCGAAGCGGTCGTCGAGCCAGCGGGTGGCGGCGGCCGACTCGCGCACCTTCTTACCGGTGCGCTGCTCGAGCACGGCGCCGTAGCGGCTGATGTCGTTCAGCAGCCGGCGGGCCTGGTTCTCCTCGGCCTGCAGGCCGGTGAGGCTGCGCAGCCGCTGCTGGTGGAAACCGTGCTCGACCACGCGGGGCACCATCCGCAGCCGCGTCCCGCCACCCGTGCTCACCAGTTCCAGCTCCGACGCGTCGAAGCCCAAGTCGTGCAGGCGGCGCAGGCGCTGGTCGACACGGAACGTCTCCATCGCGTTGAACTCGTCGACCCCGGTGAGCTCGGCCCACAGTGCGTCGTACGCCTCCTCGATGGCGATCGCCGTCTCGACCGGGTCGATGCCGTCGGCGAGCAGCCCGCCCATCTGCAGGTCGAGCAGGTCGCCCGCCACGTTCTCGGTGGCGATCTGCAGGTCCAGCCGGCGCTGACCGTCGGTGAGCGACGGGTGCCGCTCGCCGGTCTCGACGTCGATGATGTACGCCGACAGCGCGTCGGCGTCGCGCCGGAACAGCGTGTTGCTGAGCGAGCAGTCACCCCAGTAGAAGCCGCTCAGGTGCAGGCGCACCAACAGCCCGGCGAGCGCATCGAGCACCCGCTCGCCCAGGTACGGGATCTTCAACCCGCGTCCCGACAGCAGCACGCGGTAGGGGAGCGAGTAATCGAGGTGGCGGGTGACGAGCAGCCCGTCGGCGTCGTCGCCGCGGCCGGTGACCACGCCCACCACCTCCGCCGTGGGCAGCCCGTCCTCCACGAGCTCGCGCAGCAGGCGCCACTCGCGCAGGGCCAGATTGTCGGGCAGCTCCTTCACCACGTAGGTGAGCTCTGCGGTTTCGACCATGCGAACCTCGTGGCGATGCAGGCCCATCACGCGGTGCATGCCCTCGATGTCCCACGACTCGAGCGCCTCGGCCAACGGCCAGCCGACGACGCTGGTGTGTTCGGCGGGTTTGGCGAGCTGCAGCCTCACGACGGCGAGTGTGGCACGTCGCTGCTGGCCCGGCGGACCAGCTCGACCGGCATGCGGCAATGGCCTGAGCGGGACTTGCCGTCGAGCAGGTGCAACAGCATGCGTGCACCGGTGCGGCCGATGTCGCGAACGGGCTGGTGGACGGTGGTGAGGCCCACGGCCTCGGCCACGGGATGCCCGTCGAAACCGACGAGGGCGACGTCGACGCCGGGGCGCAGGCCACGCTCGCGCAGCGCCTGCAGTGCGCCGAACCCCATCTCGTCGCTCATCGCGAAGACGCCGGTGGGCGGGTCGGCCCGGTCGAGCAGTTGGTGCATGGCGCGGCGGCCGCCGTCGATGGTGAACTCGCCGTCGGTGACGTCGCCCGGTGCGAGCACCACGCCCGCGGCGGCCAGCGTGTGGCGGAAGCCCGCACTGCGGTCGTTGGGCACGTCGTGCTCGTCCGCGGCGTACGAGGTGCCGCCGATGACACCGATGCGTCGGTGACCGAGGTCGATGAGGTGCTGGGCGGCGATGGCGGCGCCGGCCACGTTGTCGACCGACACCGAGTCGACCGCGCCCAGCTCTTCGCCGAGCACCACGACCGGTACGTCGATCTGGGCGAGCCGCTCGGCGCCCGACTCGCGGCACATCACGTCGACCAGCACGATGCCGTCGACACGCTGACGGAACCGGGTCTCGCCGGCGAGCATGCGGTCGCGTGCCGCCGGGTCGGACGTGGCGATGAGCAGGTCGTAGCCGTTCTCGGCGCACACCTCTTCCACGCCGGCCACCACTTCGCTGGTGTACCAACTGGTGAGGACAGGGGCGAGCAGGCCCACGGTGCTGGTGGCGCCCGATGCGAGGCGCGACGCGTTGGGGTTGGCCACGTAGCGCAACCGCGCTGCGGCCTCGATGACGCGCTGGCGGGTGGCCTCGGCCACGTACGGGTGGTCGTGCAGGGCGCGGCTGACGGTGGCGGTGGACACGCCGGCCGCCTTGGCGACGTCGTCGATGGTGGCCGGGGTGGGAGCGACGTGATCGGTCACGCGGGCACCAGCTCGCGGAGGAACCCGACCAGGAACGTCGCCGGCTCCACACCGCGGCGGATGGGGACCACCAGCTGCTGCTGCTCGGTCTTGTACAGCGCGTCGCGGCTGAGCCGGCGCAGGCGCAGCTCTTCGCTGGTCTTCAGGTCGATGGGTGCCAGGCGGGCCTGGTTGCCGGTGATCTGCACGTCGCGCAGGTTCAGGCGGTGGCATTCGGCACGCAGCTCGCCCACGGTGAGCAGCGCCTCGGCGGCAGCCGGGACGGGCCCGTAACGGTCCTCCCATTCGGCGCGGATGTCGGCCACCTCGGCCGCCGACGTGACCGCGGCCAGGCGTCGGTACGCCTCGAGCCGCAGCTCCTCCTTGGGCACGTAGTTGGCGGGCAGGAACGCATCGGTGGGCACGTCGAGCTTCACCTCGGCAGGCGCCTTCACGGGCTCGCCCTTCATCTCGGCGACGGCCTCGTTCACCATCTGGCAGTACAGGTCGTACCCGACCGCGGCGATGTGGCCGCTCTGCGACTCGCCGAGCAGGTTGCCCGCGCCGCGGATCTCGAGGTCGCGCATCGCGATCTTGAAGCCGCTACCCAGCTCGGTGGCCTCGCCGATGGTGCGCAGGCGTTCGTAGGCCTCTTCGCTGAGCCGGGCGTCGGGCGGGTGGAACAGGTAGGCATAGGCGCGCGAACCGCTGCGGCCCACACGGCCGCGCAGCTGGTGCATCTGGCCCAGGCCCAACAGGTCGGCGCGTTCGACGACGAGCGTGTTCACCGTGGGCATGTCGATGCCGCTCTCGATGATGGTGGTGCACACCAGCACGTCGAAGCGGCCCTCCCAGAAGTCGACCACCACCTGCTCGAGCGAGCCCTCGTCCATCTTTCCGTGGGCGATGGCGATGCGCGCCTCGGGCACCAGTTCGCGCAGTCGGGCCGCGGCGCTCTCGATGGACTGCACGCGGTTGTGCACCCAGAACACCTGGCCCTCGCGTAGCAACTCGCGGCGGATGGCCTCGACCGCGACGCGTTCGTCGTAACCGCCCACGAATGTGAGGATGGGCTGGCGGTCCGCCGGCGGGGTCTGCAGCAACGACAGGTCGCGGATGCCCACCAGGCTCATCTCGAGCGTGCGCGGGATGGGCGTGGCCGAGAGCGTCAGCACGTCGACGTTGTGCTTCAGCTTCTTCATGGCCTCCTTGGCCTGTACGCCGAAGCGCTGCTCCTCGTCGACCACCAGCAGGCCCAGGTCCTTGAACTCGACGCCGTCCTGCAGCAGGCGGTGCGTGCCGATGACGCAGTCGATCTCGCCGGTCTTCAGGCCGTCGATGACCTTGCGCGCCTCCTTCGCGGTGAGGAAGCGGCTGAGCACCTCGACACGGATGGGGTAGCCGGCGAACCGGTCGGCGAAGGTGTTGCCGTGCTGCGTGGCCAGCAGCGTGGTGGGTGCGAGCACGGCCACCTGCTTGCCGTCCTGGATGGCCTTGAACGCGGCGCGGATGGCCACCTCGGTCTTGCCGAAGCCGACGTCGCCGCACACCAGCCGGTCCATGGGCACGCTGCGCTCCATGTCGGACTTGATGTCGTCGATGGCCTTGCGCTGGTCGGGCGTCTCGACGTACGGGAACGCCTGCTCCATCTCGTCCTGCCACGGCGTGTCGGCGCCGAACGCGTGGCCGGCCGAGTTCACCCGCTTCTGGTACAGCACCACCAGTTCCTGGGCGATCTCGCGCACCGCGCTGCGCACGCGCGACTTGCTCTTGGCGAAGTCGGCCCCGCCCAGCCGGTGCAGCACCGGCGCCTCGCCGCCCACGTACTGGCGCAGCGTGTCGATCTGGTCGCTGGGTACGTAGAGCTTGTCGCCGCCCTTGTAGGCGAGCAGCAGGTAGTCGCGCTCGACACCGCCGATGGTGCGTTTCACCATGCCCTCGTAGTGGCCCACACCGTGCTGGTGGTGCACCACGTAGTTGCCGGGCTTCAGGTCCTCGAACAGGCCCGTGCCCTGCCGCTTGCGCGGACGGGCCTGGCGGTGGGCGCGCCGGCGACCGGTGAGGTCGGCCTCGGCCACCACGGCCACCTTCGCCTCGGGCACCGTGCACCCGCGGTGCAACGGCGCGACCACGATGTGGCCGCCGGGCTTGGTGAGGTCGGTGTCGGGACCGGCCATCGCGAAGTCGAGGCCGCGGTCGAGCAGCAGGCTCGCCAGCCGCTGGGCCGAGCCGGTGCCGTCGGCGGCGACCACCACGGTGAACTTGTCGACCAGCAGGTCGCGCAGCCGGTTGGCCAGCCCGTCGCCGTCGCCGACGACCGGACCCCAACCGCTGGCGCTGACCATCGGCGACTCGGGCGACTCGGGCGCGCTGCTGATGGTCCACACGGCCTGGCCGTTGGCGAGCAGACGGTCCGTCTCGGCGTGCAGACGGGGGAACGCGAGCTCGGGGTTGCGCCCCCACGTGCCGGCGAGCGCCTTCGCCA
>CBHWEI010000140.1:0-10106 GCA_966112835.1 uncultured Acidimicrobiaceae bacterium
GCGACGGGCGTACTGTGCACGCATGGCTGACCTCGACGACGTTCGTTCACTGCTGGCTCGCGAGCACGGTTTGTGCGTCGTCACCACGTCGCGGGCCGATGGCACGATGCAGTCGACCATCGTGAACGCCGGCGTGATGGCGCATCCGGTGACGG
The DNA here is from genome assembly GCA_966112835.1 of uncultured Acidimicrobiaceae bacterium. Lineage (GTDB taxonomy): Bacteria > Actinomycetota > Acidimicrobiia > Acidimicrobiales > Ilumatobacteraceae > UBA668. The sequence continues at coordinate 156 of CBHWEI010000140.1, forward strand.
GCGAGCCCACCGTGGCGTTGGTGGCCCGAGCGAGCGCTCGCAAGCTCGCTCACCTTCGCGCTCGCCCGCAGATGACCATCGCCATCCGCGCCGGTTGGGAGTGGGTGACGGTGGAAGGCACAGCCGAGATCATCGGACCCGACGACCCGTCACCCCAGTTCGACGACGACGGGATTCGAGTGCTGTTGCGCGAGGTGTTCCAGGCGGCCGGTGGCACCCACGACGACTGGGACGAGTACGACCGGGTGATGCGCGACGAACGTCGCACGGCGGTGTTCGTCCGCCCCACTCGCATCTACTCGAACAGCTGACGCGGGAGGCAAGCTCCGCGTCGCGCAGAACTTAAGTTCGGGAGGAAGCCCCGCTACGGAACCAGGTGCACCTTGATGGCGCCGGCCGAAAGGTAGGCGGCCACACGGAAGGCCTCGACCGCGTCGGCCAGAGGGAACGTGTGCGTGACCAACGTGTCGGCGAGGTTCGGGTCGGCGCCCACCAGATCGGCGGCGTCGCGGAAGTCGTCGTGGTCGTCGGTGCGCGAGTAGCCCATGGCCGGCACGATGCTGACCTCCTTGAACAGGATGTTGTTCGAGTACTGCACCGGCGACCAGAACATGCCGAACTCCAGCACGCTGCCGCCCGGCATGGTGGCCTGCACGCACTGGTCGATGGTCTGCTGGGTGCACACCGCGTCGAACGCGACCAGGTAGTCGTTGCGCGCTGGCTTCTCGACCACTCGGCCACCCAGGGCCTCGGCCGCGGCGCGCTGGTGTGGGTGGCGGGCGACGATGTCGGCGTCGACCCCGCGAGCGCGCAGCGCGGCGACGGTGAGCAGACCCACCGAACCCGCGCCGACGACCAGGGCCCGCATGCCAGGCAACGGATCGACCCGGCGCAACCCGTGCATGGCCACTGCCAACGGCTCGACGAGCGCTGCGTCCGTGGGGCGAGCACCGGCCGCCAACGGGTAGACCCGACCGCTCTCCACGGCCACCTGGTCGGCCAGGCCGCCGTTCGCGCTCACGCCGTAGGCGTCACCCCAGCCCGACGGACAGGCGCTGTTGAACCCACGACGGCAGGTGTCGCACTGCCCGCACTCGCCGGTGGGCCTGACCGCGACCAGACGACCGTCGGGCAGCCAGCCGCCGAACTCGTGGCCCATGGTCACCGGCGCCATGCCTGCGGTCATCATGTGCAGGTCGCTGCCGCAGATGCCGGCCTCGGCCATGCGGAGCGCGATGGACCCGGGCGGCGGGTCGTCGACCTCGACGAGGCGGACGGTTCCGGACTGGGCGACGACGGCGCGCATCGCCGGACCCTACCGCCGGCCCATCAGCAGGACTGAAGGTGGGGCGAAGGGGGTCCGGTACTGTCGCGACATGCCGCTGCACCACGTTGCCTATGCCACCCGGGACGTCGAGGCCACGACGCACTTCTACGAAGACCTGATGGGTTTCCCGCTCATCCACACCGAGCTGCAGGCGCACAACGACACCTCGTGGGTGCGGCACGTGTTCTACGACATCGGCGGCGGCGAGTGCATCGCCTTCTTCCAGTTCCAGAACGTCGGCGAGAAGCCCGACTGGACGCCCGACCTGAGCGACGGCGTGGGCCTGCCCGTGTGGGTGAACCACTGCGCGTTCGACGCCACGGCCGAGCAGCAGGAGGCCGTGCGCGCCCGCATGACCGCCGAAGGCATCCAGCCCATCATGGAGCTGGACCACGACTGGTGCCACTCGCTGTACTACGCCGACCCGAACGGCATCATGGTCGAGCTGTGCCGCAACACGCCCGGCTTCACGCCCAACCCGGCCGAGGCGCATCGCCTGCTGACGGCCGACCCGTTCACCGACCACAAGGAACCCGCCACCCGCCTCTGAGCTGCGGCGGCTGCGTTTCTGGGGCGATTTCGTCTCGGAGTCCGAGACGATTCAGACCCAGAAGCCGATTCGGAACGAATCAGCCCCAGAGACCACGGTGGGCGGAGCGCGCTCGCGGGGCGGGGAGCCGAAGAGGGACGAGAAATGTGCTCCGTGCGTCGGCGGGACGACGTATCTCGACAACAAGTATCTTGACTTCGAGGTAAATTACTCTACGGTGAAGACAACGAAGCGCTAGCTTCCTTCACAGAAATGAGCCCACCATGAGCGCAACCCTCGTCGTCCGTCACTCCGTCGCCGACTACGCCGCCTGGCGTTCGGTCTACGACCAGGTCGAGCCCATTCGCGCCAAGCACGGCTGCACCGGCCAGCGCGTCCTCGCCAACCCGCAGGACGGCAACGACGTCTTCATCACCCACGAGTTCCCGTCCATCGGTCAGGCCGAGGCCTTCACCACCGACCCCGACTTCGGTGCCGCCATGCAGCGCGCCGGTGTGTCGTCGGCACCGCGAATCGAGATCTTCCAGAGTGTCTGAACCACGTCGCCCCTCGCGGTCGCGCAAGGCCGGACAGGTGCCGGTCTCGCCGGCCGCGTGGGGTGTCGTTCGCGTCGACCCGGACTTCACCGACGAGTACCCCGATGGGGACCCGGCGAAGGCCGAGGTCATGGCCACGCTGTTCCGCACCGGGGCAGCGTTGACCCAGGAGATCGACCGGTGCATGGCCGCGACGTTCGGCGTGTCGCAGAACCTGCTGAACAGCCTGGCCATCATCGACGGCGCCGACCGACCGCTCACTCCCAGCGAGATCGGCGATCGGCTGTTGGTGTCGTCGGGCACGGTCACCGGCACGCTCGACCAACTCGAGTACCGCGGCTGGATCCGGCGCCTGCCGAACCCCGACGACCGCCGCAGCGTGCTCATCGAGATCACCGACGACGGCAGGGCCGTGACAGATCGACTGCTCCCCGGCATCCGGCGGCTCGAGCAGAAGGTCCTCGGCAGGCTGACCGGCGCCGAGCTGGCAACGTTGATGAAGCTGCTCGGCAAGACGCTGGACGGCATCGCCTCGGTCGCCGCGGAGGAACCGGTCGAGCTCGACGGCCGGCGGAAGCGACCGCCCCGCACGCCCTGACCCCGCCGCTGCCGCGTGGGCCGCGCCGAGCGTCGTGCAGGGTGGGGTGGTCAGTTCACCGTCATCCGGCTGGCGGTTCGGTTGGCCGACCAGTGCGAGCGATTGGCGAAGTGCGGGGGCCGCGACGCGAGTACCGTCGTCTCCAACCACAGCCGCTTCAGGTGACGCACGCGGCCGCCGGCGCGGTCATCGGCGTACGCGGTGCGCCCGTGGAGCACGTGGTAGTTGTTGATGAACTGCATGTCGCCGGGCCGCAGCTCCATCAACACGTGGTTCGCCGGGTCGTCGGCCATCTGCACCACGGTGGCGAGCGCCTCGCGCTGCACCGGCGACAGGCGCGGCGCATCGGGGTGGCGCTGCGACGCCAGGATGTACGGCGGGATGCAGCGCACGAACAGCCGGTCCTCCCACTCGGTGAACACGGGCAGCGAGTAGTACGGCTTGCCGTCCTTGGGCTGCTCGCCGCGGAAGTCGTACGGGAACTCGTCGTACAAGGCCGCCGCCAGATCGGGCCGCTCGGCCACCAGCCGGTTGTGGATGCTCACCGAGTTGGCCACTGCGGACAGGCCGCCGCTGATGCCGTTCACCAGGCACATCAGACCCACCAGGTCCGAGCCGTCGCAGTGGAACGGCAGCGCCGCACCACCGATCTCGTTGCCGCGCACCGTCGGGTCGTCGGCCGCCTTCTGCTGGTCGGTGACGTCGCCCAGCACGTGGCCGTACTTGTTCTGCGGCCACGGCCGACCCAGGTGCATGCCGATGCCCCAGTACAACAACTCCATCTCGCTCTGCGAGTAGGCGTCGCGGTCGATGCCGCGCAGGCGGACGAAGCCGCGACCGTTGATCAGCTCGTCCTCGATGCGCGCCAGGCGGTGCTGCAGGGTGGGCAGCGGGAAGTCGTCGCGCTCCAACTGCAGCACGTCGTCGGACTTCGCCAGCGCGTGGCGCAACGACGCGTCGAGCTCGGCGAGCTCGCCGTCGGTGAGCACCTCGGTCCACACCGACTCGTCGGCCACGTCGGCCGACCCCCACGCGCACTGCGGCTCCAGGATCCGCGGCTCGCGGCGATGCCCCGTCTCGGTCTCGTGCACGGTCACGCTCCTACGCTCGGGGTCGGCTGCTGGCCGCGCACCAGGCGGCCGGGCAGCTCGCCGGTGGGTCGGCCGCCGGATTGTGTCTCCACACCCGACACGAACGTGTGCAGGTAGCCGGTGGCCCGCTGCAGCAGCCGCTTCCCACCCGCGGGAAGGTCGTGCACCATCTGTGGCGCGGCAAGGCCGAGCCGGTCGAAGTCGATGATGTTCACGTCGGCCTTGTAGCCGGGCGCCAGCAGACCACGGTCCAGCAGGCCGACCGCCTCGGCCGTGCCACGAGCCTGGCGCTGCACCAGGAACGGCAGGTCGAACCGCGGCCCACGTTCGCGATCGCGGCCCCAGTGCGCCAGCAGCGAGGTGGGGAAGCTGCCGTCGCAGATGGTGCCCACGTGCGCGCCGCCGTCGCCCAGGCCGGGCACCGTCAACGGGTGGCCGAGCATCTCGTGGGCGGCGTCGAGGCTGCCGTCGAAGTAGTTGAGGAACGGCATGTACAGCAGCGTGGTGCCGTCGTCGGCGAGCAGCAGGTCGACGAGCAGCTCGTGAGGGTCGAGGCCGGCGCGAGCCGCCTTCGCGGCGATGGATTCATCGGCCCGCGGCTCGTACACCGGCGGCGTGCCCAGCTCGTACAGGCGCTCGAGCGACAGCCGAGCCGACATCTGCCGCACCTCGGCCACCACCTGTTCGCGCTGCTCGGGTTGGCTGAGCACGCGGGCCTGTTCGGCCAACGGCAAGGCCGCGACAGCGGCGAACGACGGCGTGGCGCGCAGCGGGTTCACCGTGCCCTGCAGCCCGACCAGGATGCCGACCGCACGCGCCGCGACCTGGGCGCGCATGGTGAGACCCTCGGCCCGAGCGGCTTCCAACAACTTCAGCTTCGAGCGGTAGCCGGTGCCGGGCGCCGCCTGCAGCAGCGAGATGGACAGCGGCCGGTTCGACGCCCGCATCATCTCGAGCAGCGTCTCGTCCTCCACCTCGCCCTCGGCGAAGTCGGACACCACCTGCAGCACCCCGCGGCCCGTGGCACCGATGGCGGCGGCGATGCCGACCAGCTCGTCGCGCGCCGCGGTGAGCGTGGGCGTGGGCTCGCCGCGGCTGGTGCGGTGGTTCAACGTGCGCGAGGTGCTGAAACCCAGCGCGCCCGCACGAACGCCCTCGGCCGCGATGCGACCCATCTGGGCGATCTCGTCGGGGGTGGCAGCCTCGCGATCGGCGCCGCGCTGACCCATCACGTACACGCGCACCGGGGCGTGGCACACCTGCGTGGCCAGGTCGATGTCGTACCGGCAGGCGTCGAGCGCGTCGAGGTAGTCGCCGATGCTCTCCCACTGCCACGACAGGCCCTCGTGCAGCACCGTGCCCGGCAGGTCCTCCACGCCTTCCATCAGCTCCACCAGCAGGTCGCGGTCGGCGGGCCGCACCGGCGCGAACCCCACGCCGCAGTTGCCCGCCACCACGGTGGTGACGCCGTGGTCCGACGAGGGTTGCAGGCGGTTGTCCCACGTGGCCTGGCCGTCGTAGTGGGTGTGGATGTCGACGAAGCCCGGCGTCACCAGCGCGCCGTCGGCCTGCACCTCGCGGCGGCCGCGGCCGGCCACCATGCCGACTTCGACGATGCGATCACCCCGGATGGCGACGTCGGCGGTGCGCTGCGGCGACCCCGTGCCGTCGATGACCGAGCCGCCACGAATGACGATGTCGTGTTCCATCTGGCTACCCCCTTCGGGCGATGGTACCCCTCAGGCCGGCGCCAGCTCCGAGGCAACGGCCCGCACCGCATCGGCGAGGTCGGCAGGGAGTGCGTCGACCGCGGCGGGGTCCAGGTCGTCGGCGAACGACAACCGCTCGATGCTCGGTGCGGGCCGCGCCGCCGGCATCCAGATGCTGTGCAGCATGAACGGCACCCGCTCGCGGTTCGGTCCGGCGAGCACACCCACCGGGCCGGCACCCACGTCGGCCGCGTCGAAGCACTCGACGCGGAAGCCGTCGTCGTTCACCACCGGCACGACCACCCAGCCGTCGCCACCGCCGGCCACGCCACCTTGACGCGGCACGAAGATGGGCGATGACGGGAAGTCGGCCTCGGACGGGTACTCCCACCGCGAGTGCAGGGTCAGGTCGCCACGGCGGAACGTGGCCAGGCTGGCCCGCTGCTCGCCGGCCGACACCTGTGCCGGGTCGATGCGCTCGCGATAGAGGTCGAGCACGCGCTGGCACATCGCGCCGGGTCGCCGACCCTGGAAGACGACGTGGTGGTGCGTCGGGTCGGTGCGCCCCTCGCGGCTCCAGTCCATGGCCGACAACTGCAGGTTCCACGTCCAGTCGAAGCGGTTGCTCGCCTGCACCGTGCCCGTGGCGGCCCCGGGGCGGAACACCACCTCGCTGACCGTCTGCGCCGACATGGCCATCTGGTACATGCCCACGTACGCCGGGTTGAGCAGGTTGCCGTGCGCGTCGACGTCGTCGGCCTTCAGGCGGCAGGCGAGGTCGGTCAGGTCCATGTGCTCGAACAGCACGCGGATGCCGTCGCTGTCGTCCCAGTCGGCGTAGTAGTGGCCGGTGGTGGGCCCGAACGTCGCCCGTTCGAACGGCACCTCGCCGCCATTCGGGGTGGCCTCGAGCACGTCCTTGCGCACGAAGAACACGGGCACCTCGGTGTCGATCTGCACCGAGCGGTCGCCACCCATGATCTCGCCGAAGTCGGCCTTGAAGTTGCCCGAGTCGGCGAGCACCAGCCAGTTCGCGGTCTGCGTGATGGTGTGCATGCTGCCTGCCACCGCCGCACCGGGCAGCCGCCACGTGCGCACCCCGGTGCCGCTGCCGTCGTACCGCACGACGGTGGGCTCCAGGCCGGCGCGGCCGAGGCCGAGCTTCACCGTCCACATGCAGCCGCGCTCGCGGTCCACCACCGGGTGGGCGGTGCTGAACACCTGCGTCAGGACAGCCCGGTTGCCGAACGAGTCGCCGCCCCACGACGCGGCGCTGCCCACCTCGCCCACGAACCCGAGCGTCACCGGGTCGACCTCCACCGGCCGGCCGACGTCCCACGTGGCGAACAGGCGGTCGTCCCAGCCGAGCGGCGCGGTGTTGGCCATGTTGGCGTGGCCGTACGGCGAATCGAGCCCCAGCACACCTCCGCGGAACGCGTCGGGCGTGCGGTCGTGGATGCGCTGCACCGGCGTGTCGATGGTGCGCACGCGCAGCGCGAAGCGATCGTCGGGCGCGCCGAACGTGCCGGGCTGCAGCGAGATGCGGACCATGGCGCCGAACCCGAACAACTGGAACGACAGCCGCGGGTCGACCACCGGCGCACTGATGAACATCTCACCGTGCACGCCCGCGGGCCATGCGCCGGCCACCACCTTCAGGTCGAGGTCGTCCCAGGTGGCGGTGAGCAGCGTCTCGGGCAGCGGCATGCCCGCAACATAGATCGCGTCAGGCGAGCCGTTCGACGGCCGCGGTCACCACGCTGCGGTACCGCGGCCACAGGGCTTCCAGCCAGGCGGGGTCGTCGTCGAGGAACGCGGCACGCACCTGGGCGCGGATTGCTGCGGCCTCGGGCGCCGTGGGGTCGCCGTGCGCGTGCAGCACCGCATCGGCGCGCAGCGACTGCAGCACGGTGATGGGGTCGACCGTGCCGTACTCGATGGTGATGCCCGTGACCTCGGCGTGCGGTGCGAACTCGGGCGCCGCGGCGACCCAGTCGCCCGACACCGCGGCCGACACGCTGCCGGCGTAGATGGACACGACGTCGTGCCACCACTCGGCCTGGCGACGGAAGCCCTCGGTGTCGGGGTGCTCGCTGCTGATGAGCTCGCCGTGGCTCCACGGCCCGAGGCCGGTGTGCAGGTCGATGATGGCCACCCGCTGCACGTGCGCCAGGCGCTGCGCCGCCCACTCGCGCAGCCAGCGGTGCGACCACACCGGGCCGGTGCCGCCGTGGAACACGCCGGTCGGGTGGTCGTACTGGCCGCCGGAGATGATGGCCTGCAGGCGCTCCAGCCCGTACTCCTCCAGCTTGCCCATCAGGCCCAGCAGCGTGCGCTCCTGTTCCTCGGCGGTCCACGACGTGGGCGTCAGCAGGTCGGCGAAGTCGGCGTACTCGGGGTTCTGCGGCAGCGGCTGCGACCAGTCGACGAAGTTGCGGTTCAGGTCGACGTTGTCCTCGTTCACCCGGCGCACCCACGAGAACCCGTACGGGTTCAGCGCGTGGACGAACACCAGCGTCGGTCCATCGGCCATGCCGGCGTCGAGCCCGGCGAGGTGGTGGGTCTGCAGCGCCGAACCGCAGTAGCCCTCCACGCCGTGCGTGCCCGACACGATGAGCACGACGTTCGTCGCGTCGGCCGGCCCCACTTCGGCCACGTCGACGAACAGGTCCTCGCCCTGCACGCCCTGCAACGGGTGCTGGAACGACTGCAGCCGCGCCCCGGCCGAGGCCGCAGCCTCGAGGAAGGCGGCACGTGCCTCGGCATAGGACTGGCTGAGCGGAGCGATCACGGTCGCGACCCTACTGGCGGTGCGCCAAGCCCTGGCCGCCTGGAAGACTGGCCAAATGCAGCCGCTCGGCGTCCACCACGTGTCCATCAACGTCAGCGACGCGACCGCTGCGATCGCGTTCTACACCGACGTGCTCGGCCTGACCGTGCGCGACGATCGCCCCGACTTCGACTTCGCCGGCGCGTGGCTGAACCTGGGTGACCAGCAGGTGCACCTGCTGGAGATCGACGTACCCGACCAGAAGGGTCAGCACTTCGCCATGCGCGTCGCCGACATCGACGCCGCGGTCGCCCACATCCGCGGCCTCGACGTGCGCGTCAGCGACCCGCAGACCGTCGGCCCAGGCCGCCAGGCCTTCCTGCGCGACCCGTCGGGCAACCTCGTCGAACTGAACCAACCGATCTGACTCGACAGGTCTGACGCCCCGGAGGGAACCATGACGTACAACCAACTCGATCGCATCGTCCACGACGCCGACGCGCACATCATGGAGCCGCCGAACTGGCTGCGCGACCACGCCGACCCGGCCATCCGCGACCGCATCCGTCCGCTCGAGCTGAGCGGCGGCAACGAGCTGAAGCAGACGGGCTCGGTGGAGGAGCAGCTGGCCGACCTGGACGCCACGTTCGCCCGCCTCGTCGAACGGCACCGCAGCGACGAGTACCGCGCCGTCGAGGAGCAGGAGATCATGCTCCGCAAGAACTACGCCGCCACCGGCTCGTTCCTGGCCGACGACCGGCCGCGGGCGCTCGACATCCTGGGCTTCCAGAGCCAGCTGCTGTTCAACACGTTCCACAACCGCCGCCTGTTCGACTGGGAGCACGGCGACGACATGGCGTTCGCGTACGGCGCCGCGCGCGCCCACAACCGCGGCATGGTCGAGTTCTGCTCGGCCGACCCGCGCCTGCTGCCCACCTGCTACGTGCCGCTGGCCGACTTCGACCGTTCGGCGGCCATCGCCCAGGAGAGCGTCGACATGGGTGCAGCCGCGTTGCTGATCGCCAGCGGCGCACCGAAGGGGCACTCGCCGTCGCACCGCTCGCTCGACCGGGTGTGGGCCATCGCCCAGGACGCCGACCTGCCCGTCGTGTTCCACGTGGGCGGCACCGGCGACCTCATCGACCCCGCCTACTTCCAGAACGGGTTGCCCATCCCTCCCGACTTCCACGGCGGCGAGGAGAACTTCCGATCGGTCGACTACATGGCCATCCCGTTCCCGCCCATGCAGACGCTGGCCACGATGGTGTTCGACGGCGTCTTCGACCGGTTCCCGCGGCTTCGCGTCGGCGTGGTGGAGCAGGGCGCCATCTGGGTGCCCAGCTGGATGCGGCAGATGGAGAGCGCGTTCG
>CBHWEI010000141.1:0-10066 GCA_966112835.1 uncultured Acidimicrobiaceae bacterium
GCGTGCCGGCGTGGAACACCTTGCCCAGCGGCGACAGCGTCTCCATGATGTCGCGACGACCGCCGACGGCGCCGATGGGCAGCCCGCCGCCGATGACCTTGCCGAACGTGGTGATGTCGGGTCGCACGTCGAACTGCTGCTGCGCGCCACCCGTGCCCAGACGGAAGCCGGTGATGACCTCGTCGAACACCAGCAGCGCACCGACGCGGTCGCACTCGGCGCGCAGGCCGTCGAGGAAGCCGGGGTTCGGGGCGACGACGCCCATGTTCGCGGCGACGGGCTCGACGAACACCGCGGCCACCTGCTCGTCGAGCTCGGGCACCTGGTTGTACGGCACCACCATGGTGTTCGCCACGGCACTGGCCGGCACACCTGCCGTGCCCGGCAGGCCCAGGGTGGCCACACCACTGCCGCCGGCGGCGAGCAGTGCGTCGGTGGCACCGTGGAAGTTGCCGTGGAAGATGACGATGCGGTCGCGGCCGGTGAAGCCACGAGCCAGGCGCACCGCGGTGCTGGTGGCCTCGGTGCCCGAGTTCATGAGGCGCACCCGTTCGCAGCTGGGCACGCGGCGCGAGATCTCCTCGGCCAGCAACAGCTCGCCCGGGGTGGGCGCACCGTACGACGTGCCGTTCGCAGCCGCCGCAGCGAGCGCCGCGGTGACCGTCGGATGGGCGTGACCCAGGATGACCGCGCCGTAGCTCTGCACCAGGTCGATGTAGCGGGTGCCCTCCACGTCGAACACGTACGGCCCACCGGCCCGGTCGACCAGGTACGGCGTGCCGCCGACGGCCTTGAAGGCGCGGATGCTGCTGTTCACGCCACCGGGGATGACCGCGCACGAGCGGGCGAACAGCTCGGCGTTCGAACGGGGCAGGCCCATGGGCAGGTCGGGCAAGTTGCTCATGCGTGGGCCTCCGCGAACCAACGGGCGAGATAGGTGAGGATGACGTCGGCGCCGGCGCGCTTGATGGCGGTGAGGTGCTCGGTGGCCACGGCGTCGTGGTCGATCCAGCCGTTCGCGGCGGCGGCCTTGATCATGCTGTACTCGCCGCTCACGTGGTACGCCGCCAGCGGCACGTTCACCTGGGCGCGCACGGCGGCGATGATGTCGAGGTAGGCCAGGGCCGGCTTCACCATCACCATGTCGGCGCCCTGGTCCAGGTCGGCCTGCACCTCCAGCAGCGCCTCGCGCACGCCGTTGCGCCAGTCCTGCTGGTACGCCTTGCGGTCGCCGCCACCCACGATGGCGCAGTCGACGGCGTCGCGGAACGGGCCGTACAGGCCGCTGGCGTACTTCGCCGAGTAGGCGAGGATGCCCACGTTGGTGTGGCCGGCGCCGTCGAGGGCGGCGCGGATGGCGCCCACCTGGCCGTCCATCATCCCGCTCGGGGCCACCACGTGTGCACCGGCGTTCGCCTGGGCGATGGCGATGCGGGCGTAGACGTCGAGCGTGGCGTCGTTGTCGACCGAGGTGCGCGGGTCGCCGGCGGGGCCGTCGAGCACGCCGCAGTGGCCGTGGTCGGTGTACTCGTCGACGCACAGGTCGGCCATCAGGACCACCCGGTCGCCCACGTCGTCGGCAAGATCCTTCAAGGAAAGTTGCACGATTCCCTCAGGGTCGAACGCTCCCGAGCCGATGGAATCCTTGATGGATGGCACGCCGAACAGCATGATCGCGCCCACCCCGAGGTCGGCGAGCTGCCGGACCTCGTCGCGGAGGCTGGCCCGGGTGTGCTGGACCACCCCCGGCAGCGATGCGATGGGTTGCGGCGCGTCGATGCCCTCGCGCACGAACAGTGGTGCCACCAGGTGGCGGACGTCGAGCTGCGTCTCGGCCACCAGGTCGCGCAGCGGGGCACTGCTGCGCAACCGACGCGGCCGCGAGACGGGAAAGTTGCCGGTCACGGTGTCGCATCGTATTCGCACCCACGGAGGAATCACCCGGTGAGCTCGTCGGAGGTGACCGCCCACGTCACAGGCGATGTCCCACAGGAAGCGTTCGAAGCCGTCGAGGCGCGGCAGGCCGGCGATTTCCGCCGCGCCGCGACCTTGTTCGCCCGTGCCGCAGGTGGCAGTGGCGACCTGCAGCAGCGCCTGCACCTGCAGATCCGCCAGGCCTGCTGCCTGGTGGCCGCCGAGGAGTTCGACGCCGCCGCCGCACTGGCACGCGTGGTGGCCGTCGAGGCCCGCGACGGCGACCACCTGGCCGAGCTGGCCGACGCCTTGGGCCTGCTGGTCGACGACCACACCCGCGCCGAGCGGTGGGCCGAGGCCACCCAGGCGTTGTCCGAGGCCGTGTACATCCTGCAGCGGCTGCCCAACGACCCTGCGCACTTCCAGGTGCTGCACAACATGGCCGTCACCTACGCCCGCTGCGGCTTCGTCGAGCCGGCCTTGGAGCTGTACGACCGGGCGCTACGCCTGGCCGACAACGACATCGACCGACAGTTCGCCTACGCCAGCATGTCGGCCGCGTACCACGACGCCGCGCTGCGCGAGACCGACCCGCTGGAGCAGCACCGTCTGCTGCACGACGGCCTGTACGCCGCGTCCGCCGCGCTCGACCCCGAAGGCGCCCGCGAAGCCATGGCCGTGGCCGAGGCCTTGGCGCACCGGGCGATGATGCTGGCCGAGATCGGCCACTACCACTCGGCCATCGACGACGCACAGCGTGCTCGTGCACTGGCCGGCGAGCACGGCATGCGGTTGGAACTGGCCCTCGCCATCGCCGGCGAGGCGCTGGCCATGTGGGGCATGCGGCGCGACGCGTCGGTGCGCACGATCATCGACGAGGCGTTCCAGGCCGCCGAAGGCCTGGAGCTGAACGCCTACCTGGGCCCGCTGCACGAACTGGAGGTGGAGGTGCTGTGGACGCTCGGTCTGCACACCGAAGCCCGCGCCTCGCTGGAGCTGCAGCTCCGGGCCATGCAGCGCCGCCTGCACGAGGAGTGCGCGGTGCGCTGGGAGCACGTGCGCCTCGGCGCCGAGCACCTGGAGGTGGCGGCCATCAGCGAGAGCGACCCGCTCACCGGTCTGCCCAACCGCCGCCATCTGGCCCACGTGCTGCCCGAGGTGCTGAGCAGCGCCTCGCCGGTGTGCGTCGGCGTGGTCGACCTGGACGGCTTCAAGCAGGTCAACGACGAGTACGGCTACCTGTTGGGTGACGGTGTGCTGCAGGAAGTGGCCGCCGTGCTGGAACGGGTGCTGCGCCGCGGCGACACCGTCGTGCGCCTGGGCGGCGACGAGTTCGTGATGGTGCTGCGCGAGACGTCGCCCAACGACGCCCGCGCCGTGTTCGAGCGTGTGCGCCAGCTGATCGCCATGCGCACCTGGCACGGCATCCCCTCCGACGTGCGCCTGACGGCCAGCGTCGGCCTGGTGTGCGGCAACGCCGGCCACGACCCCGACCAGCTCCTCGGCGAGGCCACCGCTGCCCTGCAGCAGGCCAAGAAGTCGGGCCGAGATCGCATCGTGCTGCGGTAGGACTTCGGTAGGGTCTCCGAGCAATGGCAGCGCAGGCATGGTTCTCGTCGGGTGACGTCGACGTCACCCCTGGCACCACCGCGGTGCTGCAGCTCACGATCGTCAACCTGGCCGACGCCACCGACTCGTTCGTGCTCACGCCCATCGGCATGGCCGCCGGGTGGACCACGTTGCGCCCGGCGAACGTCACCCTGTTCGGCGGCACCCAGCAGGTCGTCGAGGTGGAAGTCGCGCCGCCCATGCTGCCCAGCACCACCGCCGGCCCCACTGCGCTGTCCATCCGCGTGGTGTCGAACCGCGACCCCGATGCCGACACGTCGGCCGAGACGACGCTGGTCGTGGGCGAGAGCTTCGACCGCCGGCTCGACGTGCTCACCCCGGCACTGCGCGGCATGCGCACGGCCACCTACGACATGATGGTCGAGAACCGCGGCAACACCCTGGCGAGCTGCCGCATGCACCTGGTCGACCCGACGGGTCGGCTGGAGGGCGAGTTCGATCCGCCGGCCGCCGGTGTCGAGCCGGGTGCCAGCACCCTGGTGCGCATGAAGGTGCGCACGCACGGGCTGCAGTGGCAGCGGCACCCGCGCACCATCCCCTTCCGCATCGAGGCCGATCAGCCGGGCAGCCCCACCGCCAGCGCACCCGCCACGTTCGTGCAGTCGCCGGTCATCGCCGAGAACCTGCTCGGCCGCCTGGTGGCCGCCGGCGCCGCGCTCGTGGTGCTGGGCATCGCGTGGGTGGCGCTGGTGAAGCCGGCCATCGACGACGCCGCGCAACGTGCGGTCGACAAGGCGGTGCCCACGCAGAGCACCACCGACGGCTCGGTCGACGTGAGCAACCCGCAGGACACCACCGCCACCACGGTGGCCAACGGTGGCGGTGCGCTCGACGGCACCATCGCCAACATCCCGCTGCCCGTGTCGGTGCCGCAGGGCCAGACCGGCACGAACGCCTACACGGTGCCGTCGGGCAAGACGCTGCGCATCACCGACATCATCGTGCAGGACCCGGAGAAGAACCAGGGAACCCTGGTGCTGTCGAAGGGCACCACGACGCTGTTCACGTACAGCCTGACGAACATGTTCGGCGTCGACGTCGACCAGCCGCTGCGCACGCCGCTCGAGCTGCAGTCCGGCGAGCAGCTGGTGGTGACGGTCACCTGCACCGGTGTGGGCGACCTGACGGGTACGGCCTGCAACCCCAGCGTGCTGGTGAGCGGCCTCCTCGTCGACGCCTGACGCTCTCCGTCAGCCGTCGAAGCGGGGGGAGTTGGCGCCCTGGCGGGGCCGGGGCACGATGACCATCACGTCGGCGGTGGCCACCTCGGCATCGAGCGTCTGGGCCACGATGGTGCGGTTGCCGCCCCGATCGTTCGGTCGCAGCACCAGGTTGGCGAGCAGGCCGCCGGCCTCGTCGGTGGTGACCGTGACGGGCCGTCCGGCGCCGTCGGCCCACGTCAGGGTGACCTGCGTGTTCGGCGCGAAGCCGGCGCCGATCACCGTCACCTGCGACGGGGCCACGACGGTGGTGTTGCTGACGGCCAGCTTCGGTTCGTAGTGGGCGTCGCCGCTGACCAGGAACGTGGTGTAGGCGCCGTCGTTCGTGGACACCACGACGCTGGCCGTGCGCCGGCCCGAACCGGTGGGTGCGAACAGCACCTCCACGTTGCAGTTGGCGCCGGCGTCGACGGTGCGACCGCTGCAGTCGTCGGTGCCGATCTGGAAGTCGAACGGGTTGGTGCCCTCGACGCGCACCGAACGGATGCGCACCGGGCTGAACGCCACGTTGTCGATGGCGAACGACATCGGCTCGTCGCGGCTGCCCACCACCAGCGGGTGCGCCTCGGCGCCGCCGGGACGGGGGGCCAGTGCCGGCTCGCCGCCGAAGCCGACGAGGTGCGACGTGAGCGTGAGCGAGCCGAAGCCGTACTCCTTCACCGACAGCGTCGCCTCGGCCTTGCCGGGCACCGTCGGGAGGAACATGAGGTTGATGGTGCAGGCGCCACCGGGCGGCACGGGCGTGGTGTTCTGGTCGACGCAGGTGCCGCCGCTGATGAGGAACGCCGGGTTGTCGACCTCGGTGAGCGCGGGGATGAACGACGACGGGCCCTCGTTCGACAGGACCAGGTACCACTCGGGGCCGGGGTAGGTGACCGCGACGGTGCCCATGTCCAGGTCGGCCAGGGTGAGCACGGGCTGCTTGACCACGCTGGCCACCTGGCGACCGCCGCTGGCCTTCACGCCGAACGCTGCTGCGGCGAGCGTGTCGAACACGACGATGCGACCGTTGGCCGACACCTTGGGGTGCGAGTTCACGGCCGGAGCGGGGGTGATGCCGTCGGCCAGGGTGGTGATGCGCTGCACGGTGCCGAGCGAAGGGACCGAGACGACGATGTCGCCGTCGCCCGGGCCACCGAGCTCGCTGCTGCGGGTGGGGAACAGGTTGGTGGAGCGACTGACGTAGAACACCTCGTCGCCACTGCGGTTCAACGCCGGCTGGACGGCGCCCAGGTTGGCGGCGACGGGCGGCGCGGCAGGGTCGCCCGGCTCGCGGCTGGCCAGGTCGAGCGAGCCGTCGGTGCGGTCGTACAGGTACACCTGGGGCAGACAGTCGGGTGCGCACGCCGGCAGGGTGGCGCCGGCCACCAGGTTGGCCGCGGTGGACACGAAGGCCACGTAGCGGCCGTCGCCCGACACGGCGGGGCTGCCGGCCTCGCCGGACTCGCCGGCGGGCGAGAGCGAGATGCGCCGCACGTTGGTGTTGCGGTCCAGGCTGGTGCGGTCCCACACGAAGACGTGCGACGTGGCGAAGCCGCCGGGCTGCAGGCCGGTGCCCCACTGGCCGAGCGGCAGGCTGTTGTCGGCGTCGGACGTGAACGCCAGCACGTTGCCGTCGTCGCTGATGACGGGCTCGCGCAGGCCGTGGTAGCGGAACGTGGTGTCGGGCGCCTCGGCCGGGCTGCCGGCCACCGGCTGCGCACGGCCCGGCTCGCCGAGCGGGATGGCCAGGTCGACCACGGTGATGCCGGTGACGTCAGGGGCGGCGGCGCTGAAGCGGTGGGTGTAGGCGATGAGCGCACCCTCGCCCGAGATGGCGGGCGGGTAGAGCGGGCTGGTGTCGTCGCCGGCGCTGGACTCGAAGCCGGTGCCGCGGGTGGTGGACACGAGGTCCCACTGGCCGGGCTCGCCGCCGCAGCGCGGCAGGCGCTGCACGTAGACGTCCCAGCGGTCGCCTTCGTCGTCGTCGCGGAACAGGTCGTAGGCCATCTCGGTGATGACGGCCACGTTGCAGCTGTCGGCGCTGATGACCGGCCACACCGTGTTGCCGGGGCGCACGCCGTCGACCAGGGGGGTGAGCTCGATCACCGAGTTGTCGGCACGGTCCTGCAGGAACGCGGTGCTCGTGCGGGTGTCGGCGGCGTCGGTGGGCTTGCCGGCGTAGACCACGAACTCGCCGTCGGCCGAGATGGACGGGGTCTGCGAGGTGATGGCCGCGGCCGGGGTGTCCGTGGGGGCGGCCGGCGTGTCGCCGGCGGCGGCGCGCTGATCTGCGGCCACGTGGGCAACGCCCACGACCGAGACCGATGCCGCAACTCCGAGGAGGAGCCAACGGCGTGCACGCGTCGTGCCAACCATCTTCGTGTTCTTACTCCCGCCCGGTCGTGTGAACGTCCGGGATTCTATGCCGTTGAAGCCAACACCGACGCGAGCGCATCGACAAGTCCTCTGAGTGAATGATCGGTTGCGACAGCGGAAACCTTGAGGTCGACCGCCTTCGCGGCGGCTGCGGTCTGCGGGCCGATGGCCACCACGATGGGCGGTGTGGAGGTACCGAACACCTGCACCCATGCGGCGGCGGCCGAGCCGCTGGCGAACAGCACCGCGTCGGCCGACAGGGCGGCCAGTTGCAGGCCGACTGAGGGCCGCGACGGCACCGTGCGGTACGGCGCGACCACCGTGACCTGCCATCCGGCGGCGGCCAGGCCCTGGGAGACGGCCGGTTCGGCGTCGAGCGCCTGCACCAGGAGCACGGTCCCGGTGCCGGCCGGGAACTGGGCGAGCAGCCCGACGGCGCTCTGCTGGGCCGGCACCAGGGTGGCGGTGACCCCGCCCTCGGCCAGTGCGGCGGCCGTGGTGGCCCCCACAGCGGCCACGCCGGCCGGGGCGGTCCGGTGGGCGGCCAGGTAGGCCTGGGCGCCGTTGGGCGAGGTGACCACCAGCCAGTCGAACGCTTCGGGGTGCAGCGCGGCCAGCGCCTCGGCGCCCTCGGGCGCTTCCACCTGCTCGACCAGGGGGACCACCACGGGTACGGCACCAGCCGCCTCCAGCAGGCCCGCGAGCGAGCCGGCCTGGGCCGACGAGCGCGTCACCACCACCCGCCGACCCTGCAGGGCGGGCGATGTGGCCACGGGGTCAGCCCTCCAGCTCGGCGCGCAGCTGGGCGGCGAGTGCAGCCGCCGCGGCGCGGCGTTGGGCGGGGTCGGCCGGCAGGGTGACCGTGCGCGCCACGTGGTGACCGTGCTCGGGGTGGGCCAGGAAGCCGTGCAGCACCGACCCGGCGTCGCCCTGCACCACGTGGGCGGCCACCGGCAGCGAGCACCCGGTGCCCAGTTCGGCCAGGAAGGCCCGCTCGGCCTCGACCGCGGCGCGGGTGGGCGCGTGGTCGACGGCGGCGGCGAACGCGGCGGTGCGGCTGTCGTCGGCCCGGCACTCGATGGCCACGCACCCCTGGCCCGGCGCGGGCACGAACGGGTCGACCGGGAGCATCTCGGCGATGCGGTCGGTGACGCCCAGGATCTGCATGGCGGCCACGGCCATCACCAGCGAGCCGCCTTCGGGCAGCTTCGACAGGCGGGTGTGGATGTTGCCGCGCAGCTCGACGAACTGCAGGTCGGGTCGCGCCGCGGTGAGCTGTGCCCGGCGGCGCACCGAGCCGGTGGCGACGGTGGCACCCTGGGGCAGCTCGGCCAGCGACCGGCCGACCAGTGCGTCGCGCGGGTCGCGGCGTTCGGTGAACGCCACCAGCGCCAGCCCCTCGCCGGTGACCGACGGGAGGTCCTTCGCGCTGTGCACCGCGAGGTCGGCGTGGCCGGCCAGCACGGCCCGCTGCACTTCCTTCACGAACACGCCCTGGCCACCGATGGTGTGCAGCGGCACGTCCAGGCGCTGGTCGCCGAGCGTCTCGACGAAGACGAGCTCGACCTGCAACCCGTCGTGCGCGGCCATCAGTGCGTCGGCCACCGCCTGCGCCTGGGCCGTGGCCTGCGCGCTGCCGCGCGTCGCCAGACGGAGCGTTGCCGGGCCAGCGTTGGTCACGGGCGCCTCAGCCGAGGTCGAACAGCTCGCGCACGGCGGCGCTGTTGCGCTCGCCCTGCGGGGTGCCGGCGTCGTCCTTCAACCGCACCGAGGCGTGGTGCAGCAGCTTGGCGACCATGCCCTTGGTGAGGGCCTCGACGGCGTCGCGCTGTGCGGGGTCGAGCGAGGCGAGACGGTTGTGGAAGCGCTCGAGCTCGGCCTGGCGGATTGCTTCGGCCTTCTCGTGCAGCTGGGCGACCAGCGGGGCCGCCTGGCGAGCGGTGGCCTCGAGTGCGAACCGCTCGACCTCTTCGCCGACGATGAGGCGCACGCGGTCGGCCTCGGCCTGCCGCTGGGCGAGGCCGCGGGCGGCCCAGTCGCGGAGGTGGTCGAGGTTCAGCAGCGTGACGTTGCCGGCGGCCTCGACGTCGGGCGCCACGTTGCGCGGCACGGCGATGTCGACGACGAGCAGCGGCGACTGCACACCGGCGCGGGCCGTGGCGACCAGTTCGTAGTCGACCACGGTGCCGGCGCCGCTGCAGGTGAGCAGCACGTCGGCATCGGACAGCGCGGCACCCAGCTGCGTGAACGGCACGATGCGGCCGCCGATGCGCTGGGCGAGGTGCTCGGCGCGGGCTTCGGTGCGGTTGGTGACGGTGATGTCGGTGGCGCCGGCGTGGGTGAGTGCGACGGCGATGCCTTCGCCCATCTCGCCCGCGCCCACCACCAGGACCTTGCGACCGGCCAGCGAGCCGAGGCGCTCGTGCGCCATGTCGACCGCGGCGTGGCTGACCGACGTGGTGTGCTTGCCGATGCCGGTCTCGGTGCGAGCCCGCTTGCCGGTCTCGAGCGCGTGGCGGAACAGCAGGTTCAGCGTGGCCCGGGCGCCGCCTTCGGTCTGTGCGGTCTCCCATGCGCCACGGACCTGGCCCAGGATCTCGCTCTCGCCGAGCACGGCCGACTCGAGGCCCGAGGCGACCTCGAACAAGTGGCCCACGGCGGCGTCGTCGTGCTGGCTGTAGAGGTGCGGGTGCAGCTCGTCGGGCTCGAGGCCGCCGAGCTCGCAGAAGAAGTCGCGGATGTCGGCGTAGGCGCCGTGGAAGCGCTCGGCCACCGCGTACACCTCGGTGCGGTTGCAGGTGCTGAGCACCGCGGCCTCACGGATGTTCTCGCGGCTGACCAGGCCGTTGATGACCTTGCCAAGGGCGTCGCCGGGGATGGCGACGCGCTCGAGCAACGAGATGGGACCGGTGCGGTGGTTGACGCCGATGACCACGATGCTCATG
>CBHWEI010000142.1:0-10000 GCA_966112835.1 uncultured Acidimicrobiaceae bacterium
AGGTTGGCCATGCCCATGACCATGGTGGAGCCCTGGCTGTGCTCGGTGACGCCGAGCCCGTAGTAGATGGCGCCGTTGCCGGCCGTGGCGTACAGGCGGGCGGCCTTGCGGACCTCGTCGGCCGGCACGCCCGTGTGGGCCTCCATGGCCTCGGGGCTGTTCTCGGGCTGCGAGACGAACGCGGCCCAATTGGCGAACTCGGCGGGGTCGCAGCGCTCCTGCACGAACCGGTGATCGACCAGGTCCTCGGTGACCACCACGTGGGCCAGTGCGTTGACGATGGCCACGTTGGTGCCGGGGCGCAGCTGCAGATGGTGCTTGGCGCGGATGTGGGCTGTCTTCACCAGGTCGATGCGGCGCGGGTCGACGACGATGATGTCGGCACCCTCGCGGAGGCGCTTCTTCATGCGCGACGCGAACACCGGGTGGGCGTCGGTGGGGTTGGCACCGATGAGCAGGATGACGTCGGCCAGTTCGACCGACTTGAAGTCCTGCGTGCCGGCCGACGTCCCGAACGCCTGCGACAGGCCGAAGCCGGTGGGCGAATGGCACACCCGCGCGCACGTGTCGACGTTGTTGTTGCCGAACGCCATGCGGACCATCTTCTGGACCGCGAACACCTCTTCGTTCGTGGTGCGCGACGAGGTGATGCCGCCGATGGCGCCCTGGCCGTGGCGGGCCTGGATGTCCTTCAGCTTGGCCGCGGTGTAGGAGATGGCTTCCTCCCACGTGACCACGGTCCACTCGTCGGTGATCTTCTCGCGGATCATCGGCTGCAGCTGGCGGTCCTGGTGCGTGGCGTATCCCCAGGCGAAGCGGCCCTTCACGCACGAGTGGCCCTCGTTCGCGCCACCGTCCTTGTACGGGGTCATGCGCACGACCTGCTCGCCCTGCATCTCGGCCTTGAACGAGCAACCGACGCCGCAGTAGGCGCACGTGGTGAGCACGGTGCGTCGCGGCTGGCCCATCTCGATGACCGAGTTCTCGGTGAGCGTCGCCGTGGGGCACACCTGCACGCACGCGCCGCAGCTGACGCAGTCGCTGTCGAAGAACGAGCCCTTGAAGCCGGCGGCCACGCGTGAGCCGAAGCCGCGGCCCTCGATGGTGAGGGCGAACGTGCCTTGCACCTCTTCGCAGGCGCGCACGCAGCGCGAGCACACGATGCACTTCGACGAATCGAACGTGAAGTACGGGTTCGACGTGTCATTGCCCAGGTCGAGGTGGTTGTCGCCCTCGTAGCCGTAGCGCACCTCGCGCAGGCCGACCGCGCCGGACATGTCCTGCAGTTCGCAGTCGCCGTTCGCCGCACAGGTGAGGCAGTCGAGCGGGTGGTCGCTGATGTACAGCTCCATCACGCCGCGGCGCAGCTTCTCGAGCTTCGGCGACTGGGTGGTGACCTGCATGCCGGGAGCGACCGGCGTGGTGCACGACGCGGGCGTGCCCTTGCGGCCGTCGATCTCGACCAAGCACAGACGGCACGAGCCGAACGGGTCGAGGCGGTCGGTGGCGCACAGCTTGGGGATGTCGACACCGCACACCGCAGCGGCACGCATGACCGACGTGCCCTCGGGGACCACGATGGTCTGCCCGTCGATGGTGACCTCGACGGTGTCGGGCGCAGGCGTGCGCCCGCGATCGGCCGGCGGCGTGCCGAGGTCGCGCTCGTCGAAGAGCACGTTCAGGCTGAGCGTCATGCACTGGCTCCGTTCAAGGGGATGGGCGTCGGGGAGAAGTCGTCGGTGAAGTGCGTGAGCGCGCTGCGCACGGGCAGCGGGGTGAACCCACCCATGGCGCACAGCGAGGCGTCGGCCATGACCTCGCACAGGTCGACGAGCGTCTCGATGTTGGCGTCGCGGTCGATGCCCGCGGTGATCTTGTCGATGAGCTCGACGCCGCGGGTGCTGCCGATGCGGCACGGGGTGCACTTGCCGCACGACTCGGCGGCACAGAACTCCATCGCGAACCGCGCCATGGCCGCCATGTTCACGGTGTCGTCGAACACCACCATGCTGCCGTGGCCGAGCAGCGCGCCGGCTGCGTTGAAGGCTTCGTAGTCCACCGGCAGGTCCATCTGCTCGGGCGACAGGTAGGCGCCCAGCGGACCACCCACCTGCACGGTGCGGACGGTGCGACCGCTCGACGTGCCACCGCCCCATTGCTCGACCAGTTCGCGCACGGTGATGCCGAACGGCACTTCCACGATGCCGCCGCGGGCCACGTTGCCGGCCAGCTGCACCACCTGCGTGCCGCGGCTGCGGCCGTGGCCGAGCGCCTGGTACGCACCGGCGCCGTCGGCGAGCACCGACGGCAGCGCAGCCAGGCTGAGCACGTTGTTGATGACCGTGGGCTTGCCCCACAGTCCTTCGATGGCGGGCAGCGGTGGCTTGGCACGCACGATGCCGCGACGGCCCTCGATGCTCTCCATGAGCGCTGTCTCTTCACCGCAGATGTACGCACCGGCGCCGACGCGCAGGTGCAGCTTGAACACGCGGTCCGAGCCGAGGATGCCGGCCGTGGGTGCTCCGGGGCCGGTGAGCCAGCCGAGCGTCTCGGCGGCGGCGATGGCGGCGCGCATGGTGGCGATGGCGTCCGGGTACTCGCTGCGAATGTAGAGGTAGCCGTCGGTGGCGCCCACAGCGACGCCGGCGATGGCCATGCCCTCGATGAGCAGGAAGGGGTCGCCCTCCATGAGCATGCGGTCGGCGAAGCTGCCGCTGTCGCCCTCGTCGGCGTTGCACACCACGTATTTCTGGTCGCTCGGCGTGTCGAGCACGGTGCGCAGCTTGATGCCGCTGGGGAACGCCGCACCGCCTCGGCCGCGCAGGCCGCTGTCGGTGATCTCGGTGATGACGTCGCCCTGCGCCATGGCGAGCGCACGGCGCAGACCGACCAGTCCGCCGTGGGCGACGTAGTCGTCGGGGTCGCGCGGGTCGATGACGCCGACCCGGCCGAACGTGACGCGCTGCTGGCCCTGCAGCCACGGAAGCTCGTCGGCGGGGCCGAGGCGGCTGGAGTGGTCGGCGCCGGTGAGCACCCCCGCGTCGAGCAGACCGGGCACGTCGTCGGCCGACACGTTGCCGTAGGCGATGCGGCCCGACGGCGTGGCCACCTCCACGAGCGGCTCGAGCCAGAGCATGCCGCGGGAGCCGTTGCGCACGACCCGCACACCGGGGTGCGCGGCGAACGCCGCGGCCACGGCGTCGGCGCCCAGCGCCCGAGCCGCAGCGTCGACGGGCACGTACACGGTGACGCCCTCGCCGCCGGTGCTCACCGGCGCAGGAACCGGCTCGCGGCGGGCGACGATCTGCACGATGGTGTCGAGGTCGTCGGGTGTGACGCCGGACCACATCTGCGTGCCGCTGGCCACCGCCGGGCCCTGCGTGCACAGGCCCAGGCAGAACACCTCTTCGATCTCGACCGGCTGACCGTCGGCTGCGTCGATGGCGGCCTGGTGCAGCGCACCGCCGCCACGCGACAGGCAGGCTTCGGCCCGGCACACCTGCACCACCGGACCGGCCGGCGGCGCAGTGCGGAAGTCCTTGTAGAACGTGATGACGCCATGCACCTCGGCCACCGACAGGTCGAACGTGTCGGCGAGCAGCGGGATGTGCGCGGCGTCGATGTACCCCTGGCGGTGCTGCACGGCATGCAGGGCCGGCAGCAACCCGCCGGGCCACGACGCGAAGTCCTGCACGATGCGCGCGATGTCAGAGCCGTGATCCGGGGTGCTCACGACGCCACTGTACGGCACGCCACCACCCGTTGCGACCCATGTCACACCCTTTCCTCGCACGACCGTTCCATGAATTTCACGATGCGGAACGGCGGGTGCGCGTCCCCTGTCGTCGGGGTGCATCGCTGAACTGTCGGCCCTCGAAATAGCCGGGATTCGTGTCGGGTCTGCCCGACCGTCGGGCCCACCGCCAGGTGAGCGACACGCGCGGGTTCTGGGTGTCGAACGCGGGCACGCCGTGCAGCCAGTCGCGCTGGCACGCGCCGCCCATCACCAGCAGATCGCCCTCCCCCGGCATGAGCACCAGGTCGTCGGGATCCTGCCCCGCGGGCATCCGCTGCGCGAGTGAATCGACCCACTTGGTGCGCGGCCGGATGACGAACGGGCGGCGCTGGCCGAGGACCACGATCGCGATGCGCGTGTCGTCGAGCCAGCGCATCTCGCGGTCGCTGTGCATGCCCTGGAAGTCGGTGCCGTCGCGGTACTGGATGGCGGCGACCCCCTCGAAGGGCACTCGGTAGGTGGCCTGCAGGTGCAGGTCGGTCTGACGGAGCAGCGGACGGCTGTCGGGCCGCAGCCCGGCGCTCAGGCGCTGCTCGGGCACGTACTTGTCGTAGCGCAATGTCTCGTTCTGCGCCCAGGGAACGCCGGCGAGCACGTCGTCGAGCACCGTCGCCGCGTCCTTCACGAAGCCGTCGACCAGGTCCACCCACGACCCAGCGTCCAGGTCGATGCGCCGCACCGCCGCGCGGCGGTCGATGGCGAGGTCGGGCGGGGAGGTCACGCGTCCAGTGTCGCGGACGCCGGTGCCGCCGCGGCGCGCATCGCTTCGATCCGCTCGGTGGTGAGCACGCGCATGACGATGACGAGCAGCACCACGTGGATGCCTCCGTCGACGAACCACACCAGGCGCAGCGCCGCCTCGTGCGAGACGAACTTCGACATGACCGCCACGAACGCGCCGCCGAGCAACGCGCCGATGGGGATCATCCCCCACCCGAAGAAGCGGTACACGCTGTTCACCCGGCCGAGCAGGTGCGGAGGGATGATGGTCTGGCGGAAGCTCACGGTGATGACGTTCCAGAGCATCACGAACGTGACCCCGACCACCATCGAGAGGCCGACGAGCGGCCACCAGGTGATGAGTCCCACCACGCCCTGGCACGCGGCGAAGACGCCCACCGAGATGGCCAGGCTGGTGCCGCTGCCGAAGCGCTTGGAGAACCAGGGCGCGATGTAGCCGCCGATGATGCCGCCGAGCGCCGCGCCGAAGCCCATGATCGTGAACGTGATGGGAGTGACGTGCAGGACGTCCTGCGCGAACAGCACGAACACGGCGCCGCTCATGTTGGTGGCCAGGTTCATCACCCCGAGCACGATGGCCATGGTGCGCAGGACCTCGTTGCGCCACAGCCAGCCGAAGCCTTCCTTCAGTTCGGTGCGCCACGGCGGACGGCCCTCCTCGCCGTCGGGGTGCTCCACGCGGAACACGCCGGGGATGAGTGCCACCAGTGCGGCAGCGGCGAAGAACGAGCCTGCGTCGACGAAGAACGGCAGCGAGAATGCGACGACCAGCAGCAGCGAGCCGAGCGGCGGACCGACGAACTGGTTGGCGATGCTCTCGATGCTCCAAATGCGGCCGTTGGCGTGCTCGAGGTGCTCGGGCTCGACGATGGATGGCAGGAACGTCTGGTTGCTGTTGTCGCGCAGCACCTCGGCGCACCCGAGCAGCAACGTCGCCAGCACGAGCACCACGTACAGACCCGTTCGGGTGCCCACCACCTGCTGCACCTCGTCGGGCGCGGGCAGCGAGTCCTGCGCCCCGAACACGGCGAGCGCGATGAACAGCGTCAGGCCGAAGCGCATGAAGTCCATGAGCACCATGGCCCGCTTCCGGTCGACACGGTCGGTGATGACGCCCGCCGGCAGGGTGAACACCAGCCACGGCAACCGCTGCGCTGCCGCGATGACGGCGATGAGCAACGGGTTGCGGGTGATGGCCGTGGCCAACCAGGGGTAGGCGATGGTGGACATGCCGTCGCCGATGTTCGACAACGCGGTGGCCCAGTAGACCTTGCGGTAGTTGGGCCCCAGGCGGAGGCGTTCACGAGCCATGGCGGCCTCCTCTCGATGCGGACTTCGACTTCGACTTCGGCTTCGGCTTCGACGGGGGCGTCGGCTTCGGCGCGACCGGTCGGTTGGTGGCGAACAGCCCCAGCAACACGGCGAACTCGCGCTCGCCGCCGCGAGGTGAGTCGATGAACTCCAGGGCCAGCGCCTCGAGCCGTTCCACGAACTCCTGTGCACGCGATTCGGGGATGCGCGCCGACCGCATGGTGAACAGCCCCGGCGTGTCCTTCGGTGCAGCGTCGTCGAACAGGGCGCGGGCGTCGGCGAAGAACGGGAGGTCGGTGCCGTGGACGTGGTCGGGGAAGTAGATGGTGCGCGCCGTACGCCCGTAGAAGCGCTCCTCCATCGCCCTCACCTTGCGGGTGCGCACCACCTGCAGCAGGCCCGCGTCGACCAGCAGGTCCACGTGGTGGGCGACCGTGCCGCGCGGTCGGCGCACCCGCTCGGCGAGCTCGGTGACGCTCATCGCCCGCTCGAGCACGAGGTCGAGCACCAGGTGGCGCAGCGGGTCGCTCAGCGCCTTCAGCCGCGCCGGGGTGTCGGCGTCGATGCGGTCGGCGAGCGCGTAGTCGAGCACGTGCACGGCGGGCGGTTCGGGCGTCGCAGGCGTCTCGGTCTGAATGTCCGACATATGTCGAACGTTAGGAGATTCCCGGACGTTCGGCAAGGGGCTGAACCGACGACACTCATTCCCGGGACGATCGCGCGGCAGACTGCACCGATGACCGACACCTCGGCGACCGGGACGCCCGCAACACATCCCGCGCTGGGACCGTGGTCGCCCTTGCGAGCCAAGGTGTTCCGCGGGCTGTGGGTGGCCAGCCTCGTGTCGAACATCGGCACCACCATGCACACCGTCGGCGCGGCATGGTCCATGACCGACCTCACCGACTCACCCGCCATCGTCAGCCTGGTGCAGACCGCGTGGGCGGTGCCCGGCTTCCTGGTGGCCGTCCCCGCCGGCGTCGCAGCCGACGTCATCGACCGCCGCAAACTGCTGCTGTGGTGCGAGGTCACCGCCATGCTGTTCGCCACGGCACTGGGTGTGCTGCAGATCACCGACCAGCTGGACGTGCCGCTGCTGCTGGTCGGCACGTTCCTGCTGTCCATCGCGCTCACCATGGCAGGCCCTGCGTTCATGGCGCTCATCCCCGACCTGGTCGGCCCCGAGGAGCTCCCCCAGGCCATCGGCCTGAACAACATCGCCTACAACGGTGCCCAGTCGGTGGGTCCGGCGCTGGCGGGCGTGGTCATCGCCCTGTCGGGTGCGGGCGCAGTGTTCCTGCTGAACGCTCTGTCGTTCCTGGGCATCGTGGCTGTGCTGTGGCGATTCCGCCCGGCGACGCCGGGGCCGACGTCGTCGGAGTCGGCGTTCGAGGCCATGAAGACGGGCGTCCGCTACTTCCGCGACCACCCGGTGCTGCGCAAGTACGCGGTGCGCATTGCGTTCGCGTTCTTCACCACCACCGCCATGGTGGCCCTGTTGCCGGTGGTCTCTCGGTCGCGGCTCGACACCACGCCCGGCCAGTTCGGCCTGTTGGCCGCGGCGTTCGGCGCCGGAGCCGTCGCCGCCGTGTGGGTGCTCCCCCGCCTTCGACCGCACCTGGGGTCCGACGCACTGGTGATGGCCGCGGCCGCGGTGTGGGCAGGCGGTGCGGCCGTGGTGGCCTGGACCACATGGCTGCCGCTCGCGGTCGTCGGCGTGCTCTTCGCCGGCGCGGCGGCGATGGCCGCCATGAACATCACCTACTCGCTGTTCATGCTGCTGCTGCCGGCGTGGATCCGCGGCCGCGCCTCGTCGGTCGTGATGCTGATGGTGTGGTTGGGCGCCTCCATCGGCGGCATCGGCTGGGGTGCGGTGGCGAATGCACTCGACGTCTCGACTGCCCTGTTGCTGGCGGGCGCCGTGCACGTGGCCATCACCGCCGTCGCCACGGTGTGGTTCCGGCTGGAGGACGACGAGCCGCGATCCGAGGCGTCGGCCGTCAGAGCGTGACGATGCGCAGCACCAGCGCGGCGACGCTGAGCGCGAACAGCGCGGCGGCCGGCTGGACCTTCGGATCCTTGACGCGGACGTGGGCGATGATCGCGCCCAGGAAGTAGAGCGTCAGCCCCACTGCCGCGGCGACACCGATGGGCGCCCACCACAGACCGACGAGCACACCGAGGCCGCCGGCCACCTCGAGCGAGCCGAGTACTGGCGGCCACGAGGCGGGCACGCCGACCGTCCGAAGCGGCTCGATGGCCTTGGGGTTCTTGCTCAATTTGCCCATGCCCGAGCCGATGGCGGCGAGCGCGACGAGGACGGAGACGATGACGGCGGCGATGAACACGGGAGGCTCCTTGACGATTTCTTGACGATTCGGCCCAGCGATGAACGGGGTTTACTTGGGATGCCCACGCAATATACATGGGCATCCCAAACATCCACGCACATCGTCCGAATCGCCGTCGTACGATGACGGGCGTGTCCTCCTCGTGCGAGCAGAGCCCCTTCGCGCTCCTCATCGGCCTCGCCGACCGGCTGCGGGTGTTCTTCGACGAGTGTGCGGCGAAGGTCGGCCTCACCCCGGCCCAGGCACAGGTGCTCATGCAGCTCGAAGCGCCGCAACGCATCACCGAGCTCGCCTCCACCCACGCCTGCGACCCGTCGTCGGCCTCCACCATGATCCAGCGCCTCGAGCGCGATGGTCTGGTGCGCCGGGTGGTCGACCCGAGTGACGCTCGCGCTCGCCTGGTCGAGCTGTCACCCAAGGGCGTCGACGCCCGGGCGCAGTTGGCCGAACTGGTGGCCGGCGCCGACGAAGTGGTCGCCGGGCTGCCGGCCGAGCAGCGTGCGGCACTGGCGACGATGTTCTCCGCCGATACATTCGCCCGGTGACTTCCTCCTCGGCGACTCCCCGGCGAATCCTCATCGACACCGACCCCGGCATCGACGATGCGATGGCCATCTTCTACGCCCTGGCGTCGCCCGAGCTCGACGTCGTCGGCCTCACCACGGTGTTCGGCAACGCCCACACCGACGTGTGCACCACCAACGCGCTCCGTCTGCTCGACATCGCCGGCCGGCCCGACATCCCCGTGGCGCACGGCGCATCGCGGCCGCTGGCCATGAACTACCGCGGCCCGGTCGCGTTCGTTCACGGCGAGGACGGCCAGGGCAACGTGTTCCTGCCACCGTCCACCCGCCAGCCCGTGACGGTGCACGCGGCGCAGTTCATCATCGACACGGTCATGGCCTCGCCCGAAGAGATCACCGTGGTGCTGCTCGGGCCGTTCACCAACATGGCGCTGGCCATGCTCATGCGGCCCGACCTCACCTCGTTCGTGAAGGAGATCGTCGTCATGGGCGGCGCGGCCTTCACCAACGGCAACGCCTCCCCCGCTGCCGAGGCGAACATCCTGAACGACCCCGAAGCCGCCGACATCGTGTTCGGCGCCGACTGCCCCATCACCATGGCCGGTCTCGACGTCACCCATCGCATCACCATGACCAACGACGACCTGGCGCGCTTCGGCGCCATCCCCGGCCCCCGAGCCGCGCACCTCGCCGCCATCACCCCGTACTACGCGCAGTTCTACCGCGAGCGCAACCACGTGGAGGGCATCTTCGTGCACGACTCCACCACCATCAGCTACCTGCTCGCCCCGCATCTGTTCACGTGGAAGGAACTGCCCATCCGGGTGGACACCGCCCACGGTGTGTGCCGCGGCAAGACGCTGCCGGCGCTGCGCGACAGCGACGAGGAAGGCCCGTGGAAGGGCCGGCGCGCCGTGCGCATCCTCACCGACGTCGACGCACGCGGGGTCATCGAGCTCGAGCTCGACCACCTCAGCAGATGACCCGCCTGCGCACCTACTTCTTCGCGACGTGCCCGCGCTCGTCGTACCAGCGCGGCGTGGCATCGATGATGCCGTTCGCTCTGGCCATCTCGGTGTGGGGTCTGGTCACCGGTGTCGCCATGGTGAACGCGGGCATGACCATCCCCGGTGCGCTGGCCGTGACGTTCTTCATGTTCGCCGGGTCGGCCCAGTTGGCCGTGCTGCCGCTGCTGGCCGTCGGCACGCCCCTGCCCATCGTGTGGATCACCGCGCTGCTGGTGAACCTGCGCTTCGTCATCTTCGCCGCGGCGTCGC
>CBHWEI010000143.1:0-9964 GCA_966112835.1 uncultured Acidimicrobiaceae bacterium
GCGGTGAGCGTGACGTCGGGCGTGACCGCCTCGGTCGCCGGCCGGTCGGCCGCGGTGGCCGGGTTGGCCATGGACCAGGCCACGCCGGCGTGACGGTAGAACGACGTGACGGCAGCCATGCGGCGGCGCACGGTGGCACCCGAAGAGCCCTCGTCCGACAGATGTTCGGCGAAACGTTCGACGTGTGCGACGGTGACGGTTCGGGGAGCCGCACCGGCGGCGCGCAGCCAGGCCAGGAACACCACCAGGTCGCGCCGGTAGGCCACCCGCGTGTTCTCGGAACGGAGCGTGGCGAGCCACGACTCGACGTGCCGATCCACGTCGTCGGGAGTGCGCCCACGGCCGGTTGCCATGTGCAGAGTGTGCCACGCCGACGGGTCGACACTCAACATAATGACTCGTATGATGTGGAGTACACCATCCCTCGCCCGAAAGGAGCCAACGATGCAACTGCAGACCGACCCGTTCCGCGACTTCGATGCCTTCTTCAACCGGCTGAACGCACGGGTCAACGCCGGCCCCACCATGCCCATGGATGCGTTCCGCCGCGGCAACGACGTGTGGGTCCACATCGACCTGCCCGGCGTGAAGGCCGAGAACCTCGACATCTCCGTCGAGCGCAACGTGCTCACCATCGCCGCCGAACGCGAATGGCAGCGCCAGGACGGCGACCGCGTGTACGCCACCGAGCGCACCCGCGGCTCGTTCCGCCGCCAGATCCAGCTGGGCGACGGCCTGGACCTGGACCACCTGGAGGCCGACCTGCACGATGGCGTGCTCACCGTGCGCATCCCGGTGAAGGAAACCGCCAAGCCGCGCCGGATCACCGTCGGCCAGCGCACTTCCAGCCCCGAGGCGATCGAAGCCACGTCGAGCTGACGCCGCCCAACAACGAACACGCACTGCCGTACCGCCCGGTCTGCACCCGCAGGCCGGGCGGTGCCGCGTCAGGCGAGTGGGTCCTCGGGCACCTCGAGCCGGTAACCCACGTTGAACTCCGTGCGGATGACCGGCCGCTGCGGGCCCTCGCCGATGAGCTTGCGGATCTTGCTGACGTTCACCCGCCACACGTTGCGTTCGTCGGGATCGCTCTCGTCGGTGCCGAGTGCCTTGGCCAGAATGCTGTAGGTGACCACTCGCCCCTGGTTGCGCACCAGCACGGCGAGCAGCGCGAACTGGCGGGCCGGCAGGTCGAGCACCTCGTCGCCGATCATCGCCTGATGCGCACCCAGGTGCAGGCGCAGGTCGCCCGCCTGCAGCACCTCGTCGTCGGCGAGCGCGGCCGCGGTGGCGTGGTGGCGCAACGCCACGCGCAGGCGCGCCATGAGCACGGACATGCTGAACGGCTTGGTGACGTAGTCGTCGGCGCCGGTGTCGAGCGCCTGCACCACGCGGCGATCGTCGGTCTGCGCGGTGACCACCACGATGGGCGCCGCGGTGAGCTGTCGCAGGTGACGACACAGCTCCAGGCCGTCGACATCGGGCAGGCCGAGATCGAGCACCACCAGATCGGCCCGGACCGCGCTCATCAACCGCATCGCCTCGCGACCTGTGGCCGCGAGGTGCACGCGCATGCCGCGCGCCTCCATCGCAGTGGCGAGCACCGCCTGCTGCGACAGGTCGTCCTCGATGACGACGATGGTGGTGGGTTCAATCTGCACGTGGCACCGTGAATGCGACCGACGACCCGCCGGAGTGCGAGTCGGACACCGACATCGTGCCACCGTGGGCCTCGACGATCGCCTTGCACACCGTGAGCCCCAGGCCGGACGAGTTGTCGGTGGAGGCGAACGGAGCGAACAGGTGCGCCCGTGCCGACTCGGCGAACCCGGCACCCTCGTCGTCGACGGCGATGCGCACCAGGCCGCCCTCGGTGGACGCCGACAGCGTCACGGTTGCAGGCGAGCCACCGTGGCGCACCGCGTTCTCGATGAGGTTGGCCAGCACCTGGTCGATCTGCACGGGGTCGACACGCACGTCCACATCGGGAAGGTCGCCGACCGCCAACACATCGGTGGACGGCAGCACGCGCCGGAAGCGCCGCACCGTCTCGTCCACCAGCTCGGTCAGCTCCACCCGCTGCAGCGCGGGCTCGAGCGCACCGGCCTGCAGCCGGCTGAGGTTGAGCATGTTGTCGACGATGCGGTCCAGCCGACGAGATTCGTCGACCACCAGGCCCAGCAGCCGCTGCCGGGACGCATCGTCGTGGTCGGCACCGTCGAGCAGTTCGGTGGATGCGGCGAGGATGACGTTCAGGGGGCTGCGCATGTCGTGCGACACCGATCGCAGCAGCAGCATGCGTTCGTTGCCGATGAGCTCGGCGTGGTCGCGGATGGATCGTCGGCTGACGAGCACGCTCACCACCATGGCCACCGCGCAGAACGTGAGCAGCGTGAGGACGTCCTTCGTGTAGCCGAGCTGGATGACGCCGCGAGGCGGGATGAACAGCAGTGCGTGCGCCACACCGGCCAGCAACGCCACCGGCACGCCCACACGCCAGCTGGACATGACGCTCGCGCCCGTGATGGGCAGCAGCATGAGCAACGCGGGGATCTCGGCCGGCATGCGGAACGGCAACAGCTCGACGACGACGCTCACCAACACCACACCGCCGACGCCGACGAGCACCGCGTCGCGCGTCGAGCGAGCCATGCCGTGTGCCACGTCGCAAGTGTGGCGCGCGAACACGCTCGCGACACGTCCGCACCGTTCCGAAACATGGCCGTTGCACGACGAATGCGAGTCCGAAAGATGACCAGGCATTTCGCGGTCCAAGACATACGCCGTTCACAGAACGGACCCGATCAGGAAATCGCCGACGGCCAACCTCCCCCCTGTCCCAATTACCGGAAGGACCCATCAGGGAGGTTCCATGACCACACTCACACTCGGAGAACGACTGCGCGACAAGGAGCGCCAACGCTTCTTCGTGACCTATCTCGGCGGAAAGCTGGTGGGTCTCGCGTTGGCACTCGTCCTCGTCTACTCCATCGGCAGTCTCTTGATGGGCAAGGTCGCCCACGCCGACGACGGCCCCTCGATCGGCGACGTGGTGAACGCCACGAACACCGCGTGGACGCTGATCGCCGCATTCCTGGTGTTCTTCATGCAGGCCGGCTTCATGATGCTCGAGGCCGGGTTCGCCCGCACCCGCGAGGTCGTGAACGTGCTCCAGGAGTGCATCGTCGACACCTGCCTCTGCGCGCTGCTGTTCTGGGCCTTCGGCTTCGCCTTCATGTTCGGTGTCGGCAACGGCATCATCGGCCACCAGTACTTCTTCCTCAACGGCGCGGAAGCCACGTACACCTTCGGCGGATCGTTCGACACGGGCGTTGCCTTCATGGCGTTCTTCCTGTTCCAGTTCGCCTTCGCCGACACGGCTTCGACCATCACCTCCGGCGCCATGGTCGGCCGCACCGACTTCAAGGGCGACCTCGTCTACAGCCTCTTCGTCAGCGGCTTCATCTACCCGATCCTCGGCCACTGGGTGTGGGGTCCGGGCGGCTGGCTGCAGACGGCACACAACGGCGTGTGGCTGCGCGACTTCGCCGGCTCGACCGTCGTCCACACGGTCGGCGGCATGGTCGCCCTGGCCGGTGCCATCGTCCTCGGGCCGCGACTCGGCCGCAAGTTCAAGCGTGACGGTGGTGGCCTGCCTCCGGGTCACGACCTCACGGTCGCCGCCATCGGTGGCGTCATCCTGTGGTTCGGCTGGTACGGCTTCAACCCCGGCAGCACGCTGTCGGCCATGGACGCCGCCGGCATCGGCCGGGTGGCCACCAACACCACGCTCGCCGCTGCGGCCGGCGGCCTGTCGGCCCTCGCCGTCATCTACCGTCGCATCAAGAAGTGGGACATGGGTATCACCATCAACGGCTTCCTCGGCGGTCTGGTGGCCATCACCGCACCCTGCTATTGGGTGAACAGCACCGGCGCCGTGATCATCGGTGCACTCGGCGGCATCATCGTCGTGTTCGGCATCGACCTGATCGAGCACCTGCGCATCGACGACCCGATCGGCGCCGTCGCGGTGCACGGCATCGCCGGCATCTTCGGCACCTGGTCCGTCGGCCTGTTCGCCACCGGCCAGTGGGGCGACTTCAAGGGCCTGTTCTGGGGCGGCGGCGTGAAGCAGCTCTGGGCGCAGGTCTGGGGCAACGCCGTCATGGCCATCGCCGCCTTCGGCGTCGGCATGGTGGTGATGCTGTTCGTGAAGAAGCTGGGCATCCTGCGCATCTCCGAGGACGGTGAGCAGGAGGGCATCGACATCGTCGAGCACGGCTCGCCCGCCTACCACCCGGAAGTCGCCTACATGGGGAAGGGTCAGTGACCATGCTCGAGCTCGTCACCGCAGTCATCAAGCCGCACAAGTTGGACGACGTGAAGGAGGCGCTCCTGGCCATCGGCGTGGAGGGCATGACCGTCACCGAGGTCCGCGGCTTCGGCCGCCAGCGCGGCAAGACCGAGAGCTTCCGTGGCTCGGAGTACAAGATCGACTTCATCCCCAAGGTGAAGATCGAAGTCATCGTCGCCACCGAACAAGCCGAGCAGGTGGTGGAGGTCATCTCCACCGCCGCGCACACCGGCAAGATCGGCGACGGCAAGGTGTGGCGCCTGGACCTCAATTCGTTGTTGCGTGTTCGCACCGGCGAACAGGGGACCGACGCCATCTGACGCCGAACAGGGCACCAACAGCCGGGACCTCCGGCCCTGCTGTTGGTGCCCTTCGGCCCGCACTGCGCCCCCAGGGGGAAGGGCTACCGTCGCGATCACACAGACTGATTGCAGGGGGTATCCCGGTGACGACCTTCCCGACCGAGCGGATTCACAGCGTGGTCCTGGTGGGCCATGCGGGCGTCGGCAAGACCACGCTGGCCGAAGCGATGCTGGCGAAGTCGGGTGCCATCCCCAAGCAGGGAAAGGTCGACGAGGGCACCAGCGTGCTGGACTACGAGCCCGAGGCGCAGAAAGCGCGCATCTCGATGTCGCTCGCGGTCGCCCCGTTCGAGTGGACGGCCACCGACGGCAACACCTACAAGGTGAACCTGCTCGACACACCCGGCAGCATCGACTTCGCCGGCGAGGTCGACGCGGCCATGGCCGTGGCCGATCTGGCCGTGTTCGTGGTCAGCGCGGTGGAAGGGGTCGAGCCGCAGACCGAGATGCTGTGGCGGCGCGCTGCGGCGATGCAGTTGCCGCGCATGATCTTCGTCAGCAAGGAGGACAAGGACCGCGCCGACTTCCACTCGGTCCTCGACCAGCTGCGCGCCGCGTTCGGCAGCGGCATCGCACCGCTGGAGTTGCCCCTGGGCGAAGCGGGCTCGTTGCACGGCGTGGTCGACGTGCTGTCCGAGGAGGCGCTCGACTACGACGCCGCCGGCGGGCACCACACCGAAGCCATGCCGGCCGATGTCGCCGACGAGGAGCACAGCCTGCACGACGCGCTGGTGGAGGAGATCGTGTCGGGCGACGACGAGCAGCTCGAGCGGTACCTGTCGGGCGACACGCCGAGCGTCGCCGAGCTCGAGCGGACGTTGGCCCACGAGGTGCTCGACTGCACCGAGTTCCCCGTGCTGCTCGGCTCCGCCGCCACCGGCGTCGGCATCGACCGCCTGGCCGACCTGCTGTGCGAGCTGAGCCCCACGGCCGCCGACCGCACCACCACGGTGCAGGCCGGAGACGGCACCGTCGACGTGGCCGCCGACGCCACGGGCCAGCCGCTGCTGCACGTGTTCAAGACCATCGCCGACCCTTACATCGGCCAGCTCTCGGTGTTCAAGGTGGTGTCCGGCACCATCAAGGCCGACGACAAGCTCGTCAACAGCACCACCGGGGCCGAGGAACGGCTGCACGGCCTGTTCCTGCTGCGCGGCAAGGAGCAGACGCCGGTCAACGAGGTGGCCGCAGGCGACATCGCCGCGGTGGCGAAACTGGCCAACACGCACACAGGCGACACGCTGGCGCCGAAGGGCTCGCCGGTGAAGGTGGTCGGGCCCGAGCGGCGCTCACCGCAGTACGGCGTGGCCATCCTGCCGCGCACCCAGGCCGACGACGACAAGCTGGGCAACGCCCTCGCGCGCATGCAGGCCGAGGACCCGTCGCTCTACGTCGACCGCATGGAGGAGACCCGCCAGACCGTCCTCCGCGGCCTCGGCGACACCCACATCCAGGTCACCATCGACCGCATGGCACGCAAGTTCGGGGTGAACGTCGACATCGTTCCCCTGCGCGTCGCCTACCGCGAGACCGTCGCCGGCCGCGCCGAGGCCGAGGGAAAGCTGAAGAAGCAGAGTGGCGGTCACGGCCAGTTCGCCGTGGTGAACCTGCGAGTCGACGCGCTCCCCCGCGGCGAAGGGTTCCAGTTCAAGGACGTCACGGTCGGTGGGTCCATCCCCCGCAACTACATCCCCGCGGTGCAGACCGGCATCGAGGAGACCATGGCCCGCGGTGGCGTGCACGGCTTCCCCGTCGTCGACGTCTCGGTCGAGTGCTACGACGGCAAGTTCCACTCGGTCGACTCCAGCGAGATGGCGTTCAAGACCGCCGCATCGACCGGGTTCAAGGAGGCCATGGAGTCGGCCGGCGTGGTCGTGCTCGAACCGGTGTCGCTGCTCACCGTGACGGTGCCGTCGGCCTACCAGGGCGACGTCATGAGCGACATCAACTCGCGCCGCGGCCGCGTGCAGGGCAGCGCCACCAACGAGCACGGCGAACAGGTCATCGAAGCGCTCGTGCCCGCCGCCGAGATCAGCCGCTACGCCATCGACCTGCGGTCCATGACCGGTGGTCGCGGCCAGTTCGACGCCCGCCACCACCACTACGACGCGCTGCCGGCGCACCTGGTCGACAAGGCGAAGCAGACGCTGCCGAAGCAGCACTGATCGCGGACGGGTGGCCGGGCGCGGTCAGGCGTCGGGCTGCAGTACGAGCGGCGGTAGGAACTCCTCCAGCCGCTCCCAGATGACGTCGTCGCTCTTGGCCAGCAGGTGGCCGTCGCCGGGCAACCGCACCAGCTCGCCGCCGCCGGCGATCATCTGCACCATCTCGCTGGCCTGCACCGGCAGGATCTCGTCGCGCTCGCCGTGGAACAGCAGGAAGGGCATGCCCTGCAGCCCGGCGGCCAGTTCGCACCCGGCCGACTGCGTGGCGAACGTGACCACGCCTGCGACCATCTCGTGCAGGCCCACGCCCACACCGATGGCGACCGCGCCGCCGAAGCTGTGCCCCATCAGCACCACGCGCTCGGCCATCGCACCACCGATGGCCAACTGCACCGCTGCCGCCGCGTCGACGCGGCACGCGTCGAGGTCGTTCGGCTTGCGATAGCTGACGCGCAGCACCGGCACGCCGCGAGCCGCCCACTCGACGCCGAGCCGGTGGTACAGCGCGTCGCCGGGGCCCAACAGGCCACCCATCGCGCCGCCGCACAGCACGAGCGCGCCCGGCTGCTTCGGGGCATCCTCCGGCGGTTCGTGCCACAGCACCGTCAGCAGCCCACGCATGGTGTACATCTCGATGTGGCGAAGCGTGGGCGTGAGCATGACGTCGCTGGAGGCCATCACCTGCAGCGCATCGAGCGGTGTGGTGGGCGCGGTACCTGCGGTACCGAGAGCGTCGTCCATCGTGGCTACCCTAACGCCACCCATGACCGACGTTCCGACCGACGACGCTCGAGCTCGCGAGGTCTACGACCTCGCCGTCCGCATCGGCCTCGCGTGGCGCGAGATCCGGCGCGGCGCATCGGCGGCTGGCCTGCGCGATTGGTTGTACGGCGCGGGTGACGACGGCATCGAGCAGGGCCAGATGGATTCGCTCGACCTGCTCGGCTCGCAGCCGTCGTGGCGGATGAGCGAGTTCGCCGACGCGCTGCGTGTCGACCCGTCCACCGCCACTCGCGCCATCCAACGGCTCGAGAAGGCCGGCCTGGCCGAACGACGGCCCAGCACCGAGGACGGCCGCGTGGTGGAGGTGGCCATCACGGAAGAGGGCCGGCGGCGTCACCTCATCGTCGCCGAGCGCCGCTCGGAGATGATGACGTTCATCCTCAGCCAGTACCGCGGCCGTGAACTGCCCGTGCTGGCCGACATGTTCGAACGGTTCGTCGCCGCCATCGATGCCTTCGTCGCCACCCGCGACGACACCGACACCCCCACCGACTGACCCGGCCGCCCTCGCTGCGTTCCTGTCATCGCGCGACCGGGGATTCCCCGGTCGAACGATGACAAGAGTGCGGCTTTGCCGACCGCCGCTGGCCGATGTGCCCAGTGTGGGCATGGAGCACGAACTGCAACTGGTCCGGGCCGCAGCCCAACACCACTCGCTGCTGACCACCCCGATGGTGCGCGACCTGGGTGTGTCCGACGCCCGCTGGGCGCGGCTCCGTCGCGACGAGGTGTGGGTGGAGGTGGTGCCGAGCGTGTGGCGGCATGCCGCAACACCGCAGACCTGGGAGTTGGAGGTGCGCGCCGGATCGCTGTGGCTCGGACGCGACGCCGGGCTGCACGCGGCGACCGCGCTGCGGTGGCTCCACGTCGACGGCTTCGATGACGCCGGGGTCGGGTTCCTCGTGCCGAGATCGCGCCGGCACGTCCCACCGTGGTTGGACATCCACACCACCACGCGCTGGTCGCGCGGCGACTTCGTCCGCATCGACGGTGTCCTGTGCTCGACCGCGACGCGGGCGATCATCGACCTGGCCGCGACGGCAACACCCCGCGCTGTCGAGCACGCGATCGACGAGTCCATCCGCGCGCGGCTCACCTCCGTCCCGACGTTGACCACCCGGATGCGAGCGCTCGCCGGCTCGGGACGGCAGGGCACGAGTCTGCTGCGCACCCTGCTGCTCGATTCGGGCGGCGAGTCGGCGCTCGAACGAGCCTTCCTCCGCCTCATCCGCCAGCACGGCCTCCCGCGACCGGCCACCCAGGTCGCCTACCGCACCGACTCGAACCTGGCCATCCGGGTCGACTTCGAGTACGTCGCCCACGGCGTCGTCTCGACGCTTCGAGCGCACCTTCCTGCCATGGTCTGACCGGGGAATCGCCGGTCGAGACATGACAGGAGTGCGGTCAGCACCGGCGAGGCGACGGGTCGGGAGCGGGCCGGTAGGGTGCCGGGGATGGCAGATCGGGCGCAGTTCACCCAGGAGGCGATGCAGCACGCACCGCAGCTGTACTCGGCGGCCATGCGCATGACGCGCAACCGGGCCGATGCCGAGGACCTGGTGCAGGAGACCTACCTGCGGGCCTACAAGGGCTTCCACGGGTACGAGGAGGGCACCAACCTGCGGGCCTGGCTGTTCCGCATCCTGACCAACACGTACATCAACTCGTACCGGTCGAAGCAGCGGCGCGTGCAGGAGACCGAACTGAACGACGTCGAGGACCTGTACCTGTACCGGCGCATCAGCAACCTCGATCAGGCCAGCCGCAGCGCCGAGGACACCCTGTTCGACCTGTTCACCGACGACGAGGTGAAGGCGGCCCTCGAGGCGCTGCCCGAGAACTTCCGCATGCCCGTCCTGCTGGCCGACGTGGAGGAGTTCTCGTACAAGGAGATCGCCGAGATGCTGGGCATTCCCATCGGCACGGTGATGTCGCGCCTGCATCGGGGAAGAAAAGCGATGCAGAAGGCGTTGGCCGACCATGCAATGGAACAGGGCCTGCTCAGTCGCACGCCCGCCACCTCTTCGGAAGACCAGACCAATGGCTGACTGCAACGAGACACTGCGCGAGCTCGAGACGTTCCTCGACGGCGCACTGAGCGACGAGGCACAGGCGTCCATTCACGACCACCTGCACGAATGCATGGACTGCCTGCAGGCGTACGACTTCCACGCCGAGCTGCGCACGGTCATCCGGGCCAAGTGCTCGAACGACGAGATGCCCCCGGGCCTGCTGGCCAAGATCGAAGCGTGTTTCGGCGAAGACTTCGACGACGACGGTGTGATCGGCTGAACGGCCGC
>CBHWEI010000144.1:0-9964 GCA_966112835.1 uncultured Acidimicrobiaceae bacterium
CCCACGGCACGTCCACGCCGTTGAACGACGCCGCCGAGAGCGCCGCCATCACCGCCGTGTTCGGTGCGGGCGCCGTGCCAGTCACGTCCACCAAGGGCGTCACCGGCCACGCACTCGGTGCGGCCGGCGCACTGGAAGCCGCAGCGCTGCTGCTCAGCTTCGAGCACGGCCTCATCCCCTACACGGCGAACACCACGGTGCTCGACGAGGGCTTCGAGATCGACCTGGTGGTCGGCGAAGCCCGCCCCTGGACCCCCGGCCCCGCCATGAGCAACAGCCTGGGTTTCGGCGGCCACAACGGCTCCATCATCCTCGGCCCCGCCGAGTCACCCGACCTGGCCGGGCCCGAGGTTGTCCGGCACGCTTCCGCCCACCCGAGGTAACGCTGCAGACCCGTGTCGGCAGGATTACCTCGGGTGGCGGTCGTTCAGGGCTGTTGACGCCGGGGCTGCCGGAAAACCTCGGGCGCTCAGGCGTCGACGAGGACGAACATCAGCTCGCACTCGCAGGCGACCTGCCCGTTCAACACGGCCTTGCCCGTGCCCTTGCCGGCGCGGGCCGCCATGCGGCCCCGTTCGACGCTGAGCTCGAGCGTGTCGCCGGGGCCCACCTGGCGGCGGAAGCGGGCGCTGTCCAGCCCGCCGAACAGCGGCAGCTTGCCGGCGAAC
The DNA here is from genome assembly GCA_966112835.1 of uncultured Acidimicrobiaceae bacterium. Classification (GTDB taxonomy): domain Bacteria; phylum Actinomycetota; class Acidimicrobiia; order Acidimicrobiales; family Ilumatobacteraceae; genus UBA668. The sequence continues at coordinate 669 of CBHWEI010000144.1, forward strand.
CGTTCGTCGCACAGCACGGCGATGGCGCCCACCTGGGCGATGGCCTCGCACATCAGCACGCCGGGCAGCGTGGGCCGGCCCGGGAAGTGGCCGGCGAAGAACCACTCGTCGCCCGTCAGCCGCCACAGGCCCGTGGCCGACTGGCCGGGCTGCAGCGCGGTGACCTCGTCGACGAACAGGAACGGCGGGCGGTGCGGCAGCACCGATTCGGGCGTGGGGAAGGCGGTCACTTGGCGGCCTCGAGCGCCTCGAGCAGCTTCACCGGGGTGTCCTTCGGGCTGATCTTGTACCAGGCGTGCTCGATCTTGCCGTCGGCACCCACCAGGAACGCCGAGCGGACGATGCCCATGTACTTCTTGCCGTAGTTCGTCTTCTCCTGCCACACGCCGTACGCCTCGGCCACGGTGTGCTCGGTGTCGGCCAGCAGCGGGTAGCCGAGGCTGAACTTCTCGTCGAACTTCAGCTGCGCGGCCGGCTTGTCGGGGCTGATGCCCAGGATGGAGGTGTCGCCCACCTGGCCCGCGATGTCACGCAAGGCGCACGCCTGCTGCGTGCAACCAGGGGTGTTGGCCTTCGGGTAGAAGAACACGAGCACCCGCCGGCCACGGTAGGCGCGCAGCGTGGTGGTCTCGCCGTGCTGGTTCGTCAAGGAGATGGCGGGGGCAGTTCGACCAGGAGTGAGCATGTCAGCGAGCATAGTCGCCCTGGCAACGATCTATCTCACCCACAGCGTTCGTATGCCTACAAAGTTTTGTTCCTCAAGAGACTTGCAAGAAGTGCCACACGGCGTGATATGGTGACGGAGCGTGACCGAACAGCCGAGTCCTTGAGACTTTTCTGTCGTTCCCGTGACACTCCACTCCCGCAAGTCGAAAGGGCAGCGCAAATGCGAGGCATGAACCGGGTTATCGGCGGAGTCCGCTGATTCTCAGCCACGGCGTAGACCGTGGCCCGAGAACCCTCCACGAGGCCGAGCGTGGGCATGAAAGTGCGTAGGAATACTGCGCATGTTCTGATCCACCCAATGCTCGAAGCCGAACTGGTCGGCGACAACTGCGCTCAATCGAGACAGCAATACGACCCGAACCTCCTCAGGGGGGTTCGGGTCGTGTCGTTTCCAGACCACCATCGGCACGAAGCACGACTCGCACTCGGCCACCCAGCACTCGTCGTCCTCGTAGTAGCGATCGGTCAACGGCGCCGCCTCGCACAGCTCGCAGTTCGGGTCGAACGGCACCGGCTGGTGTACGTCGGGTGCGCGTGCGGGCTCGGCTGCGGGCTCGGCTGACTGGGGCGCGGCGTCGTCGGGCATCCGTGCATCTTGGCGCAAGCCGGCACCGGGAACGCGAACGAGGGCCCCGGCAGGGCCCTCGTCGCATGGGGGGTACTTCATCGTCGCCGTGCGTGGCTACCCAGCGCACGGCGACGAGATCTGGACTCAGAGCTTCGACACGTCCACGTCGGGCGGCAGGATGACGGCGTCGATGACGTGGATGACGCCGTTCGAGGCGGCGACGTCGGTGGCGACCACCGTGGCCGAGTCGTTCAGCTTCACCGTGCCACCGTCGACGGTGACGGTGATGTTCGAGCCCTCGACCGACGGCACGTCACCGGCCTTCACGTCGGCGGCCATCACCTTGCCGGCCACCACGTGGTAGGTGAGGATCTTCGCCAGGGTCTCCTTGTTCTCGGGCAGAAGCAGCTTGTCGACCAGGCCGGCCGGCAGCGCGGCGAACGCCTCGTTCGTGGGGGCGAACACGGTGAACGGGCCGGGGCCCTGCAGCGTCTCGACCAGACCGGCGGCCTGGACCGCGGCGACGAGCGTCGAGAAGTCGGGGTTGCCACTGGCGACGGCGACGATGTCGCCGGCTGCGGCAGCGGTGGTGTCGGTCGATGCCTCGGTGGTGGGCGCAGCGGTGGTGGCCGTGTCGCTGTCGCTGCCGCAGGCGGCGAGCAGGAACGAGGCAGCGACGGCTGCAGCGGCGAAGGTACGGATCTTCATGAGGGGGTCTCCTGGGTGTTCACGGACCTCGTCGGGATGCCCGAGGTCAGTGAGCATTCGGAGCCACCCGGACACCGGATGGGTATTTATCGCTAAAAGTTTCCGGACCGCCTGGGTCCGGGCCTCAGCCCGGCATCAGCCCAGGTCAGGCCTGATCCAGGCCGGCGCGTACCTCGGCGACGAACTCCCCCGCCGCCTCTGCGCCACCCTCCAGGATGCGACGGACCACCGATGCGCCCATCACCACACCGTCGGCCACTTCCGACGCCTCGCGGGCCTGCTGCGCGTTCGACACGCCCACGCCCACCAGCACCGGCACCTCGGTGACCGCCTTCAGGCGGCGGGCCAGGCTGACCGCCGTGCTCGCCAACGTGGTGCGCTCGCCGGTGACGCCCAGCAGGCCCACCGAGTAGACGAACCCACGGGCCCGGGCGCACACGCGCGGCAGGCGCTCGTCGGGCGCGGTCGGCGCGGCGAGCATGACCGTCTCGACGCCGGCCGCGTCGGCCGCAGCGCACCACGGCCCGCTCTCCTCCAACGGCAGGTCGGGCACGATGCACGCCGACACACCCGCACTGGCCAACTGCGCGGCGAACCGCTCGTGGCCGGCGTGGTGGACGGTGTTGTAGTACAGCATGACGGCCAGCGGGATCTGCACGTCCAGCTCGCGCACCTCCTGCAGGATGCTCACCGGCGTGGCACCCGCATCGAGCGCCATCTGCGACGCCTGCTGGATGACCGGGCCGTCCATCACCGGGTCGCTGAAGGGAATGCCGATCTCGATGGCATCGGCGCCCGCGGCGGCGATGGCGCGCACCGCGTCCTGCCACCCCGCCAGGCCGCCCGTCACGTAGGGCACGAGCAACTTGCGGCCAGCGGAGCGCGAGGCGCGGAAGGCCGTCTCCATGGTGCCGAACTGCGCGTCACTCATGGCCCGCACCGCCCTTGGCGAGCACGTCCATCATCTGCGCCACGTCCTTGTCGCCGCGGCCGCTCAGGTTCATGAGCACCGTCTGCCCCTGCATCTCGGGCGCCGCACGCACGATCCACGCCAACGCGTGGGCGCACTCGAGCGCCGGGATGATGCCCTCGGTGCGAGCCAGCAGCTGGAACGCCTCGACGACCTCGGCGTCGTTCACGTTCGGGTACTCGGCCCGACCGATGGACGCCAGGTACGAGTGCTCGGGGCCGACGCCCGGGTAGTCCAGGCCGGCGCTGATGCTGTGCGCCTCCTGCACCTGGCCGTACTCGTCCTGCATGAGGTAGCTGCGCATGCCGTGCACCACGCCCGGCTGCGCACGGGTGACCGCCGCACCGCCCGCGGGCTCGACACCGACCAGCCGCGACCGGTCGTCGACGAAGCCGCTGAAGATGCCGATGGCGTTCGAGCCGCCACCCACACACGCGACCACCACGTCGGGCACGTCGCCCAACATCTCGATGCTCTGCGCACGCGCCTCGTCGCCGATGACCCGGTGGAACTGGCGCACCATGTACGGGTACGGGTGCGGGCCCATGACCGAGCCCAGGCAGTAGTGCGACGTCTCGACCGTGGCCACCCAGTCACGCATGGCCTCGTTCACCGCGTCCTTCAACGTGCGGCTGCCGCTGTGCACGGCCTCGACCTCGCTGCCGAGCAGCTTCATGCGGAACACGTTCAGCTCCTGGCGAGCCACGTCGACCGCACCCATGTACACCTTGCACTCCATGCCCATGAGCGCCGCCGCGGTGGCCGACGCCACGCCGTGCTGGCCGGCGCCGGTCTCGGCGACCAGACGCTTCTTGCCCATACGCTTGGCCAGCAACGCCTGACCGATGACGTTGTTGATCTTGTGCGACCCGGTGTGGTTCAAGTCCTCGCGCTTCAGCACCAGGCGGATGCCCAGCTGTTCGCCCAGGTTCTTGCACTCGGTGAGCATCGACGGACGACCGGCGTAGGTGCGCAGCACATGGTCCAGCTCGGCACGAAACGCCGGATCGGACCAGGCCTCGTCGAACGCGGCCTCCAGTTCCTGGCACGCGGGCACCAGGGTCTCGGGAACGAACCGTCCACCGAACTCGCCGAATCGGCCCTCGGCCGACGGCTCAGCCATCAACGACATGACGTGCACTCTTTCTCCATGGGGGAACTTCAGATCTCGTCGTCGGCCCAGTCGTAGGGCATCTGATCGGGGCCGAGGTGGCGCGCCGGTGCGGCGGCCCTGGCCCGTTCGATGAACGACTTCACCTTCAGCGCGTCCTTGCGACCGGGCGACTTCTCGACGCCCGACGACACGTCGACACCCCACGGGTTCACCAGGCGCACGGCCTCGGCGACGTTGTCGGGGTCGAGGCCACCGGCGAGGATGATGCGCGGCCCCTCGGCCACGTCGTCGACCAGCGACCAGTCGAACACCTTGCCCGAGCCGGGCTTCGGGGCGTCGACCAACACCATGTCGGTGCCGAACCGGTCGGCCCGCTGGGCGTCGCTGGAGCCGGCGACGACCGCCTTGATGACCCAGCGGATCTGCGCCGCCACCTCGGCCACCATGTCGGGCGTCTCGTGCCCGTGCAGCTGCGCGGCCTTCAGGCCGGCGCGGTGCACGGTGTCGATGACCCGGGCCGGGGCCTCGTCGCGGAACACGCCGACGGTGAGGATCTCGGGCGGCAGCCGGCGGGTGATGTCGTACACCTGCTGCGCGGCCACCTGGCGGGGCGACGGGGCGAAGACGAACCCCACGGCGTCGGCCCCCATGGCGACGGCGAACAGCGCGTCGTCCTCGTTGGTGATCCCGCAGATCTTCACGAACATGCGCCCCAAACGTACCCCCACCGGGGCAGGCCACGCGGTATCGATTCCCCAGAAACCCGGGTGTCACGCAGAACTCAAGTTCTGCGCGACAGGTGCGGGCCGTGGAGTGCGGGTCGCGCCTAGCGTGGGGCGATGGGGGTGGTGCGCCGACAGGACCTGCTGAGGTCGCCCGTGTTCGCGTGCTCCGTCGCGCTGCTCGTGCTGAACGACCACGTGCTCAAGTCGCGGTGGCCGGGTCCGGTGACCGGCAAGCTCAGCGACGTTGCCGGCGTCACCATGATCGCCATCGTGCTCGCCGCGCTCTCCCGGCGGGTCGACGTCGCCATCGCCGTCACCGCCCTCGCCTTCGGGCTGTTGAAGACGGTGCCCGCAGCAGCCCACCGGGCGGCACCCGTGCTGGGCGGCACCACACTGACCGACCGCACCGACCTGCTGGCGCTGCTGGTGCTCGTGCCGCTGGCGTGGTGGCTGCGCACCGAGTCGACCGAACGCGTCCATCGCAGCGTGCCCACCCTGTTCACCGCGCAGGCGGTGCTAGTGGGTGCCGCCGTCTTCGCGACCACCGCGACGAGCTGCGACGTGAAGGGCGTCGGCTCCATCTACAACTACGACGGCGCGCTGCTCGCGTACAGCGACGGAACCCTCCGCAGCGACGACGGCGGCCTCACGTGGACGCGCTGGCCCGGGAACGTCGACATCGATCCCGAGCGGCTGTCGGGGCAGGACAAGACGTGCTTCGAGACCGTGTGCATCGAGGTCGATGGCGTGCAGCAGACCCTGGTCGAGACGAAGGGCAGAGTGACGACCACCATCCTGGCCCTCGACGACAAGGCGCGAAAGGAGATCGAGCGCCTCGGCAACCCGGATTGCATCCCGCGCACCTTCCGTAGCCTGGCGAAGATCGATGTCGACAGACAGCCACACGTCGTGGTGTCGATGGGCCCCGCTGGATCTCTTCATCGGGCGCCCGACGGCACCTGGACCTGGGTGTCGGTGGGCCAATGGCACGTGAAGCCCGGCGCCGACGGTCTGTATCTCGGCATCCCCGTCGCGCCCTGACGAGCAGCGTCACGCAGAACTTAAGTTCTGCGTGACCCGTCGGACTGGGGTTCAGCACCAGGTCGGCGGGGTCGGATTCGGTTCAGCACGGGGGTTGCGGGGCGAGGTCTAGGGTTCGGGCATGCGTCGTCTCACCAGTTCTCTGCTCGTCGGGTTTGCCGCGGTCGCGCTGCTCGGAGCCTGCGGCAGCGACTCGTCGTCGTCCCCCGCTCCCACCTCCGGCGCCGGCAACGGCACGGGCTCGGAGACCACGGCCGGGTCGAGCAACACCAATTCGCCCGACACCACGCCCACCGGCGAAGCCGACTGCGCCGCGCTGAAGGACGCGATCACCGGCCTGACCATCAACTGGCAGATCGTGCTCGGCCTGTCGAACAGCGAGACCTCGGAATGGGCGACGCTGCCCATCGGCACGCTGCCCGACTTGGGCAACCAGATCGCCACGCTGTCGGCTGCGCTGTCGGGTGACTCGGACGCCGTCGATGCGCTGGCCTACATGAAGGGCGCCGCCGACATCGTCGACCGCGGCCGCGGCGGCGACGCCGCAGCGAAGGACGACCTGGCTGCCTACCTGGGCACGGACCTGACCGCGAACGTGTCGAAGCAGGTGCCCATCGGCATCGCCTTCAGCAACCTCGGCTGCAGCTAGCGCACGACCGCCCGTACGAGCGTCACGCAGCACTCGAGTTCGGGCGGAGGGGCTCAGCCGGCGTTGACGAGGGACCGGATGGCGGCAGCGGGGTCGCCGCTGGTCACCAGGGTTTCGCCCACCAGCACGGCGTGATAGCCGGCGGCACGCAGGCTGGCCGCGTCGTCGGCGCCACGGACGCCGCTCTCGGCCACCTTCACCACGTCGTCGGGCATGACGCCCGCCATGCGCACGGCACGGGCGTGGTCCACCTGGAACGTCACCAGGTCGCGCTGGTTCACACCCACCAAAGTGGCGCCGGCGGCGAGGGCGACGTCGAGCTCGGCCTCGTCGTGGATCTCGACCAACACGTCGAGCCCGATGCTGACCGCGAGGTCGTGGAAGGCGATGAGCTCGCTCCGCTCGAGCGCTGCGGCGATGAGCAGCACGCAGTCGGCACCCATGAGCCGGGCGTCGAGCACGTCGAGCTCGCTCACCGTGAAGTCCTTGCGCAGCACCGGCAGCGAACACGCCGCACGAGCAGCCTGCAGGTCGGCCACGGAACCGCCGAAGAACTCCTCGTCGGTGAGCACCGACAGGCACGACGCTCCCCCACGCTCGTACTCGGCGACGAGCACCGCCGGGTCGAGCCCGATGTTCAGATCGCCCTTCGACGGCGAGCGCCGCTTCACCTCACTGATGACGCCCAGCTGCGTGCGCCCGGCCAGCGCGGCGCGGAAGCCACGCGTGGCCGGCATGGCCAGCGCCTGCTCGATGAGCGGGCCGATGGCGCGACCATCGGCCGCCGCCACCTCACGATGGCGGGCGAGGATCTTGTCGAGGTAGGTGGCCATGGGGGTTGGCGCTGCTTCGTCGGCGATGTCGGGGGTGACGGCGAGGGTCAGAGACCCTTGCCGCCGACCGGGTTGACGATGGTCATCGACGGGCGGCCGGCCAGCACCGGGCCCAGCTTCGGACCGAACACCTTGAACCAGTCGGCCGTCGAGTGCGCGGTGAGCGCGTCGGCGTCGGCGTACTTCTCGTAGAAGTAGACGACGTTCTCGTCGTTCGGGTCGGTGTGCAGCAGGTAGATCTCGGTGCCGGCCTCGGACTCGACGTTGTCGAGGGCCTCCTGGATGATGGCGATCGCCTCGTCACGCTTCCCGGGCTGCAGATCCAGCTTCACCCACACCGACACCTTGCTCATGACCACTCCCTGGCGACTGCACCGCCGGCGGCGATGTCCGTTCGGCACCGTACCAGCGTGCCACCATGAGGGACGTGGCCGAACCCCCCAACGGTGAACGCAACCTGGTGATCGTCGAGGACGATCCGAACATCGCCGACCTGCTCGACGCCTACCTGCGCGACGCCGGTTTCCGTGTGCTGCAGGCGTCTCGCGGTGAGCGCGGGCTGGAGCTCGTCGAGCTGCACCGGCCGGTGATGGTCATCCTCGACATCGGTCTGCCCGACATCGACGGCTTCGAGGTCTGCCGCCGCATCCGCACGCGCAGCAGCGTGCCCGTGCTGTTCCTCACCGCCCGCGACGGCGAGATCGACCGCATCCTCGGGCTGGAACTGGGCGCCGACGACTACGTCACCAAGCCGTTCTCGCCGCGCGAGATCGTCGCCCGCGTCAAGGCCATCCTGCGCCGCGGCCAGGTGGACCAGCGCGCCGAGGCGGCCTCGCCCGGCGTCATCACCATCGGCGACGACTACGAGATCGACGTGCCCCGCCGCGAAGTGCGCCACCGCGGTGAGGCGGTCGCGATGGCGACCCGCGAGTTCGACCTGATCGCTCACCTCGCCCGCAACCAGGGCCTGGCCCTGTCGCGCCAGCAACTGCTGGACGGTGTGTGGGGCGACGACTGGATCGGCGACGACCGCACCGTCGACGTGCACGTCCGCCAACTGCGCAAGAAGCTGGGCGACGACCTGCCGCTGGCCACGGTGTGGGGCATCGGCTACCGGCTGGGCTGACGGTGCACCTCACAGTTCCCTCACACGTGCACGGCACGATGGCGACATGACCCGTCGGCTCGCGCTCGTCATCGTCAGCGTCGTCGTCGCCACGCTGGTGCTCGCTGGTGGCGGCACGCTGGCCCTCGCCGCCGTGCGCGCCCGCCACACCACCGAGAACGAACTGCGCACGCAGACCACCGAGTTCGCCGCCAACATCGCCGAGTTCCTGGTGACCGACCAGCCGGTCGACACGCCCGAGGGCCTGCGTCAGCTGAAGACCCGCATCCGCCTGCTGCAACGACTGAAGTCGGTGGTGCCGGGCAGCGAGTTCACCGTGCTCACCTCGAACCGGCAGGGCGTGTACGACCTGACCGAACTGCCCGACGGCATCACGCTCTCCCCCACCGAGGTGACCGCGCTGCAGCAGGGCACCGTCGTGTCGGGCATCCAACGCCGCGTCGCCTACGCCATCGCCCCCACCGTCGCCCCCACCGGCCGGGCGTTCGCCGTGGCCGCGACACAACCCATCGACGCCAACCTCGGCGCGTCCATCCGCCTGTTCCTGTGGGCCGCCGTCGCCACCATCGTGCTCGCCCTCGGCGCGGCCGTGCTGCTGGGCCGCCGGCTGAGCAAGCCGGTGCGCGACGTGTCCATGGCCGCGCAACAGATCGCCGCGGGCGAGTTGTCGACGCGAGTCCCCGAACCGTCGGCCGGCGCGCACGACGAACTGTCCGAGTTGAACCGCAGCGTGAACCACATGGCCGACACGCTGGAACGCAGCCGCACGCTGGAGCAGCAGTTCCTGCTGTCGGTGAGCCACGACCTGCGCACGCCGCTCACCTCCATCCGCGGCT
>CBHWEI010000145.1:0-9937 GCA_966112835.1 uncultured Acidimicrobiaceae bacterium
GTCCGTGGAGCTGAGGGGAATTGAACCCCTGACCTCTTCCATGCCATGGAAGCGCTCTGCCAACTGAGCTACAGCCCCGAACGAGTGAGGGACGATATCAGCGCAGGTCCCCTACCCAAAACCCGCCGCGCGACCTTTGCGTCACATCGTGCGCTTCGAGCGCAGTTTCGCCCGCAACGGACCCACGCCGAGGCGCATCACGGCGGTGATGAGCAGCGTGCTGATCACCACGCGCACCTCGAGGGGCAGTTCGGCGATGCGAGGAGCGACCACCAGCGAACTGGCGATGGCCACCGGGTACACCCAGGCGACGTCGGTGACGATGCGGTTGGTGAGCGAACGCTTCGGCTCGGCCCGCTCGGGCAGCTCGAAGAAGTTCTCGACGCCCACGGTGCGGGTGACCCGCTCGCTCAGCACGAAGTCGTTCGCCTCGGCCACCAGGCGGGCACGCTGCGGCGAGCGCTCCCACTCACGCAGGTGGATGCCGTCGACGAACCGGAACACGAACTGGTGGTCGCCACCGTCGGGGCCGGGGTGCAGCACGCCGGCGCCCAGGCAGCCATGGAACTTCGACAGGGTGTCGATGACGTCCTTGGTCCAGGCCTCGTACTCGGCTTCACGGCCGGGGACGACGGTGCGCGCCACCGTGACGGTGACGGGATCGGGGGCGATCCGCGGGAGCTGCGCCGTGTCGAACGGTCCGGAAAGTGCAAGTGCCATGACAGCCATCAACACTAGAGATATGACGGTTCATTCCATCGGTGACACCGATCACAAAGGAACGAGCCTGACAGTTCGGCATTTCGCCGGACCGTGTCGCCGTCGGCATTCGCGCCGAGGGCACGGATGGACCGACTCAGGCGGTCCAGTCGACCTTGGGGACGTCGCGGTACAGGCGCTCGATCTCGTAGTACATGCGGATCTCCTCGGCGAACACGTGGATGACCACGTCGCCGTAGTCGACCAGCACCCACTGCTGCTCGCCGGCACCCTCGATGCGTAGCGGCGACCGGCCCAGCTGCTCGCGCACGGCCTCTTCCACGGCGTCGACCACGCTCTTCACCAGGCGACGGTTGCTGGCGCTGGTGATGACGAAGTAGTCGGTGATCTGCAGCACCTCACCCACCGAGAGCACCAGCGTGTGCTCGGCCTTCTTGTCGTCGGCGGCGCGGGCGGCGACGACGGCGAGCGCCTTCGCCTCCTCGGTCGCAATGGTCAGGGCAGCGTCGGACATCAGGGCACCGTCGTCGTGGTCGTCGTGGAAGGAAGGGCGATGCCCGTGTTCGGGTCGTCGAGGAACGACGTACCCAGCTGGATGATGACGTCGATGCCCTCGATGGGCTCGGCGTTCACCGACTGCTCGAAGTCGGCCCCGAACAGACCTTCCGCGCCGAGCGCGTCGTCCTTCAGGCCCTGGTCCGAGAGCAACACCTTGGTGGTGGCCTGCACCGGACCGTTCTGGCTGACCCAGCTGACGTTGGCACCCACGTAGAGCAGGGCCTCGATGGTCCACTTCACCTTGGCGGCGTAGTTCGGCGGGGCCTCGACGCGGAACACCAGGCCAGGAGCGGGCGCCGACATGTTGCTGGGGGCGATGGTGGCGAACACCAGCACGGCCTCGGCACGATCCAGTTCGGTGACGTCGCGGTCGCCCAGCGACGAGTCCGTCAGCTCGTTGGTGAGCAGTCCACGGGAGTGCGTGGGGCCGGCGTACACCTGGCTGACCAGCTGGCCCAGCGTGGCCGGCGGGGTGGCCGAGGGCTCGGTGCGGCCGTTGCCGATGGCGGCGGCGACACCGGCCCATGCGGCCTCGATGTTGGCGCGGCGGTCGGCTTCGGTCTGACTGGAGGCGGTGGCGTTCAGCATGCTGGCCATCTGCCCCGCCGACAGGTCCGACCGGCCGGCGCTGAACAGGGTGACCTCGTCGTTGCCGTCGTCGACCATCACGTCGTCGGGGAAGACCACCGTGATGGGGGCGACGGGCTGCAGCAGCTCGGTGAGCTGCGCCGGCGTGGCGACCAGCCACTGGTCGATGGTGAGCGACAGCACGCTCTCGACGGCCAGAACGAGCGACTCGGAGCCGCCCTCGGCATACGCCTCGGCGAGCGACTGGCGGCTGCCGTCGACCCCGACGATGTCGCTGCTGATCGGGAGGCTGACGATGCTGCCACCCGCGGCGCCGTCGGGCAGCATGACCCACACGGTGATGCCGGTGAGGTTGTCGAGCGCGTCGACCGAGGCGAGCATGCCCACGGGCGTGGACGGGATGGGCGTGGCGTCGACCGTGCGGTCCTTGCCACCCTGGTAGCGGGCGAGCGCCAGGCCACCGGCGTACAGCAGCGCTGCCACGCAGGCCACCACCAGCACGCTGCCGACCAGCATCATCGCGGTGCGCGTGCGGCGCACCGAGGCCAACGAGCTCACACGGCCTCCTGGTACAGGCCGCGGGCGCGGATGACGTCGAGCACGGGGTCGGTGATCAGGTAGTCGAGCGGGCGCCCGTCGTGTGCCCGGGCACGCAGGTCGGTGCTCGACACCTCCAGGTGGGGTACCTCCACGCGGATCCACTCGAACCGCTCGGACAGTTGCAACTGTGGTCCCGGCCGATCGACGACCACCAGCTGCGAGCGGGCGGCCACTTCTTCGTAGCGTTCCCACGTCTCGAAGCCCGCGGCAGCGTCGTCACCGACGACGGTGAAGAGGGTGGCGTGGGGGTGCTCGGCGGACAAGACCGCCAGCGTATCGGCCGTGTAGCTGGGTCCGCCATGGACCAGTTCGGTGTCGCCGGCCACCAGGCCGGGCACGTCGGCCACCGCGGCCTCGACCATCGCCAGCCGGTCGGCTGCTGGCGTGATGGGCCGGCTGCCGGCCTTCTGCCAGGGCACGTTGGCCACCATCAGCACCACGACGTCGAGCGCGAGGGCGTGGCGGACGTTGACCGCAGTGACCAGATGCCCCACGTGCGGGGGGTCGAAGGTGCCGCCGAACAGCCCGATTCGTCGCCACTCGTCAGTTCGCCCAGGCATCGGGCGCCGAGTCTACGGGCGAGGAAGCCCTGGTCGGGAGCACCACAGTTCATCAACACAGTGTCAAGAAGCGTTCTGACACGACAAAGGTTGACCGATGTAGTACTGTGACCTGTCCCCCCACGTACCGACCCCCCATCGGGATCCGGGACCTGTCATCACCGACCGGCGCGCTCATGTGCCAGATGACACACATTCCCGCGGAATCTGACGACGAACCCACAAGTTGAGAACCATTGCCATGAACGACTCCATCGGACTCTACCTGAACGACATCGGAAAAGTTTCCCTCCTCAATGCCGAGGAGGAGCGCGAACTCTCGCGCGTCATCGAAGCCGGCCGCGAGGCCGCCGAGCGCCTCGCCAACGGCGAGAAGGGCGCCGCACTGAAGGCTCAGGTGGCAGCCGCCGCCGACGCCAAGGACCGCTTCATCCGCGCCAACCTGCGCCTCGTGGTGAGCATCGCTCGCCGTTACCCCCTGCCCCAGGGCATGGACCTGCTCGACCTCATCCAGGAGGGCAACCTCGGTCTCGAGCACGCCGTCGACAAGTTCGACTGGCGTCGTGGCTTCAAGTTCTCCACCTACGCCACGTTCTGGATCCGTCAGGCCATCGGTCGTGCACTCGACCAGAAGGCCAGCCTCATCCGCATCCCCGGCGATCGCTCGGCCAGCCTCCGTGCGGCCCTGCGTCAGGCCAGCGGCGACGGCGAGACCCTCGACGTCGGCAACGCCGAACTGCACCGCCTCACCACCCCGGTCTCGCTCGACAAGACCATCGGTGACGACGGCGATGCCACCCTCGGCGACCTCATGGCCAACGGCGAAGGCACCCCCGAAGACGCCGTCATGGCCATGGTCGACACCGACCTGCTCGACGAACTGCTCGGCACGCTCGACAAGCGGGCTCGCTACGCGGTCGAGGCCCGCTTCGGCCTCCTCGACGGCGAGCGCAAGAGCTTCCGCGAGGTCGGCGAGAACCTGGGCGTCACCGCCGAGGCCGCTCGTCGTCTCGTCAGCCGTGCAGTGGCCGGCCTCCGCGAGGACGCCGTCCGCATCCTCGCCGACTGCGCCCCCTCAGCCGTCGCACCCGATTCCTGGTGACGGCCGCAGCCCCCGGGGTGCGGCCTTCGTCGTTTTCTCCTCGGTCGTTCTCGCCTCGGTGCTTTCTCCTCGGCAGGTGAGCCGGGTCGGCCGTTAGGCTTGCCGACGTGGCAAAAGCGTGGTCCCCTTCGACATGGCAGGCACTGCCTGTCCACCAGCAACCCGAGTGGCCCGATGCGGGCGATCTCGATCGTGCGTTGAAGCAGATCGCCTCCTATCCCCCGCTGGTGTTCGCCGGCGAGGCCCGGTCACTGCAGAACTCGCTCGCCCAGGTGGCCGCGGGCAACGCCTTCCTGCTGCAGGCCGGCGACTGCGCCGAGAGCTTCGAGGAGTTCTCGGCGGTGAACATCCGCGAGAAGCTGCGCGTCATCCTGCAGATGTCGGTGGTGCTCACGTACTCGCTCGGCGTGCCCGTGGTGAAGGTCGGCCGCATCGCCGGTCAGTTCGCCAAGCCGCGCTCCAGCAACACCGAGAAGGTCGGCGACCAGGAGCTGCCCAGCTTCCGCGGCCACATCGTCAATGGCGACGCGTTCACCCCGGCCGCCCGTGTGCCCGACCCCGACCGTCTGGTGCAGGCCTACAACCAGTCGGCCAGCACGCTGAACCTGCTGCGCGCGTTCACCAAGGGCGGCTTCGCCGACCTGGGCCGCGTGCACGCGTGGACGCAGGAGTTCGTCGCCAGCAGCCCCGAGGGCCAGCGCTACGAGCAGCTCGCCGGCGAGATCGATCGTGCCCTGCGCTTCATGCGCGCGTGCGGCGTCGACACCGAGGCCACGCACGACCTGCACGAGACCAACGTGTACACCAGCCACGAGGCGCTGCTGCTGGGCTACGAGGAAGCCCTCACCCGCCAGGACAGCCTCACCGGCGGTTGGTACGACTGCTCGGCGCACATGCTGTGGATCGGCGAGCGCACCCGTCAGCTCGACGGCGCGCACGTCGAGTTCCTGCGTGGCGTGGGCAACCCCATCGGCTGCAAGGTCGGTGCCACCACCGACGCCGCGTACGTGCTCGAGCTGTGCGAGAAGCTGAACCCGGCCCGCATCCCCGGCCGCCTCACGCTCATCAGCCGTATGGGCGCCGACAAGGTGGAGGACGGGCTGCGTCCGCTGCTGCGGGCGGTCCGCGACGCCGGGCACCCGGTGGTGTGGGCGTGCGACCCCATGCACGGCAACACCATCACCTCGGTCGGCGGCCGCAAGACGCGCGACTTCGACGCCATCTGCGCCGAGATCGACGGGTTCGTGAAGGCCCACCACGCCGAGGGCACCTGGCCCGGCGGCATCCACGTCGAGCTCACCGGCGACAACGTCACCGAGTGCATCGGCGGTGCCGACAAGATCCTCGACAGCCAGCTCGACGATCGCTACCAGACGGTGTGCGACCCGCGACTGAACGGTCGCCAGAGCCTCGACCTCGCGTTCCACGTGGCCGAGATGCTCCGGTCCACCGGCCTCGCCTGAACCCGCCACCATGCAGGCCCTGCGGCTCACCGCCACGTGGCCCGTCCCCAACGTCGCGGCCGCGGTCGTGGACCGCTCCGGTCGCGTGCACACCACGGGCGACAGCGGCCGTTCGTTCCGCATCGCGTCCATCAGCAAGATGCTCGTCGGCTGGACCGCGCTCGTTGCCGTGGAGGAAGGCATCGTCGGGCTCGACGACCCGTACGGCCAGGAGGGGTGCACGCTGCGGCACCTCCTCTCGCACGCCGGTGGCTATGCCTTCCACGGGGCAGCGCCCATCGCCCGGCCCGGCACGCGCCGCATCTACAGCAACACCGGCATCGAGCTCGCGGCCGAGTGCATCGCCGCCGCCGCATCCATGCCGTACGTCGAGTACCAGCACGAGGCAGTCATCGCCCCGCTCGGCATGACCGCCACCACGTTGAAGGCGTCACCCGCCTACGGCGTGCACAGCACCGTGGACGATCTGGTGCGGTTCGTGCACGAGCTGCGTGCGCCACGGCTCATCACCGCGGCCAGCGCCGAGGCGTTCCGCAGCGTCCACTTCCCCACGCTCGCCGGCATGGTGCCCGGGGTGGGCCGTTACGACGTGTGCCCGTGGGGCCTGGGCACCGAGGTGCGCGGCAACAAGTCGCCGCACTGGACGGGCACCACCAACACCCCCGCCACGTTCGGACATTTCGGCGGAGCCGGTACCCTCGTGTGGGTGGATCCGGGGGAGGAGGTCGCAGCGGTCGCGCTCACCGACCGACCGTTCGACGAATGGTCGGCCGAGGCACTCGCCCTGTGGCCGCGCTTCTCCGACGCCGTGCTGGCCGAGGCGAGCGCATGACGCTGAACCCCGGTGACCGCGTGCGGTACGAGTGCACGGGCGACGACGGCCTGCCGTTGGTGCGCTACGGCTTCGTCGGCGGCCTGTCGGGCCACGGCGGGCCCGTGGTCGTCATGCTCGACGGCGAGTTGGGCGGCGACGTGGTGAACCTCGACGACCTGCAGCCGGTGACGGTCCTCACGGTCGAGCTCATCCTCCACGGCACCGACCTGCTCGACGAGCCCGAACTGCGCCGCGGCCTGGTGTCGCTGTGGCACGCCGAGGCCGACACGGCGGGGCTGGACATCGACGCGCTGGAGGTGCTCGGCGACGGGCGCTGCGACGACGGCGGGCTGTGGTGCCTGGCCGAACTGCACTCGGGCGACGAGCGGTACGTGTTGCGCGCCATGCGCTGCGACCGCGAGCCCGACACGGTCCGCGTGCGCGCGGAACTGCCGTGACGCAACAGAGACCGCCCGGCTGGTATCCCCTCCTCATCGCCACGGCGAGCATCGGGATCGCCAACAGCGTGGTCTTCACGCTCCTCAGCGACCTCCAGGACAAGTTCGGCTTCAGCGACGCCGGCCTGGGCCTCATCGCCGGCTCGGGCTTCCTGGTCGGTCTCATCGGTCAGTTGCTCATGGCCCCGCTCGCCGACCGCGGCCACTCCAAGACGCTGCTGCTGGCCGGACTGGGCTTCGCCGTCGCCGGCAGCGTGCTGTTCGCCATGTCCAGCTCGCTGGCCACGCTGGTGCTCTCGCGTGCAGTCGTCGGGTTCTCCAACAGCCTGTTCCTGCCCGCTTCGCGCGCCATCGTCATCAGCATCAGCGACGTCGACGTGGCGAAACGACTGGGCACCATCAGCGGCGTGGAACTGGCCGGCTTCGTCACCGGCCCGGTCATCGGCGGCGTGCTGGTCGACCCGTTCGGCATCCGCGTGCCGTTCCTGGCGGCGGGCGCGTTCGCCGCTGCTGGCTTCGTGCTGCTGGCGTTCCGCGAACTGCCCCGCCCGCCCATCGACCGGCAGCACGGGTTGGCCTTCGACCTGCTGCGCATCCCCCGCGTGCGCGCCGGCGTGCTGCTGAGCCTGGCGCTGTTCCTGCCGGTGGGCATCTACGACGCCACGCTCGACCGCTACCTCACCGACCTCGGTGGTAGCAACATGCTCATCAGCCTGGGCTTCCTGGCCTACGGCATCCCGTTCGCGCTGCTGGCCACCACCGGCGGCAAGCTGGCCGACCAGCGCGGTGCGCTGCGCGTCGGCGTGTTGGCATCGCTGCTCGTCGGGCCGCTCACCGCCGTGTACGGCCACATCAGCGTGCCGGCGCTCATCGTCGGCCTGAGCGCCATCGAGGGCATGGTGCAGGCACTCGGCGTGCCGGCCGCGCAGGCCGTCGTGGCCGACGGTGCACCTCCGGGGCGTGCGGCCGCGGCGCAGGGTCTGGCCGGTTCGGCCAACCTGCTCATCGGCGCGACCACCGCCTATCTGGCGGGCCCCATGTACGCCGCCATCGGGCCGGCGTGGATGTTCTCCATCGCCGGCGCCGGTGTGGTCTTCTTCGGTGCGGTGGGGGGGGGGCCCCCGCCGGGCCCCCCCCCCCCCCCCGCGTCCGTGCTGGAGATGACCATCCCGCGCGACGCCGACGCGATCCCCGGCGTCGTCGACGCGGTGCTCGGGCAGTGCACCGCGCACCACTTCTCGCGCCAGGCCTGCGCGCTCAACGTCCCCGTGGCGCTCACCGAGGCGCTGGCGAACGCGATCCTGCGCGGCAACCGCCAGGCGGCCGACAAGCAGGTGCAGGTGCGCGCGCGCGTCGACGACGCGCAGCTCGTCGTCGAGGTGCAGGACGAGGGCGAGCGGTTCGACCTCGACGAGTCCTGCCACGACCCGACGACGCCCGACCGCATCATGCGCGA
Source organism: uncultured Acidimicrobiaceae bacterium (assembly GCA_966112835.1). Lineage (GTDB taxonomy): Bacteria > Actinomycetota > Acidimicrobiia > Acidimicrobiales > Ilumatobacteraceae > UBA668. The sequence goes on from CBHWEI010000145.1 coordinate 8,320, forward strand.
GGACGGCCGCGGACTGTTCCTCATGCGGCGCCTGATGGATCGCGTGGAGCGCCTCGACGCGCAGCCGCGCGGCAACGTCGTGCGGCTGACGCTCCGCCGCGCGTGAGCCGCGCGCGGCGGGGACCGTCGCGGCGCCGTCCGTGATGAGCGCGCCCAGCGGCGCGCGCGCCGCGCACCGCGCCGCCGGAGAGCTGGACGCGCTCCTGGCGGCCTACCACGCGAGCACGGGCTGCCACGCGGCGCTCTGGACGCGCGCGGTGGGGGGGCGGGCCGGCGGCCCGCCCGCGCGCCCCCGCGCCTCGCGGCGCGCGCCCGTCGCCCCGCGCGACGACCTGCCGCTCCCGGCCAGCAGCAACGGCCCGGTCGCCGTCCGCGAGCCCGACGGGGACGCGCTGGTGATGGGGCTCGCGGGCTTCCGCGACGTCTGGCTCGTCGTCGGGCCGTGCACGGGCGACGCCGCGCAGCTCACCCGCCACGCGGAGTTCCTGCGCCTCGCCGTGGCGGAGCACCTGCAGTCCGCGGTCGAGGTGGAGCAGTCGGCGCACGAGCTGAGCGAGCGGTACGAGGAGATCAACCTCCTCTACACGATCAGCGAGATCCTCGGCCGCGCCGTGACGCTCGAGGACACCGCGGCGACGATCCTCACCGAGCTGGCCGAGACGACCGGCGCCCGCCGCGCCGCGCTGCTGCTGCACGACCGCGTGACCGACACGCTGCAGGCCGTGGCCGCCGTCGGCGCGCGCGTCGCGGAGCTGCAGCCCATCGCCGCCGACGATCCGCACAGCGCGAGCGGCCGCGTCTTCCGCACGCTGCACCCCACCATCGTCGAGCGCGACCAGGCCATCGCCGAGGCCGAGGCGCCGTTCCGCCTGGGGCCGATGCTGTCGGTACCGCTGGTCTGGTCGACGCCGGCCGGCGGCGAGCCGCTGGGCGTCGTGCACCTGTCCGGGCGCCGCTTCGGCGACTTCACGGCGGGCGACCTCAAGCTGGTGACGGCGATCGCGTCGCAGATCGCCGCCGCGGTGCAGAACGCGCGGCTGGTGCGCGCGTCGCTCCAGCAGCAGCGCATGGCGCAGGAGATGGTGCTCGCGCACGACCTGCAGATGCGCCTCCTCCCGCGCGTCGACGTGGCTGCGCCGCACGCGCGCGTGGCCGCCCGCGTGGTCCCCGCGGAGAGCGTCGGCGGCGACTTCTACAACCTGTTCCGCCTCGACGAGGGGCGCACGGGCGTGATGATCGGCGACGTGTCGAGCCACGGCTACCGCGCCGCTCTCATCATGGCGCTGGCGATGAGCGCGACGGCGATCCACGCGCGCGGCTCCAGCGACCCGTCGGCGACGCTCGACGCCGTGCTGCACTCGCTGCACGAGGAGCTCGCGAGCACCGAGATGTACATCACGACGTTCTACGCCGTGGTCGATCCCGCGCGCGGCCGGCTGCACTTCGCCAACGCGGGCCATCCGCACGCGTTCCTGATGCGCGAGGACGGCACGGTCGAGCGGCTCGGCGCGAGCACGCCGCCGCTCGGGATGATCGACGATCCCCCCGCGACCGAGTCGCGCCCGTGGCAGCCGGGGCGCGACCTGCTGCTGCTCTTCACCGACGGCATCAGCGACGC
>CBHWEI010000146.1:0-9930 GCA_966112835.1 uncultured Acidimicrobiaceae bacterium
GTCGAGGTGGGCAAGGACGTCGTCATGATCGTCGACGGCATCACCCGCCTCAGCCGCGCCTACAACCTGGCGGCGCCGCCCAGCGGTCGCATCCTGTCGGGCGGCATCGACGCCGGTGCGCTGTACCCGCCGAAGAAGTTCTTCGGTGCGGCCCGCAACACCGAGGAGGGTGGCTCGCTCACCATCCTGGCGACGGCGCTGGTCGACACGAACAGCCGCATGGACGACGCGATCTTCGAGGAGTTCAAGGGCACCGGCAACATGGAGCTGAAGCTCGACCGCCGCCTCGCCGAGCGGCGTGTGTTCCCGGCCATCGACGTCGACGCCAGCAGCACCCGCCACGAGGAGCTGCTGTTCGACCGCAAGCAGCTGCAGCAGGTGTGGAAGCTGCGCCGTGTGCTCAGTGGCCTGGCCAACGACGGCAACGCCGCCGCAGGTCTGGAGCTGCTGGTCGACCGTCTGGGCCAGTTCCGCACGAACGACGAGTTCCTGGCCGAGATCGGCAAGCAGCCGGGCTGACACGGCAAGCCGCCGGGCTGAGCGGGCTGCTCGCTCAGCGACGCAGCTCCTCCACCAATCCGATCATCGACAGGTACGGACGACGCCCCTTGGTGGGGCGATCGTCCACGTACTTCTCGATCACCGCCTGCAGTTCGTCGCGCATCGCCTTGGCCTCGTCCTCGGTGAGGTCGATCGAACCCCACCACTCGGTCGCGGCGACGTCGTCGAGCGCGTCGCCGTCCATGAAGTCGATGGACACCCCGCGGACCGGGTGGGGAGCGACGCGCAGGCCACGGTTCCCACGCCGGAGGATCTGGCGTTCCATCGACTCGGAGAAGCGGGCGAGCATTCGTTGGCGGCTGCCGTTGAGGAACTCGTGGCGGATGCCGTGGGGGACCGCATCGAAGGGGATCTGGAACTCTTCGGCGGTGGCCCGGTACACGGGGATCGGCTTGCCGGCCCGGGGTTCGAGTCGCACCACCTCCAGCAGGTCTGCACGCACGAACCGCTTCACGTAGTAGGCGAGAGTGCTCGCCGGCATGTCAAGCTCCGCGGCCGCGGTCCCCAGGGTCTGCTCGCCGCGCATGAACGGCGCCATGCACCGCGTGGTGTTCAGCTTCAGCAGCAGGTCGACGGCGAGATGGTCGCGGACGACCACGACCCTGGTCTGATTCGAAACAACGTCTTCCATTCGAATCAGGGTACTCCGATGATGGGCCCATGAGCATCCGCAACCATCGCGACTTCCTCCGGGTCTGGACCGGGCAGGCCGTGTCGAACATCGGCGACGGCGTCCACCGCATCGCCATCCTGTGGTGGGCACGTCAGGCCACGGGGTCGAACCTCGCCGTCGTGGCCGTCGCCCTGGCCACCACCATCCCGGCCATCGTCGCCGCCCCGTTCGCCGGGTGGCTGGTCGATCGCATGGATCGTCGCCACCTCATGGTGTGGGCCGACGCCGCTCGCGTCGGCACCAGTGCCGCGTTGGCGGTGCTGGCCGCATCGGGTGCGCTGCACCTGTGGATGGTGCTGATCGTGGCCGTGGTGTCGGCCGCAGCGGGATCGCTGTTCGGGCCGGCCTACATGGCATCGATCACACTGCTCGTCCCGGCCGACGACCGCGCTGTGGCCAACAGCATGGTCGGCATCAACGAGGCGCTCGCCGGCATCCTCGGCCCCGCCGTCGGCGGCCTGCTCATCGGCCTGTGGGGTACCTCGAGCGCGCTGTGGTTCGACGCCGGCACGTTCGTGGTCTCGCTCGGCTTCGTGCTGGCGAGCCGCATTCCCATGCCGGCGGCACGGCCTGCGGGCGACGCCGCCGACGACGTGGACGACGGCCTGCTGGCCGGGCTGCGGTTGGTGCGCAAGGACCGCAACCTGCGCGACCTCACGTCGGTCGCTGTCGGGCTGAACACCGTCGTGGCGCCCATCCCGGTGCTCATCGTGGCGCTCGCCGCCGGCCCACTGCTGCTCGGTGGTACGGGCTACGGCCTGCTCGAGGCGGCCATCCCGGCCGGCCTGCTGCTGGGGTTCATCCTTGGGCCGAAGGTGGTGGCCATCCGCCCCGCTGCGCTGGTCGCACTGGCGGTGACGAGTGTGGGCATCGCCCTGGCCGGAGCGACCACGTTCGCCGTGGTGGCCGGGGTGACGTTCCTCGCTGCAGGTGTCGGCATCGGTGTGGTCAACACGGTGCTGCCGACCCGCTTCCAGCAGGACGTCGACCCTGCGGTGCAGGGCCGCGTGTTCGCCCTGCTCGGTGGCCTGATGCAGGTCGGCCGGCCGTTGGGCCTCGTGCTGGCCGCGCCGTTGCTGGCCGGACTGGGCCCGCGCTGGGGCCTGGCGGTGTGCGGTGCGCTCATGCTCGCCGTCACCTGGTTCGGCCGCGCCGGTGTGCTCGGCCCGGCGCCCGTCGCCACTACAGTCGCCCCGTCCGAGGCCCGAGCCAGCACCTCGGCGGGGAGCACGACATGAACCAGGACGATCGAGTGCGACTGCTCGGTGGGCTGACGCTGTTCAAGGGTTGCAGCAAGCGGCAACTGAAGGCGCTCGCCAAGGTCACCAGGGTGGTGCAGATCGAACCCGGCGAGATGCTGATCACTGCCGGTGCTGCCTCCACCGACGCCTACCTCATCACCGCCGGGTCGGCCGAGGTGAAGAACAGGAACGGGCGCAAGGTGCAGTTCGGCCCCGGCGACGTGGTCGGCGAGCTGGGCCTGCTGCTCGAGCGGCCGCGCAACGCCACCGTCCGGGCCATCACCCCGCTCGAGTGCCTGGCGCTTGGTCGCAGCGACCTGAAGGCCGCCGTGGAAACCAGCCCTGAGCTGGGCTGGAGCCTGCTGCAGACGGTGGCCGAGCGCCTGGACGGGTGAGCCCCACCCCAGGTGGTGCGGCCGCATCGTCCCGCTACACTCCTGGGTCTACTTCTTTCGGAGAACGCCATGAAGACCGACATCCACCCGAATTACACCGACGTCACCGTGCGTTGCTCGTGCGGGAACACGTTCACCACCCGTTCCACCCGTGGCGGCGACCTGCAGCTCGAGCTCTGCAACGAGTGCCACCCCTTCTTCACCGGCAAGCAGAAGCTGGTCGACACCGGTGGCCGCGTCGAGCGCTTCAACAAGCGCTACGGCGAGCGCAAGACCAAGTGACCGCGGCGCTCCGGCGCCCCCTCGAACCCGACCCACCCGGCCCTCGTGGCCGGGTGGTGCCGTTTTCGGCGCGCATCTTGCGAGTCTGTTGACTCCAGCCGTCCGCGGTCCGGGTCGATGTATGACCCGTGGATCCTGTCGAGCTGGCACACCTCCTCCGTCGCACCGAGTACGTCGCTCGTCCTGAACGGATGACCGCGCTCGCCGGCGCCACCCGCGCCGAGGCGGTCGACAGCGTGCTGAACGTGTCGCCCACGCCCGTGGCGCTGCCCGCGTACATCGATCACGACATCGACGGCGAGGGCTACCAGCAGTGGGTGTTCGCGGTGCAGTGGTGGATCGACCTGATGGTCGACTCGCCGACGCCCATCCAGGAGAAGATGACCTGGTTCTGGCACGGCCACTTCTGCAGCAGTTGGGACAAGGTGAACAGCGCGCGCCTGATGACCGCGCAGAACAAGCTGTTCCGCGACCAGGCGTTCGGCAACTTCCGCACGCTCACGCAGGCGATGTCGCTGCAGCCGGCGATGCTCCACTACCTCGACAACGTCGACAACGTGAAGACCTCGCCGAACCAGAACTTCGCCCGCGAGCTGATGGAGCTGTTCACCCTCGGCGTGGGCAACTACTCCGAGGCCGACGTGACGGCCGCCGCCCGTGCGTGGACCGGCCACGGCGTGAACTGGGACACCGAGGAGTACCTGTTCGATCCGACCGACCACGACGCCGACTCGAAGACGTTCATGGGCGTCACCCGCAACTGGGACGGCCCGGACATCATCGACCACCTCCTCAGCGAGAACACGACCACGAAGTTGATCGCGTGCAAGTTCCTCACCCGCAAGCTGTGGACGTACTTCTCCCACCAGGGCCCGCCGCAGAACGTGGTCGACGAACTGGCCACGGTCCTGTTCGACGCCGACATGGAGATCCTGCCGTGGGTGAAGGCGCTGCTGAACCGCGACGAGTTCTACTCGGCCACCGCACAACAGGGCCTGGTGCGCTCGCCCGTCGAGTGGGTGGTCGCCGTGATGTACCACACGGGCTACCGCAGCGACCTCCTGAACCCGCAGTGGTACCTCGACGGCATGGGCCAGATCCCCTTCGCCCCGCCCAACGTGGCCGGCTGGAAGGCCAACGGCTACTGGACCAACAGCAGCCTCTTCGGCGGCCGAGCCGAGTTCGCCCGCCAGATCACCTGGAAGCTCCGGCAGAACAACGCCAACGCCGTCAGCAAGGGCCACACACCCGCGGAAGCGATCGACACCGTGGCCGCGATGTTCGGGCTGGACCTCAGCACCACCACCCGCCAGGCGTTGCTGGACTACATCGCCGTCCAGCGCGTCAACGAGCCGTGGATCGGCTGGTCCGAGAGCACGAACCTGCTCACGATGGCGATGATGACCCCCGAGATGCACCTGGCCTGAAGGACGCACCATGCTCGACGCCGACATCTCCACCCGCGACGCACTCCGTCTGCTCACCGCCCCCGACAACGACCCCATGCGAATGGGTCGGCGTCGCTTCCTGCAACTCGTCGGCATGGGCGTGGGCGCCGGCGCACTGGCCAGCACGTTCGAGGGCTTCGACGACGCATGGGCGGGCTCGCCCATCGGCCCGACCGAGGGCATCGTCGTGCTCGTCGGCATGTTCGGCGGGCTCGACGGCCTGAACACCGTGGTGCCGTACGCGAACGGCCTCTACTACGACCAGCACGGCAGCATCGCCATCCCGGCGCAGCAGGTGCTGAAGATCAACTCGCAGGTGGGCCTGCACCCGAAGCTGCCGTACCTGAAGTCGCTGTACGACCGCGGTGAGGTGGCGGTGGTGCAGGGCGTCGGCTACCCGAACCCCGACCTGAGCCACTTCTCGTCGATGGCCACCTGGATGTACGGCAAGGCCGACAACGGCACCCCGTCCACCGGCTGGATCGGCCGCTGGATGGATGGCCTGTCCACCGACTCGCTGCTGCGTGCCGTGACCGTGGGCCAGGGTCTGCCGTTGCACATGATCGGCGCTGCTCGGCGCGGCATCGCCGTGCCGCAGTGGGGCGTGGGCTTCGGTGGCGAGACCGAGCAGCACGACCTGTGGATGTACGACGGCATGCGCGCCATGGCCGCCGCCTCCGCCGGGCGTGGTGCGTGGCACGACGTGGTGGCCAAGACCGTGAAGGGCGTGGTGGACGTCGGCCAGGAGATCGCGCCGGTGTTCGCCCGCGACCTGCCGGCCGGTGACCTGGAGAAGAAGCTGACGGTGGCGGCGCGGTTGATCAACGCCAACCTCGGCCTCCGCGTGGTGGACCTCGGTTACGACGGCTTCGACACGCACTCCGGCCAGCCCGCAGCGCTGAACGAGCTGCTCGCCGACCTGGACAACGGGTTGCGCACGTTCTTCACCACGCTCGACGACCGCTTCCGGTCGCGGGTGACGATCATGACCTACAGCGAGTTCGGGCGCACGAGCTACTCGAACGACTCGGCCGGCACCGACCACGGCACGTCCAACAACCACTTCGTGATCGGGTCTGGTGTGAAGGGCGGGCTGTACGGCCAGCAGGCGAGCCTGGCAGGTCTCGACCGCTGGGACCGGATGGGCTTCCACGTCGACTTCCGCTCGATGTACGCCACGGTCCTGGACGGATGGTTGGGTGGCGGGGCGAGCACCGTGCTCGGTGCGAACTACTCGAAGCTCGGGTTGTTCCGCACCGGGCCCGGTGTGGGTGTGGTGACCGGCGGCGTCTCGGGGTCGGTGCGCGGCGATCTGGTGGCGCTCACCCCGACGCGCATCTACGACTCGCGCAAGGCGCCACGCCTGGCGCCGCTCGGTGCCGGCACGACGGCCGAGGTGAAGACCACCGGCATCGGTGGCGTTCCCGGGCTGGGCACCACTGCGGTGGTGCTGAACGTGAGCGCGGTCGGTGGCACGGGTGCGAGCTCGTTCACCGTGTGGCCGACCGGCGGCGTGAAACCCGACGTGGCCAACGTGTCCATCCAGGGGACCTCCGTCGCCTCGGCATCGGTGACCGTGAAGCCCGGTGCTCACGGCTACGTGAACATCACCAACGACCAGGGTGTCGCCCACTGCGTGGTCGAGGTGGTGGGGTACTACCGGACGTCGCCAGCGTGGCGCCTGCAGCCGCAGGCGGCCCGACGCATCCTCGACACGCGCAGCGGCGTCGGCGGCCGGCGCGGCGCGCTCGGTGCAGGCGGCACCTACGCACTGCCCGTCCGCGGTGTCGGCGGAGTCCCGACCGCCGCGCAGGCGGTGGCGCTGCAGGTGACGGTGGTGACACCGACGGCCACGGGCGCACTGACCGTGTGGCCCAGCGGCGTCCCCCGACCCGCTCCCGCGTCGATGAACTTCTCGGCCAAGTCGACGACCGTGAGCCTTGTCTACGCCAAGATCGGCGCCGACGGCAAGGTGGGCGTGTACAACTCGGCCGGGTCCAGCCACGTGGTGGTCGACGTGGTCGGCTGGTTCTCCACCACGGCTCGCGGCCGGTTCACGCCGCTGCAGCCGGGCCGCCTGCTGGACACCCGCCCCGACACCGTCGACCCGTTGGGGCCGGCGTCGGCGACCTCCATCGTGGTGCGTGGCAAGGGTGGCGTGCCGTCCTCGGGTGTGAGCGCCGTGCTCCTGAACGTCACCGCCAAGGCGCCAACGGCAGCCACGTCGTTCACCGTGTATCCCAGCGGCACCTCGCGGCCGCCGGTCGCCAGCCTGATGGCCCGGCCAGGGGTCGACACGTCCGGTGCCGTCCTCGCCCGGTTGGGTGCCGACGGCAAGGTGGTGCTGTTCAACGCCGCCGGCCAGACCGACGTCGTGGTCGACGTCGTGGGCTGGTTCACGTCGTAGCGACACGCCGCCGGCCGTAGCGTGGCGGGCGATGAACGACCCGTCACGCCTGGCCCGTCTGCACGCCATCAAGCTCGCCGCGCTGGTGCGCGACCACGTGGGCGGCGAGCCCGACCTGACGCCCGGTGAGTTCGCCGCGGGTGCCGGGCTCGAGCTCGACGGTGCGGCGTGGGTGTTGCTGGCCGACCAGCCCGAGCGCGCGTTGGGCGGCGCCATCGCCTGGGCGCTGCGCCGGAACGCGAACGAACTGCACGTGGTCGCCGAGTCGGCCACCGGGCTGCTCGCCCGGCGGGCCCAGGGGTTCGAGCTGCCCGTCACCGTGTGGCACGCCGAGGGCCGTGTGCTGCTGCCCGCGGTGGCCGAGCCGCTGCCCGACTCGCCCGACGTGCCCGCCGGCCATCGCGAGTTCTTCGACGTCATCGTCGACGCAGGTGCCGAGGCCCGTGAGGAGTTCGGCGTGCTGTTCGGCGAAGTCGACGGCCTGGAGGTGTGCCGCGTGGTCGACGACGAGTACACCGGCGTCACCCGCCTGGAGGTTGGGGTGGGCGCACACGACCGCGAGGCGTTCCTCGCCCTGCACGGCGACCGTCCGTCGGCGCCCGCGCTCGCCGAGGTGGTCGACGTGGTGCGCCGCCACCGGTCGGGCGGCGAGGCCGGCCATCCGTTGTCGCGCCTGGCCCAGGAGCGGTTCCTGCGCGCCCGGCTGGTGGCGCAGCCGTCGCTCATCGGCGCCGACCACGTCGAATTGGCACCGCCGCCCGTGCCGCGCACGAACCTGAAGGACCCGGTGCCGTGCTGTGCGGTCGCCGTCGTCGACGGTGTGGCCACCGCCGTGGTGTGCACCGTGGGCGTCGACCTCGACGCGGTGGCGTTCGCCGTCGATGCACGTACGTCGCTGGGCCTCGAGCCGTGCCTGCTGGTCATGCCGTCGCGCGATGCGCTGCCGGTGCAGCAGTTGCTCGCCGCATCGACGCGTCCGCCGCTCACCATCGTTCCGGTCGACTGACTCCGTAACCTGTCCGACGGTGTTCGATCGACTGCAGGCCGTGGAGGACGAGTTCGTCTCGTTGGAGGCGAGCCTTTCCGACCCCGAGATCGGCAGCGACCAGGCCCGCCTGCGCGACGTCACCCGTCGCTACAAGGACCTGACGCCGGTGGTGGACTGCGTCCGCCGCTACCGGGCCCGCACCGCCGACGCCGAGGCGGCACGCGAGCTGCTCACCATGGCGAGCGAGGACGAGCGCGACGGCCTGCGCACCGAACTGGCCGAGGCCGAGGCCGACCTCGAGTCCCTGGCCGAAGAGCTGCGCGTGCTGATGCTGCCCCGCGACCCCAACGACGGCCGTGCGGTCATCATGGAGATCCGTGGCGCCGAGGGCGGCGAAGAGGCCAACCTGTTCGCCGGCGACCTGTACGACATGTACCGCGCCTCCGCCTCCGCCAAGGGGTGGCAGGTGGAGGTGCTGTCCGAGGACCGCAGCGACCTGGGTGGCATCAACCTGGTGGTCATGGTGGTCCGTGGCGACACGGTGTGGAGCCACCTGAAGTTCGAGGGCGGCACCCACCGTGTGCAGCGCGTGCCCGTGACCGAGAGCCAGGGCCGCATCCACACCTCGTCGGCCACCGTCCTGGTGCTGCCCGAGGCCGAGGAGGTGGAGGTGGACATCGACGACAAGGATCTCGAGGTCGACGTCTACCGCAGCAGCGGCGCCGGCGGCCAGCACGTGAACACCACCGACTCGGCCGTGCGCATCACCCACAAGCCCACGGGCATCGTCGTCACCATGCAGGACGAGCGCAGCCAGCTGCAGAACCGGGCACGGGCCATGACCGTGCTGCGCGCCCGGCTGCTGAAGCTCGCCGAGGACGAACAGAACGCGGCCATGTCGGCCGAACGGCGGTCGCAGGTGGGCGGTGGCGGGCGCGGCGAGAAGATCCGCACCTACAACTTCAAGGAGAACCGCCTCACCGACCACCGCATCGGGTTCACCATCTACCGCCTGCAGGACGTGCTGGCCGGCGACCTCGACGAAGTGGTCGCCGCGTTGGCGGCCGACGAGCGGACGAAGCAGCTCGCCGGCCGGTCATGAGCGACACCATGTCGTGGCGTGAGCTGTGGGACGAGACCGCTCGGTCGCACGGCAGGGTGCACGCCCGCTGGCTGTGCGAGGAAGCGGCGGGCGCGTGGGGTGACGACTTCGACGGTGTGCTCGGTGACGCGGTGACCGAACGCTCCATCGCCCACCTCGATGCCATGCTCGCCCGGCTGCACCGCGGCGAGCCCTTGCAGTACGTGCTCGGTCACTGGTCGTTCCGGCACCTCGACCTGCTCGTCGACGCCCGGGTGCTGATCCCGCGGCCGGAGACCGAACTGGTGGCCGAGGTGGCGCTCGACTGCACCCGGTCGCAGCCGCGCCCGTGGCTGTGCGCCGACCTGGGCACCGGCAGCGGCGCCATCGGGTTGTCGCTGTTGGCTGAACTTCCGCGTGGTCAGGCGGAGGTGTGGCTCACCGACGAGTCGGCCGACGCGCTCGACGTGGCCCGGGCGAACAACGCCGGGCTCGGCATGGCCGGCGTCGGTGCGCGGTTCGCGCAGGGCTGGTGGTACGACGCGCTGCCGCCCGACCTGCACGGTTCGTTCGCCACCATCGTCGCCAACCCGCCCTACATCGCCGACGGCGACCCGGCGGTCGACGCGTCGGTGCACGACTGGGAGCCCGGTGGCGCACTGTATGCCGGCGCCGACGGCCTGGACGACCTGCGCGTCATCGCCGCGGGTGCGATCGTGTGGCTGCAGCGCGGCGGCTGGTTGGTGCTCGAGATCGGCACCGGCCAGGGCCCCGCAGTGGCGGCGCTGCTCGCCGACGCGGGCCTGGTCGACGTGACCGTGCGCCCCGACCTGGCCGGCCACGACCGCATCGCC
>CBHWEI010000147.1:0-9922 GCA_966112835.1 uncultured Acidimicrobiaceae bacterium
AGCTGATCCTCACCCCGGACCGCACCCTCACCGTCATCACCCGCGACGGACGCACTTGGTCACACGCCCCGCCCAGGGTGAGGGCCGCGTGAGCGGCACCTACGATGCGGCCATGAGCGATACGCCGCTGGAGTTCACCAACCGAAACCTGCGTGGGGCCCGATTCGACTCGTCTGACCTGACGGGAGCGGTCCTGCGCGGGGTCGACATCAACGGCGCGGAGATCGACTCGCCGTGGCTCGTCGAGGAAGGCGGGCCGCTGATCGTCAACGGCATCGACGTGGTGCCCTACGTCGACGCGGAGCTGAACCGGCGGTACCCCGGCCGGGAGCTCCGCCGTGCCGAGACCCCCGAAGGACTTCGCGAGGCATGGGCCGCGGTCGAGACCACGTGGGCGTCCACCATGGCTCGCGCTGCCTCGTTGCCAGAGGGCGCCGTCGAGGAATCGGTGGCCGGCGAGTGGTCGTTCAGCCAGACGCTGCGGCACCTGGTGATGGCCACCGACGTGTGGCTGCGCAAGGCCATTCAGCGGGCAGAGCAGCCGTACCACCCGGTGGGCCAGCCGAACCCGTTCTACGAGGCGGAGGGCTACGACATGTCGCCCTTCAGCAACTCCACGCCCACCTTCACAGAGGTGCTCGAAGCACGGGCCGACCGCCAGACGCAGGTGCGCGAGTTCATCGCCGCCGTCACGCCCGAACTGCTCGACGAGACACGCCAGAACCCTTGGGCGCCCGACCGCGAGACATCCGTGCGGTCGTGCCTGCACACCATCATCGAAGAGGAGTGGGAGCACCACCGCTACGCCGTGCGCGACCTCGACGCGTTGCCGGCAGGCGGCTGACGCCGGCCGTCACGGCCGGGCGCTGGGCACGGTGACGTACTTGGTGACGTCGCCCTCGTCAGCCCGGTGGCCGGGCGCGGCGACCACCCAGTAGGCCCAGTCGCGCGGGTCGAGCACGGTGACCAGACGGTCGACGTCGAGCAGCCGACCGGTGCGCCACTCGAGCACCGAGCGCCACCCGTCCAACGGGAACACATCGCCCACGGCACGCCGCTCGGTGGACGTGTTGATGGCCACCACGTACGTCCACACGTCGGTGCCGACGGTGGCGGTGGCCGTCGCCCAGGCGAGGCGCTCGCCACGAGCCGGCGCGCCGTACAGGCACTCGTCGACGAGACCGACGGGGTGGTCGACGTGACGGATCAGCCCGTCGGCGTCGCAGGTGCGCATGACGACGTCGCGATCGGTGCGCCCGATGCGGTCGCCGATGCCCACCGGGCCGGCCGACAGCGCCGACAGCAGCGCTTCGAGCTCAGCGTGGTCGTCGCCGTCGATGGGGTCGAGGCCCGCAGGGGCAGAGAAGAAGACGTCCTTGAACGCGGCCAACCCCAGCGCGGCTGCCAGACGGTTGACGGTGAGGTACCAAGTCCACAGCAGGGCCGGGTCGGCGGCGAAGCGGTAGTCGTCGCTGGTACGGACTGCCACGACGTTCGGCAGCGACGCGGCGAGCACCAGGTCGGCCGGTGTGGCCATGCACCACATGAGCCCGACGCCCGTGTCGGCGGCGTGGCGGTCGAGCGTCCGCTGCCAGTGCTCGGCCCGGCCGGCCGACGCCCGCAGCGCCCGGACGCCGAACCAGTACATGAGCATCCAGTCCTGCTCGATGCAGCAGACGCCCCAGCGGACGGCGTCCTCGAACCAGCGGCGGAAGAACTGCGGGTCGGCGGGCTGGGCGGCCATGGCGTCGACCCACCACTCACCCTCGGCCACGTACGGAGAGGCAGGCGAGATGTGCCGTGAGTGGATGACGAGCGGCGCACCGTCGACCGTGTCGCGGAACTCCTCCAGCGTGCCGTCGAACGCGTCGGCGCGCGGCGTCCAGGTCATCATCCCGGACGGCGGCACCTCCTCTGGGTAGCCGATCTCGGCGATGGGTCGCGGCGTCTCGTGCACGTAGCACCACGAGTCGAGCTCGACCGCATGGACGGGCACCCCATCGGCGCGCAGTTCCTGCACGGCCTGTGCGACCGAGCCACCGATGGTGCGACCCGGCTCGGTGCGGTACCAGTAGGCGGCACCGTTGTCGGTCCAGTACGACAGGTGCGAGGTGATGGGGTTGGCGTCGCGACGCCGGCCGACCACGGTGAGGTCCGATGCCCACCGCTCGAACGCGTTGGTCGCCGTCTCGGCCTCGTAGATGCCGACCACCGTGGTGAAGCCGGCGGGCACGTCGTCGAGGTCGCCGTGCCAGCCCCAGGCCAGCTCGCCGCCGCGGACGCCGAGGATCTGCTCGTGCGCCGCGGTGACCGGAGCGATGAGTGCGACGCGGTCCGACGCGCGGTCGTGCACCAGCAGCGGCATCACCGCCGAGGGCGAGTGCAGGTTGTGCGCGGGATGGAAGTCGAACTCGAGGTCGGGCCCCGCCACGACGGGCAGGGCGAACTGGGTGAACGCGAAGCCCAGGTACTCGGGCGCGGCCGCCGAAATGCCGAGCGGGAAGCCGACCGCCGGCTGCGAGAACGACCCGGTGGCGAAGCCGCTGACCGCCGTGGTGGCCGTGAGGCGGACGTGCAGTGCGTGCGGCAACTCGTCGACCGTGCGCGTGACACCCGCCGGCGCTCGGAGTGGTCCGATTCGGACGATCGGCAACTCGTGCACGTCAGTCGACCAGGCGCAGGCCGCCGGGCACCAGGCTGGGCTCGGCCTGGGGCAGCTCGACGGTGAACTCGGTGCGGTGCGCCGGGAAGATGAACTCGCTGAGCAGGATGGGCTCGCCGGCAATCGTGGTGGTGAGCCGCTCGCAGCGCAGCACCGGGCTGCCGGTGGGGATCTGCAGCAGGTCGGAGTCGACCGCGTTCGCCGCGGCGGCACCGATGGTCTGCACGGCACCGCGCAGCTGCACGCCGAGCAGCTCGTAGAACGGCTTGCGCTCCACGTCGAGGCGGCTGAGGTGTTCGCCGGCCTCGGCCGGGCACCACACGGTGACCACGGCGAACGGTGCGCCGTCGGCGAGGTTCAGGCGCTTGACGCGCAGCACCTGTTCGGTGCCGAGGCGGGCGGCGACATGCGGCGGTGCGGGCACGAACGCGAACTCGAGGATCTGCCGTTCGGTGCGCAGGCCACGCGATTCGAGCTGCGATTCGATGGTGGACAGGGTGCTCAGCCGTTGCTGGAGCGGCGCCGTGGCCACGAACCAGCCGAAGCCCTGGCGGGACTCGACCACGCCCTCGTCGCGCAGGGTCTCGAGCGCCCGGCGGACCGTGACGCGGCTGACGCCGAACTCGGCCGACAGGTCGCTCTCGCTGGGCAGCACGTGCCCGGCGCCCTCGGCCAGCACACGCTGGCGCAGGGTCTGGGCGATCTCCTGGTAGCGAATGGTGCGCATGGGTCAGGCCTCGATGAGTTCGATGCGATTGCCGAACGGGTCGTCGAGATGACAGCGGACGGTGCCGGGGATCTCGTCGCTCCACCGGACCGCGAGCCCGCTCGACGCGACGAAGCCTGACAGATCGCGCACCAGCAGGGCCGGATGAGCCTTGCGGGCGGGCACGAACCCGTCCTCGACACCGAGGTGGATGCGCACCGAGCCCAGCTCGAACCAGCAGCCACCGCGCGCCGCCAGCACAGCGGGCTTGGGGACCTCGTGCAGGCCGAGCACGCCGCAGTAGAACGAACGAGCGGTGTCCTCCGCGCCCGCCGGCATCGCCAGCTGCACGTGGTCGATCCCGACGACGTCGGCGGTTCGTGCGGGTTTCGCGGTCGGCTCCACTTGTATTATGCTTGTCTACATCACGCCGCCGATGCAAGGGGAATCTCCATGACCGTCACCGCTGGAACACCGATCGAACTGGTCGAAGGCGTCTACGCCACGCTGCCCGAGCGAGTGGCCAAGGGCAAGGCCCGATTCGGCCGTCCGCTGACGCTCACCGAGAAGATCCTCCTGAACCACCTGGGCAACCCCGACGAGGACATCGAGCGCGGCGGCACCTACAACGACTTCCACCCGGACCGGGTGGCCATGCAGGACGCGACGGCGCAGATGGCGCTGCTGCAGTTCATGACCGCGGGCCTGCCCACCACCGCCGTGCCCAGCACGGTGCACTGCGACCACCTCATCTCGGCCAAGGTCGGCGCCAAGATCGACCTGGGCGTGGCCATCGACACCAACCGCGAGGTGTACGACTTCCTCCGCTCGGTGAGCGCCAAGTACGGCATCGGCTTCTGGGGCCCCGGCAGCGGCATCATCCACCAGGTCGTGCTCGAGAACTACGCCTTCCCCGGCGGCATGATGATCGGCACCGACAGCCACACCCCCAACGCGGGCGGCCTGGGCATGGTGGCCATCGGTGTGGGCGGCGCCGACGCCGTCGACGTGATGACCGGCTTCCCGTTCAACGTGCGCTGGCCGAAGGTCATCGGCGTGAAGCTCACCGGCAGCCTGTCGGGCTGGAGTTCGCCCAAGGACGTCATCCTGGAAGTGGCCCGCGTGCTCACCGTCGAGGGCGGCACCGGCGCCATCGTCGAATACTTCGGCCCCGGCGCCGACAGCATCTCGGCCACCGGCAAGGCCACGATCTGCAACATGGGTGCCGAGATCGGCGCCACCTGCAGCCTGTTCGCCTACGACCAGAACATGGCCATGTACCTGAAGGCCACCGGCCGCGAGGCCATCGCCGACGCCGCGGACAAGGTGGCCGAGCACCTCCGCCCCGACGACGGCGCCCTGTACGACCAGACCATCGAGATCGACCTCGACGCGCTGACGCCGCTCATCAACGGCCCGCACTCCCCCGACCGCGCCAACCGCGTGGGCGCCCAGGTGGGTGCCGAGGCCGCGGCGAACGGCTGGCCGCTCGAGATCAGCTCGGCGCTCATCGGCAGCTGCACGAACAGCTCGTACGAGGACATCACCCGTGCGGCGTCCATCGCCCGCCAGGCTGCCGCTCGCGGCCTGAAGGTGAAGACCGAGCTGCTCGTCACGCCCGGGAGCGAGCAGACCCGCGCGACCATCGAGCGCGACGGCCTGATCGCCGACCTCGAGGCCATCGGCGCCACGGTGCTGGCCAACGCGTGCGGCCCGTGCATCGGCCAGTGGGATCGTCCGGCCAGCGCGAACGGCGTGCCGAACACCATCGTCAACTCGTTCAACCGCAACTTCCCGAAGCGCAACGACGGCTCGGCCAACACGCTCAGCTTCGTCACCTCGCCCGACACCGTCGTGGCGCTGGCGCTGAGCGGCCGCCTGGACTTCGACCCGTCCACCGACACCATCACCGCACCCGACGGCAGCGAGGTGTCGCTCGACGCCCCGGTGGGCGAGGTGCTGCCCGACCGCGGCTACGACCCGGGCCAGAACACGTTCACCGCACCGCCCGCCGATGGCAGTGACGTGCAGGTGAGCGTGTCGCCCACCAGCGACCGCCTGCAGCTGCTGCAGCCGTTCCCGGCGTGGGACGGTAACGACTACCTGGGCCTGCCCGTGCTGATGAAGGCCAAGGGCAAGTGCACCACCGACCACATCTCGGCGGCCGGCAAGTGGCTCACCTACCGCGGCCACCTCGAGAACATCAGCGGCAACCTGTTCCTGGGCGCCGTCAACGCGTTCAACGACGCGGTCGGCGAGGGCAAGGACGTGCGCGACGGCAGCGTCGACACCTATCCGAACCTGGCCAAGAAGTACAGCGAGGCCGGCATCCGCTGGGTGGCCATCGGCGACCGCAACTACGGCGAGGGCTCGAGCCGCGAGCACGCCGCCATGGAGCCCCGCTTCCGCGGCGGCGTGGTCATCATCACCCGCAGCTTCGCCCGCATCCACGAGACGAACCTGAAGAAGCAGGGCCTGGTGCCGCTGACGTTCGCCGACCCCGACACGTACGAGCTCATCGGCGAGGACGACCGCATCAACGTGCTCGACCTTCCCCCGGTGCCGGGCAAGAACGTGCGCTGCCAGATCGTGAAGCCCGACGGCAGCACGGTCGACTTCGAGGGCAAGCACACGTTCAGCGACGAGCAGGTCGAGTGGTTCAAGGCCGGCTCGGCCCTGAACGTGGTCCGCAAGAAGGTCGCCGAGGGCAAGTCCTGATGGACATCTCGACGGCGTTGCGCAGCAACGGTGCGGTCCGCGGGTTCACCGCCGACCCGGTGAGCGACGCCGTGGTGGCCGAACTGCTCGACGACGCCCGGTTCGCGCCGAGCGGCGGCAACCAGCAGCCGTGGCGCGTCGCCGTGGTGAAGTCGCCCGAGGTGCGCGCCGGCATGGCCGACCTGATGCGGCCGGTGTGGCAGGAGTACCAGGGCGCGCAGCGCGCCGGGAAGCGGGCGTTCGCGTTCGGCAGGTCCACGGGCGATGCGCCGGTGGAGGTGCCCAACGCGCTCATCGACGACATCCAGTCGGTGCCCGTGGTGCTCGCCATCGCGGCCGACCTCACCAAGATCGCCATCATGGACGGCAACGCCGAGCACCGCCCGCCGGTGGTGGGTGGTGCGAGCATCTACCCGTTCTGCTGGAGCATCCTGCTGGCCGCGAAGGCCCGCGGGCTGGGTGGCGTGATGACCACGTTCCTGTCGCGGGCCGAGGCACAGGCCGCTCCCCTGCTGGGCCTGCCGCAGGACCACGCACTGGTGGCCACCATCTTCCTGGGCGTGCCCACGCACCAGAACACCAAGTTGAAGCGCAACCCGGTCGACTCGTTCGCCAGCGTCGACCGTTTCGACGGCACTCCGCTGCAGCCTTGACCCGGTGATCGCCGCGCAGGAGGATTCCCCGCATGGATGACTCCGTCGAGCAGCACTACGCCGGGACCGGCTCCATCGTCGACGACATCGCCGCCGCGCTGCGTTCGGCGGGCAAGGATCTGGACACGTTGTCGACCACCGACCTCACCGCGGTCGACGAGTTCCACATCCGTGGCCGTGCCGCGACGAGGGAGATCGCCGATGCGCTGGGCGTCGGGCCGGGGAACACGGTGCTCGACATCGGGTGCGGTCTCGGCGGCCCGGCACGAGCCCTCGCCGAGATGTGCGGCTGCACCGTCGTGGGCGTCGACCTGACCCCCGCGTTCTGCGAGGCCGCGACCGCGATGTCCGCGTGGACGGCACTCGACGGGCTGACCTCGTTCCGGGTGGGCGACGCCACCGCACTGGCGCTCGACGACGCCTCGTTCGACGCCGCCGTCACCATCCACGCCGCGATGAACATCCCCGACAAGCCGGCGGTGTACCGCGAGGCGCATCGCGTGCTGCGGCCCGGCGGCACGTTCGTGGTCTACGACGTGCTGCAGGGTGAAGGCGGCGACGTGCTGTACCCGGTGCCGTGGGCCCGGGACGCGTCGATCAGCCATCTGGCGACGGTCGACGAGATGCGCACGATGCTCACCGCGGCGGGCTTCGAACTGGTCGCCGAGCACGACTCGTCGGACGAGAGCCTCGTCTGGTTCCAGGAGGTCGCCGCCGCGGCGTCGTCGGGGAACCGGCCGGCCGTCACCTTCGCGGTGTTCCTGGGCGACGACTTCGGTCAGATGGCCCGCAACCAGGTGGCCAACCTGGCCGAGCGACGGATCCGCACCGTCACGTTCACCTGCCGCCGCTGACGCGGAAGCCCACCAGGCCCTCGGCCGGTTCCTCGGTGACGTCGATGCCGGTCACCTCGGCCCGCGGCGGACCGATGCGGCACCAGGCCACCACGACGCTCACCGGATGCGGCTCGCCCTCGAACACCGCTTCGACGGTGCCGTCGCTGCGGTTGCGCACCCAGCCGGCCACGCCCTGCTCGTCGGCCACGCGGCGACACGATTCGCGGAACCAGACGCCCTGCACCAGTCCGTGCACCACCACGCGAATTCTGATCATCACCGCCCAGTCTTGCGCCTAACGTCGCCACATGGCCGAACGACCCGAACCGCCGCCGCAACCCGATGAGCGCACCGCGCTCGAGTCGTTCCTCGACTACTTCCGCGCCACCCTGCGATGGAAGGCCGAGGGGCTCACCGACGAGCAGGCGCGGACCGCCAGCGTCGAGCCCAGCATCATGAGCATCGCCGGGCTGCTGCGGCACATGGCCGAGGTGGAGCGGCACTGGTTCCAGATGTACCTGCGCGGCGACGCCGAGGACCGACTGTTCTGGCACATCGGCCCGGACGCCGACATGGAGGTGCCCGACGACGGTACGCTGGACCAGTGCCTGGCGCTGTACGACCGTGAAGTCGCGACGTCCCGCGAGATCGCTGCCGGGTACGCCCTCGACGACCTCTCCGCGCTGAACGACCTGGACCGCGGGCTGGGGTTCGACTGGCAGCCGAACCTGCGCTGGATCATGGTGCACATGATCGAGGAGTACGCCCGCCACTGCGGCCACGCCGACCTCGTGCGCGAGCGCATCGACGGCGCCGTCGGCGACTGAGACGACGCAGTACCCGAGGTAACGCTGCAGACCCGGGTGCGCAGGAAAACCTCGGGTGGGGCTCGGCTGCCGGAAAACCTCGGGCGATCTAGAGTCGGGACCATGCGCGTCGGATTGCTGATCTTCCCCACGGACAAGGGCATCCAGCCCGTCGAGCTCGGCAAGGAGGCCGAAGCCCGCGGCTTCGACAGCCTGTGGTTCCCCGAGCACTCGCACATCCCCGTCAGCCGCCGCAGCCCGTGGGGCGGCCGCGAGGGCGCTCCCCCGCTGCCCGAGGAGTACTGGCGCACGCACGACCAGTTCGTCGCGCTCGCCGCCATCGCCGGCGCGACGTCGTCGATCAAGTTGGCCACGGGCATCACGCTCGTCGCCCAGCGCGACCCCATCTGGCTGGCCAAGGAGGTCGCCTCGCTCGACCACATCTCGGGCGGGCGCTTCCTGTTGGGCGTCGGCTACGGCTGGAACCACGAGGAGATGGAGAGCCACGGCACCGACATCCACCACCGGCGCAAGCTGGTGCGCGAGAAGATTCTCGCCATGAAGGAGTTGTGGACGAAGGACGAGGCCGAGTTCCACGGCGAGTACGTGAACTTCGAGAAGAGCTGGAGCTGGCCGAAGCCGGTGCAGACCCCGCACCCGCCCATCGTCATCGGCGCATCGCCCACACCGCTGCACTTCCGCCACATCATCGAGTACGGCGACGTGTGGATGCCCATCGAGGGCCGCTTCCCCATCGACGACAAGTGGGTGGAGCTGCAGCAGGCCGCCACCGACGCCGGCCGCGACCCGTCCACCCTCGGCCTCGGCGTGTTCGGCGCCAAGCCCGACGCGGCGCACCTGGCCCACCTGCGCGACCTGGGCGCGTCGTTCGTGGCCCTCGGCCTGCCGGCGCTGGACCGCGACGGCGCGTTCGAGGCGATGGAGCGCTACGCACCGCTGGTGGCCGAATTCAACAGCTGAGGGTTCGACGGGTGAAGGTCCGTCGGCCAATTCGGAGCACGTCGACGCACACCCCCGTCCGCTCGTTCTAGGGTTCGGCCTGTGAGTGCCGCCACCCGTCGCCGCCTCCAGAGCGTTCCGGCGCTGCTGGTCACCGCCGTGCTGCTCGTGGTGCTGTTGCCGTTGTGGCTGCCGGTCGCCGCGCTGGCCGATGTGGTGCGTGGGCGGTTCCGCCTGCCGACGGTGCGGCTGCTCTCGTTCGGCCTGCTGTGGTCGTGGCTGGAGACCGCGGGCATCACCATTGCCGCCGCGCTGTGGATCAGCGGACGCCGGCGCGACCAGGCCCTGCACTACCGGCTGCAACGCTGGTGGGCCGCCCGGCTGATGGGCGCGCTGCGCCTGACCACCGGCATCCGCATCGAGGCCGCCGACGCCGAGTGCCTGCAGCCCGGCCCGGCCATCATGCTCTGCCGCCACGCGAGCCTGGCCGACAGCCTGGTGAGCGCCTGGGTGGTCACCAGCGGGGCGCGCATGAACCCGCGCTACGTCCTGAAGCGCGAGCTGCTGTTCGACCCGTGCCT
>CBHWEI010000148.1:0-9875 GCA_966112835.1 uncultured Acidimicrobiaceae bacterium
CTGCCGTCGTCGGTAGCGCTGATCTCACGGACCATCCACCTCTGGCGCAAATGTGCGCCTCGGCGAAGGTGCCAGATGGTCCACATTCGCAGCTATGTATGCTGGCCAAGTCGGGCCACCACGGCGTTGCGGCTCCGTGGCAGTACGTGCGAGTACGTGTTCAAGAGCATCTCCGGGCTGTGGCCGAGGATGTCGGCAATCGCTCGGAGTTCGCCGACATCCCCAGCGCTGCTCACCATGTGGGTGGCCGCAGTGTGGCGGAGGCCGTGGGAGGTGAGCCGGGGGAGTCCAGTGTTCATGACGATGCGCTCCAGGGCCCGGTCGTAGGAGCGGGGGAGCACGATGCCGCCTTGGCGTGTGGTCACAATCAGGTTGCTGCCCTCCCACGCCGGACCAGCAGCGAGTCGTTCCGCGGCCTGGTCGGCGCGGCGTCGGGCAAGGCAGCGCAGGGTTGCGTCGTCGAGGGGGATGATGCGCCGTGATCGTTCGTTCTTGGCGTCACCCCAGGCGGCGCCGCCGCTGACGGCGACGAGGCTCTCGTCGATGCGCAGTGTCTGCTTGTCGAGGTCGAGGTCGTCCCATCGAAGGGCGAGCACCTCGCTGCGGCGCAGACCGTAGAGCACGCCGAGCCGAAAGGCGATCGCCCACCGATGCGTGGTCGTGGCCTCGAGGAACCGGTCTACCTCGTCCTCGGACCAGGCGACGGCGTCCTTGACGTTCACCGGCTTGGCGACGGTTCGAGGGAGCCCCACGCGAGCCGCGGGGCTGCGTGCGATGAGCCCCTCGTCGACCGCCTCGGACAACGCTGCGCGCAACACGTTGCGACAGATCTGCACGCTCCGCCGCGACAGCCTGCCGCCGGCGGCGAGCTTGTCGACCCACTCGGCGACATCATCGCGATCCAAGCGCGAGAGCGGGATGGCGCCGAGGCCGGCCTCGATGTGGGGTATGGCCCAGGCGTACTGCTCGCGGGCTTTCTCGGTGATGTCGGTGCGGCCGGCGACGTATCGGCGCACCAACCATCCCACGGTGCCGCGTTCGGTCGTGGCGTCGAGGGCGCGGGCCCCGCGAGCGGCGGCCAACGCGGAGCGCTGCGACGCGAACGTGCCGAGCTGGCGCGGACGGTGCTTGCCGGTGGTGGTGTCGATGCCGTCGACGCGCACGACCCACTTGTCGCGCTGTTTGCGCACCGTCGGCTGGCCGGTTGCCTTCCACGACATGCGTCACCTCCGTGCATTCCTGCGACCGGAGTTTGATACATCGCTGATACATGAGCCGGTCGGCGAGTGATCGTCACTCTATCAGACCTGGTCAGACTCGTCGGGGAGGGGAGATTCGAACTCCCGACCTCCTGCACCCAAAGCAGGAACGCTACCGCTGCGCCACTCCCCGTGACTTCGGGGTCCGAGCCTATCGGCGGCAGTTGGCGGCAGTCAGCGGGGAATCAGTCGCCGCGGACGACGACTACCGGCACCGACGAGTGCTGCAGCACGGTGCGGCTGACCGAGCCGAGCAGCAGGGCGGTGAACCCGCCGTGCCCTCGCGAGCCCACCACCAACATGTCGGCCTCCTTGGCCGCGTCGATGATGGCCTTGGCGGGGCTCTCCTCGCTGATGATCGAGTGGCAGCGCAGCGAGGGGGCATGCTCGCGCACCATGCGGGCGCTGGCCTCGAGGGTGCGCATCGCGTCGAGCTTCATGTCGTCACGCGCCTCGGTGATGCCGGTGCGCGGCCCCTGGTACGGGTACGTCCACCCGTGCACCAGGATGAGCTCGGCATCACACCGCGTCGCTTCTTCGATGGCCCAGCGGAGCGCCTCGTCGGAGCACGACGAGCCGTCCACGCCGACCGCGATGCGGCCGACCTTGGCGTCCTTGCGGTCGGCCCCGTGCACCACCACCACGGCGCAGTGCGCCCGGTGCGACACGACGGTGGCCACCGAGCCGAGCACCTCGGTGAGGCGGCCCGGGTGGGAGGTGGCACCCACGACGATCGTGTCGCCCGGGTGGGCGGCGCCCACCAGTGCGTAGGCGGGGGCGCCGAGCACGGTCTCGCCGGTGACCTCGATGTCGAGGCCGAACGAGCGGGCCAGGTTGACGCCTCGCTGGTTCGTTGCTTCGTACTCGTGGACGATCGAGTCGATCGCCGAGCCGGAGGCGGCACCGGAGCCGATGAGGCCGGCCTCCACGGCGACCGGCAGTTCGGCGCACGTCATCACGTGGAGTGGGCAACTGCGGCGGGCTGCCTCATGGGCGGCCCACCGCAGTGCTTCCACTGAGCCTTCGGTGCCGTCCACTCCGACGAGGAGTCGGGGGGAACGGTCGGTCACGTCGTCAGCGCTCCACGATCAACGCGGTCACCATGTACCGCATGCCGTCGGCCGTCTCGGCGTGGGTGAGGATGTGGCAGTGCCAGGCCCAGACGCCGGGCTCGACCGCCTTGTAGAGCACGGTGTAGCGCTCGCCGGGAGCGATGAGCAGTGTGTCGGTGGGCTCGGGGGTGATCATCGGGACGCCGTCCTTGGCGATGATCCAACCCATCGGCTGGTGGAGGTGCATCGGGTGCACCAGCAGACCCTCGTTGTAGTAGGTGACCATCATGGTCTGGCCGACCCGGATGGTGTACGGCTCGGTGGCCGGGAAGCTCTTGCCGTTCAGGCTGAGGCCGATGGTGCCGGCGTCGTTGAGCACCATGCTGACGTGCTTCGTCGCTTCCTTCGGGTAGCCCTGGTCGATGAGTGACTGCGGGGTCTTGATCTCGTCGACGGTGAACGCACCGAACATGCCGTTCGGGATCTGCTCCTGCGCATTGTGGTGCGAGTGGTAGATGCCGGTCGACGGGCCCTTGGCCGTCCATTCGTAGATGTGCTGCTCGCCCGGCTTGGTCGGATCCTCGGTGTACGGGTCGACGCCGTCCATGACGTTCGGGACCTGGACGCCGTGGAAGTGGAGCGACGTGGACTGCGGCAGGCTGTTCTTGAAGATGATGCGGACCTTGTCGCCCGTGTTCACGTGGATCTCGGGTGCGGGCACGACGCCGTTGTAGGTCCAGGCCTTGACGATCTTGCCCGGCTCGACCTCCCAGTCGACGACCTTGGCCTCGACCACGAACTCCTTGTAGCCGTCGGCCGACATGGTGAACGTGGCCGGCTCGCCACCGTGGCCGGCGGTCTTGGCGGGGTACAGCTGCGCTGCGGCGAGCATCTTGGCGTCCATCGCCGAGTTCGACGAGGCGTCGTGCCCGGTGACCACCGTGGTGTCGGTGGTGCCGCCGCCGGCCGAACTGCCACCGCCGGAGGCGGTGTCGCTGACCACCAGCGAGCCGACCATGCCGGCGCCCTCATGGCCTGCCTGCGGGCAGACGATCTTGTAGGTGCCGGCCGACGTGGCGGGGATGTTCAGGTCGTACGAGGCGCCGGCGGAGATGTCGATGCTGGTGATGCCCAGTTCGGCCACCTTGAAGTTGTGCGTCGCAGCACCACCGTTCATGAGGTGGAGCACCGCGCCACCCGTGGGGATGGTGATGGTGCTGGGGTCGAAGGCGAAGTCCTTCAGGGTGACGTTGATGGTCGGCTTCGCGCCGCCTCCACCACCCTGCGCGCTCTGCGAACTGCTTCCGCTGTCCGAGAGGCCGAAGATCGCCACGGCGAGCGCGGCGAGTGCTGCCACGAACGCGAGCCAACTGAGTACTGACCGATCATCCTTGCTCATGGTCGCCAGCCTGCTGGCTGGGCAGGGGAGTCAGTAGGGCATGAAGTCAATTGGTCCGGGACCAAAGTCCCACCGTTGTGGTTTCAGCCCCTGGCCAGGCGCTCGACCACCGCGAGCAGGCGGTTCACGTCGTCGGGCTCCAGGTAGCGGCTGATGCCGGCGCGCACCAGGCCGCCCGACTCGGCCAGGCCCAACTGGCCCACCACCTCGATGGCGTAGTTGTGGCCGTCCCACACGGCGATGCGCTCGGCGGCGAGTGCCTGCGACACCTCGGCGGGCGTGTGTCCGGCCACGGTGAACGCCGCGGTGGGGGTGCGGCCCTCCAGGCCCTGCACGCCGTAGACGGTGACGCCGTCGATGGCCTGCAGGCCGCGCAGCAGTGGCTCGAACAGCTCGGTCTCGGCCGCCTCGACGCGATCCATGCCCTCTTCCATGAGGAAGCGGGCCGTGGCCTCGATGCCGGCGATGGCCTCGAAGTTCGGCATGCCGGTCTCGAACCGCGACGGGCCCTCGTCGTGCGACGGCCGCACCTTGAACACGGGCAGCGACTGCAGCAGGTCGGGCCGGCACCACAGCATGCCCGAGTGCGGGGCGTACCACTTGTAGGGCGAGTTCACCAGGGCGTCGCAGCCGAGGGCCTCGATGTCGATCTGCCGGTGGGGTGCCAGGGCGACGGCGTCGATGAACACCTTGGCGCCGGCGGCGTGGGCGGCGTCGATGATGGGCTTCAGGTCGGGCGCCGAGCCCAGCAGGTTGCTGGCGCCGGGCAGGGTGACCCAGCGGGTCCGCTCGTCGATGAGGTCGATGACGTCGGACGGCACCAGCGTGCCCAGCTGCGGGTCGAACGGGGCGAGCACGTGCTCGGCCCCTGCCGTCTGGGCCGCCCGCATCCAGGTGGAGACGTTGGCGTCGTGATCCAGGCGGGTGCCGACGATGCGGTCACCCGGCTGCAGCGTGGCGCCGATGGCGCGGGAGAACGCGAACGTGAGCGTGGTCATGTTCGGGCCGAACGTGACGCCCTCGGGATCGGCGTTGAACAGGCGCCCGACGGTGACCCGGGTGCGGTCCACCAGCTCGTCCGCCTTCTTCGCTGCGGCGAAGTGGCCGCCGCCGCAGCCGTTCGACCCATCGGACAACCAGGTGGTCATGGCGGTGATGGCCGAGTCGACCACCTGGGTGCCGGCGGGGCCGTCGAAACGGGCCCACCCGTCGGAGCAGCCGGGGAAGCGGTGGCGCAGGGAAGTGAAGGACATTTCTGCAGACTACGGTCGCGGCATGGCACGCGACTGGGTCGAGTGGCACCGGTCGTACGCCGATCCGGCGAGCGACCTCTCGCAACGGCTCGCGGTCGTCACCGCGGCCATCGAGGACGTGCTCTCGCACGCACCGCCCGGTCCCATCCGGGTGCTGTCGCTGTGCGCCGGCGAGGCCCGCGACCTCAGTGGCGCCGCCGTCGACCACCCTCGCGCAGCCGACGTGTGCGGCGTGGCGGTGGAACTGAACGCCGGCCTGGCGGCAATCGCCGCCCAGGCCCTGCGCGACGCCGGCACGTCGGTGGAGGTGCGCTGCGCCGACGCCGGCCGCCCCATCCACTGGGACGACACGCTGCCGGTGGACCTGCTGCTGCTGGCCGGCATCTTCGGCAACCTCACCGACGACCACGTGCACCGCACGGTGACGGCGGCCGCGGGCATGGTGCGGCCCGGTGGGGTGGTGCTGTGGACCCGGCACCGCAAGCCACCCGACCTGACGCCCAGCATCCGCGACTGGTTCGACGACGCCGGGTTCAACCCGGTGGCGTTCACGTCCGGCGGTGCGGGTTCGTACGCGGTGGGGGTGGAACGGCTGGCGGAGCCCAACGGAGCCGCGACGAGGCCGCCCCTCCCGGAGCAGTTGTTCCGCTTCGCCGACGCCTAGCGGGCGCGGGCGGCACCGCTGGCGCAGCTCAGGCCTTGGCGGCAGCCTTGGCCAGGCGCTTCGCGGCCCGGCCGATGGGCTCGAGGTTGCGATGGTCCAGGTCGCCCATCTCGACGCCGTTCACGAACAGCACGCGGTAGCGCTGCCAGTTGAAGCCGTTGGCCAGGAGGATCTTGCCCTCCACGCCGGCGGGCACGCCCTCGAGGTCGACGGTGCTGCGCACCTTGTCGCCCATGCGCAGATCGAGCTGGTTCGGGTGCGGCTTGGCCAGAGCGTGCGGCTTCCAGAACGTCATGGCTGTCATTCTGCCCGATCCGCTGCGGCACCACCGCATTCGAGCCGATCAGGCGGGTGGCCGGTAGCATCGTCGATCTGTGAACAGCACGATCTCACCGGTCGAGGACACCCTCGCCAACGACCCCGCCAACGACCCCGCCACCACCGCTGCCGACGCCGATTCGTCGGTCGAGAACGGTGACGACGCGGTCGAGACCCCCTCGCCCCGCACGCCCCGCCAGCTGGTGAAGCTGTCGGTCACCATCGCGGAGGACGAGTTCGACCGCGACATCGACCAGGCGTTCCGCAAGATCGCCAAGGAGGTCCGTCTGCCGGGCTTCCGCGCCGGCAAGGTGCCGCGCAAGGTGCTCGAGGCCCGCATCGGCATCCAGGCCGCCCGTGAAGAGGCGCTGCGCGACGGTATCCCGCAGTACCTGGCCAAGGCCGTCCGCGAGCACGACGTCGACCTCATCGCCACCCCCGAGGTCGAGATCACGGCCGGCGACGAGTCCGGCCCGGTCGAGTTCGAGGCCATCTGCGAAGTGCGTCCCGTCATCACGGTGCCCGGCTATGGCGGCCTGCGGGTCGAGCTGCCCGGTCCCACGGCGACGGCCGAAGAGATCGACGAAGCGGTCGACGCCGAGCGCCGTCGCCAGGGCAGCCTGGTCGACGTCGAGCGTCCCGCCCAGGCGGGCGACCATGTCACCCTCACCCTGGCTGCGAGCCGCGACGGCGAGCCCGTGCCCGGGCTGAACACCGAGGACTGGCTGTACGAGATCGGCAAGGGCTGGGTGGCCGAAGGCTTCGACGACCAGCTCATCGGTGCCTCGAAGGGCGCCGACCTGACGTTCTCGGCGAACCCCACCGGGCTCGACGAGCCGGCCGATTTCTCGGTGCAGGTCACCAACGTGCAGGAGATGCAGCTGCCCGAGGTCACCGACGAGTGGGTGTCCGAGCACCTCGGCGAGTTCGAGACCCTCGACGAGTGGCGCAACTCCATCGCCGAGCGCCTGAGCAACGCCAAGTTGAACCAGGCCCGCAACCTGTTCGTCGACCGCACCACCGCTGCCCTCGCCGAACTGGTCGAAGCACCGGCCCCGGCCAGCATGGTGCAGGGTGACCTGCAGGCCCGTGTGCAGAACACGGTGCAGCAGTTCCAGAACCAGGGCATCAGCATCGACCAGTGGCTGCAGGCCACCGGCCAGGACGCCAACTCGTTCGTCAGTGCGCTGCAGGTGCAGTCCGAGAAGGCCGTCAAGGTCGACCTCGCCCTGCGCGCCATCGCCGTTGCCGAGGGCATCACCGTCGACGACGACGACGTCGAGCGCGAGTACGCCCGCATCGCCGTGCAGGTGCGCCAGAAGGCCAGCCAGGTGCGCAAGGCCTACGAGCAGAACGACGCCGTCACCGACCTGAAGTCGCAGATCCTGAAGACGAAGGCGCTCGACTGGCTGCTCGAGCACGTCGAGGTCGTCGACGAGCTCGGCGCCCCCATCGACCGTGCGTCGCTGCTCGGCACGCACGACCATGATCACGACCACGACCACGACCACGATCACGACCATGATCACGATCACGATCACGATCACGATCATGATCACAGCCACGATCACGATCACGATCACGATCACGACCACCAGCACTGAGGAGCCCCGAGATGAACGAGTTCCCGATGATGTCCGGGTACCAGGTCCCCGGTGTGGTCGAGCAGACCAGCCGTGGCGAGCGCAGCTACGACCTGTACAGCCGTCTCCTGCGCGACAACATCATCTGGCTCGACACGCCCATCGATGACGCGTCGGCCAGCCTCACCTGCGCCAAGTTGGTGTACCTCGAGTCCGAGAACCCCGACAAGGACATCAGCATCTACATCAACAGCCCCGGTGGCGACATCACCGCGCTGTTCGCCATCTACGACACCATCCAGTTCATCAAGAACGACGTGGCCACCATCTGCCTCGGCCAGGCCGCTTCGGCCGCCGCCGTGCTGCTCGCCGCCGGCACCAAGGGCAAGCGCCTGGCGCTGCCGCACAGCCGCATCCTGCTGCACCAGCCCTACGGCCAGGTGGGCTACGGCCAGGTCACCGACCTCGAGCTGGCGGCCAAGGAGATCCTGCGCATGCGCGACCTCCTGGAAGAGATCATGGCCAAGCACACCGGCCAGCCGATCGAGCGCATCCATGCCGATACCGACCGCGACTTCGTGATGGAAGCATCCGAGGCCCTCGCGTATGGCATCATCGACGATGTCATCTCGTCGCGGGAGATGGTCGACCGTACCGGCCCGATCCGCTGACCGCCCGAGACGACGTCCGAACAGCACGTTCGGTCGCTGACCGGCCAGTCACACGGCCAGATCCGAGGAGAGTGCAGTGGCGAAATTCGGGGACACCGGGGAGCTGCTGAAGTGCTCGTTCTGCGGCAAGTCGCAGAAGCAGGTCAAGAAGCTCATCGCCGGTCCTGGCGTGTACATCTGCGACGAGTGCATCGACCTGTGCAACGAGATCATCGAGGAGGAGCTCACCGACACCGGTGAGCTGCGCTTCGACGAGCTGCCCACGCCCCGCGAGATCCGCACGTTCCTCGACGACTACGTGGTCGGCCAGGACGAGGCGAAGAAGATCCTCTCCGTCGCCGTCTACAACCACTACCGGCGCATCCAGTACCAGCAGAGCACTGCGGTCGGGCGCCGCGACGACATCGAGCTGCAGAAGAGCAACATCCTGCTGCTCGGCCCCACCGGCTGCGGCAAGACCCACCTGGCCCAGACACTTGCCCGTCTGCTGAACGTGCCGTTCGCCGTCGCCGACGCCACCGCGCTCACCGAGGCCGGCTACGTGGGTGAGGACGTCGAGAACATCCTCCTGAAGCTCATCCAGGCCGCCGACTTCGACGTGAAGAAGGCCGAGACGGGCATCATCTACATCGACGAGATCGACAAGATCGCCCGCAAGAGCGAGAACCCGTCCATCACCCGCGACGTGTCGGGCGAGGGCGTGCAGCAGGCGCTGCTGAAGATCCTGGAGGGCACGGTCGCCTCGGTCCCGCCGCAGGGCGGCCGCAAGCACCCGCACCAGGAGTTCATCCAGATCGACACCACCAACGTGCTGTTCATCTGCGGCGGTGCGTTCGCCGGCCTCGACCAGATCATCGAGAACCGCGTCGGTCACCGCGGCATGGGCTTCAACAGCACCGTGCGCAGCAAGTCCGAGCGCGACCCTGGCGAGCTGTTCGTGCAGGTGCAGCCCGAGGACCTGCTGAAGTTCGGCATGATCCCCGAGTTCATCGGCCGTCTGCCCATGGTGGGTGCCGTGCGCAGCCTGGACCGCGAGGCGCTCATCAAGATCCTCGTCGAGCCGAAGAACTCGCTGGTGCGTCAGTACCAGAAGATGTTCGAGTTCGAGGACGTGCAACTCGAGTTCACGCGCGACGCGCTCGAGGGCATCGCCGACCAGGCGCTGGCCCGCGGCACCGGTGCGCGTGGTCTGCGGGCCATTCTGGAAGAGGTGTTGTTGAACACCATGTACGAGCTGCCGGGTCGTACCGACGTCGGCACCGTGGTCATCGACGCCGACACCGTCGCCACCAAGGTGGCGCCCACGCTCACCCCGCGCGAACCGGTCACCAAGCGGCCGCGCCGCCAGGCGAGCTGACCCGGCGCCGCGCGCCGATGCGATGAGCCCGATGTCGTACCAGGACGCCCTCGACTACCTCGACGCGCACGCGAGCTACGAGACCACCGGCCGCATCGAGTCGCCCACGCTCGACCGCATGCGCAGCCTGGTGGCCGCCATGGGCGACCCGCAGTTGGCGTACCCGGTCATCCACATCACGGGCACCAACGGCAAGGGCTCCACCACGCAGATGATCACCCGGCTGCTAATGGCGCACGGGCTGACGGTGGGCACCTACACCAGCCCCCACCTCGAGAGGTTGAACGAGCGCATCAGCGTGAACTGCGAGACCATCCCC
>CBHWEI010000149.1:0-9868 GCA_966112835.1 uncultured Acidimicrobiaceae bacterium
CGAGGTTGCGCTTGAACATGCTCTCGGTGAGGTCGCCGAGCGGGGCGGCGATGGCCACCACCAGGCCGAGCAGCAGCAGGTCGCCGGTGCTGTTCCAGGTGGTGCTGCGATCGGTGACGCCCACCAGGAACATGGCCGCCAGGGTGAGCACCGTGCCGCCGAGGAAGCCCTCGACGCTCTTGTTCGGGCTGATCCAGGCACGCAGCGGGGTGCGGCCCACCGCGCTGCCCACGAACAGCGCGCCCACGTCGTTGGCCACCACGCCGATGGCGAGCAGGCACAGCGTGTCGGTGCCCACGTGCGTGGCGAACGTGCCGTCGGCACGCACCAACGCCACGTTCGACATGGCGACGATGGCCGTGGCGAACGAACCGAGCACGCCGATCCACGTGATGCCCAGCGTGGTGATGGCCATGTTCGGCATGGGGTTCGACTCGAGCCCGGCCGAGAACACGAAGCTGACCGCGCACACCGCGAACGCCAGGAACATGACGAGCGGCAGGGCGGAGGTGCCGTAGTGGTACACCGCGACAGGCGCCGCCACACAGGCGACGATGCCCGGGATGAACGCCGGCTGGTAGCCCTTCTCGCGCACCCGGTCGAAGTACTCGACCGCCGCAAGGCCCAGGACGAGGACGACGATGACGGCGACCGCCGACGCCTTCCACTTCAGCGCGCCGATGAACACGACGGCGATGATGAGGCCCACGGCCACGGCGGTGGGCATGTCGCGCCCGCCGGTGCCACCGGCAGGCTTGGCGCCCGGACGACCGGACGCTGCGGCCCGGGCCGGGCGAGGCGCACCGCGACCGGTGGGGTCGCTGGGGCGGCCACCACGGCGACCCGACGGCGACGGGCGCGCCATCGCGCCATCGGTGGGGTCGGTGCCGATGGTGATACGACCGGGCTCGCGGCGGACCGGCACCGAGTCGTGCTGTGCCGTGGCCTCGACGTCGTCGAACGGGATGGGCCCGCTGTCGGGCTCGTCGAACACCGGGTTCAGCCCGGTGATGTCGTCGAGACCGCCGTCGTCGCCGCCACCGCGGTCGTCGCGCCATGCCGGTGACGACGAACCCGAGAACGTCGACCACACGTCGAGGTCGTCGGTGTGGTCCTCGCCACCCGTGAGCACGCGAGGCATTTCGCCCGTGGGCGGCTGCGTCCAGTGCGGCAGCGAACCGGTGTCGCCGTCGCCGAAGGACAGCGGCGCGTCGTCGCCGTCAGAATCTTCCGCGAACAGGGGCGGACCGAAGTCGTCGTCCTCGTCGCCGCGGCGTCGCCATTGATCGTCGCTCATCGATGTCCCCTCGCTCAGACCTCGAGCAGTTCCTGCTCTTTGCGACCCAACGCCTTGTCGATGTGCTCGACGTGGTCGTGGGTGATCTTGTCCAGTTCCTTCTCGGCGCGCTCGAGCTCGTCGGCCGAGATGTCGCCCGCCTTCTCGGCAGCCTCGAGGTGCTTGCGCGCATCGCGACGGATGTTGCGCACGGCCACACGACCGTCCTCGGCCATGTGCTTGGTCACCTTCACGTACTCCTTGCGGCGCTCTTCGGTGAGCGGCGGGAAGTTCAGGCGGATGACGACACCGTCGTTGTTGGGGTTCACCCCCAGGTCGCTGTCGCGGATGGCCTTCTCGATGGGGCCCAGCGAACCACGGTCGTGCGGCTTCACGATGAGCTGCCGTGCCTCGGGCACCTGGAACCCGGCCAGCTGCTGCAGCGGCACCGGAGACCCGTAGTACTCGACGAGCAGCTTCTCGACCAGTGCGGGAGTGGCCCGGCCCGTGCGAACCGTCGTGAACTGGTTCTGCACGTGCTCGACGGCCTTCTCCATCTTCTCCATTGCTTCGAGGATGGTGTCTTCGGTCACCGGACCAGCGTACTGCACTACCGGTCGCGGACGATGGTGCCCACGGCGTCGCCACGCAGGATGGCCTGCAGCGAGCCGGGCGACGACATGTCGAACACCACGATGGGGATCTTGTTGTCGCGGCAGAACGCGATGGCCGTGGCATCCATGACCTTCAGGTTCTTGGTCATGACCTCGATGTAGCTGACCTCGTCGTACTTGCGTGCATCGGGCACCGTGCGCGGGTCGGCGTCGTACACGCCGTCGACCCCCGAGTGCGTGCCCTTCAGCAGCGCCTCGGCGTCGATCTCGGCGGCGCGCAGCGCGGCCGCGGTGTCGGTGGTGAAGAACGGGTTGCCGGTGCCGGCCGCGAAGATGACCACGCGACCCTTCTCGAGGTGGCGCATGGCGCGACGACGGATGTACGGCTCGGCGATGCGCGGCATCTCGATGGCGCTCTGCACGCGCGTGGTCTGGCCGGCGCGCTCGAGGGCGTCCTGCAGGGCCAGCGCGTTCATGACGGTGCCGAGCATGCCGATGTGGTCGCTCTGGGTGGCGTCCATGCCGGTCATGGCACCCTGGCGGCCCCGCCAGAAGTTGCCACCGCCGACGACGACGGTGACGTCGACGCCCATCTCGCGGACAGCGATGATCTCGAGGGCGGTCGCGGCGAGCGTGTCGCCGTCGAGACCCTGCCCCGAGATGCCGGCCAATGCCTCACCCGATGGTTTGAAGACGATTCGTTTCCATCGAGGTGAGGTCATGGCCGACAGTATGACCGATCCGGCCGGTTCAGCCGATTTCGACCTGGGCGTAGCGCACGATGCCGGCGCCGCCGATGAACTTCTGCACCGACTGGCTGTCGTCCTTGGCGTACGGCTGCTCGAGCAGCACGACGTCCTTGAAGAAGCCGTTCAGGCGACCCTCGACGATCTTGGGCAGCGCCGCTTCCGGCTTGCCCTCGTTGCGGGTGAGGGTCTCGAGCGTCGCTCGCTCCTTCTCGACCACGTCGGCCGGCACGTCCTCACGGTTGAGGTACGTGGGGCGGGCGAAGCCGATGTGGACGGCCACGTCGTGGGCGAGCTCGGCGGTGGCGTTGCTCATCTCGACGAGCACGCCGTTCACGCCGCGACCGCCCTGGATGTGCAGGTAGCTGTCGATGACGTTGCCCGGAGCGGCCTCGATGCGGACGACCTCGCCCAGCTCGATCTTCTCCTTCAGCGTGATCTTCAGGTCGTCGAGGATGGCCGCGCGCTCGGCCACGGCGGCCTCGCCCTTGGCGACGACGAGCTTCACCAGCTCTTCGGCCTCGTTCTTGAACAGCTCGCTGCTGGCGACGAAGTCGGTCTCGCTCTTCAGCTTGACCATCGCACCGACGTTGCCGTCGATGAGCAGGGCGACGAGGCCCTGGTTGTTCTCACGGTCGTCGCGCTTGGCGCTGGCCGCGAGGCCCTTTTCGCGCAGCCACTGCTTGGCCGCATCCATGTCGCCGTCGTTGGCCTCGAGGGCCTTCTTGGCGTCCATCATGCCGGCGCCGGTGGCCTGGCGGAGTGCCTGTACGTCTTTCGCGGTGAATGCCATTCTCGATCAGCCCTCGGTGGTCTCTTCGGCGGGGGTCTCTTCTGCCACTTCGTCGGCGGCGGGCGTCGCGGCGGCCTTGGCGGCGGCCACGCGGGCGTCGCGCTCGGCCTGTGCGGCAGCAGCCTGACGACGGGCGTCGGCCTGGGCCGACGCGAACGCGGCCTCGTCCTCGGCGGTGCGCACGGGGGCGGCCGTCTGCGGGTTGCGCTTGTTGGCGATGTAGCGGCCCTCGAGCACGGCCTCGGCGATGACGTGGCACATGAGCGCGTTGGCGCGGATGGCGTCGTCGTTGCCGGGGATGGGGAACTGCACGACGTCGGGGTCGACGTTGGTGTCGACGACGGCGATCACCGGGATGCCGAGCTTGTTGGCCTCGGTGACGCCGATGTGCTCCTTCTTGGTGTCGAGGATGAACACCGCGTCGGGGCGCTTGCTCATGTTGCGGATGCCGCCGAGGTTCTTCTGCAGCTTCTCGAGCTCACGGCTGAGCAGGAGGGCTTCCTTCTTCGGCATGGCCTCGAACTCGCCCGAGACCTTCATGCGCTCGTATTCCTTCATCTTCTCGACGCGCTTGGAGATGGTCTCGAAGTTGGTGAGCATGCCACCGAGCCAACGCTCGTTGATGTACGGCATGCCGCACTTCTCGGCGTAGCTGCGGATGGGATCCTGCGCCTGCTTCTTGGTGCCGATGAACAGCACCGAACCGCCCTTGGCGGACAGGTCGCGAACGAACTTGTAGCTGGCCTCGGCGCGCGTGAGCGTCTGGTCGAGGTCGATGATGTAGATGCCGTTGCGCTCGCCGAAGATGAAGCGCTTCATCTTCGGGTTCCAACGGCGGGTCTGGTGACCGAAGTGGACGCCGGCTTCCAGCATCTGGCGCATCGTGACGACAGCCATGGTGTTGTCTCCTTCTCCTGCGGTTTCAGTGGACACCCGTCCCGGCGCCGAAGCGACCGCAGGGGGACGAGTGCTGGAATTGCTCGTGGGCCGTCGAGGGGACGGACCGTCGAGAGATGCTATCGGGCCGGATCCGCCGCGGCACACGCCGCGGGGGCGGAACCCGCAGGTCGCATGCCCTTCCGGTCCACCGGCACCAGGCGCACCCGCCCCCGCCGGACGGCCAGCAGCGGCGCCGGGTCGACGTAGTGGTTGCCCAGGCGGACGCCCAGGAACAACCGCCCCGAACTGCGCGCCACGACCTGGCCGGCCCGGACCCGGTCACCCACCCGCACCAGGACCGCCGCCACCTGCCCGAACGTGATCCGCCGACCGTCCGCGACCTGCACCACCAGGTAGTTCACCCCCACCACCGGCCCGGCGAACACCACCCGGCCGTCGGCGACGGCGCGCACCGGGGTGCCCGGCACCGGCCGGAACTCGAGGCCGCGGTGGCCGGGGCACCAGGTGCAGGCCGGCGCACGGAACGGCACGGCCACCGGCACGTCGACCGGTGGTTGCCAGCAGCCGGGCACCACCAGGCCCACCAACAGCGCCAACGCGGCGATCATGCCGCGCCCGAGGGCGACGAGGTCAGGCCACGCCGCTGGCGGAGAGGCGGGCACGCAGGTGCAGCACCGCCTTGGTGTGGATCTGCGACACGCGGCTCTCGGTGACGCCCAGGACCGACCCGATCTCGGCCAGGGTGAGGCCCTCGTCGTAGTACAGCGAGAGGACGAGCTTCTCGCGGTCGGGAAGGCGACGCACCTCGGCCTTCACCAGCCGTCGCACCTCGCCCTCCTCCACGATGGCCGCCGGCGAGTCGGGCACCTCGCCGTTCACAGCGCGGGGCTCGGCACCGGCCACCAACGCACGGTCGAGCGGACCAACGGTGGTGGAGGCGATGGACGACAGCCACTTCTGGAACTCGGCCGCCGACAGACGCAGGTGCTTCGACAGCTCCTCGTCGGTGGGGGCCCGACCCAACTTGCCCTCGAGCTCGGTGAACGCGGTCTCGACCTCGCGGGCACGGCTGCGCACCGAACGCGGCACCCAGTCGAGCGAACGCAGGCCGTCGAAGATGGCGCCTCGAATGCGCGGCACGGCGAACGTCTCGAACTTCACCGCACGCTCCGGGTCGAACCGCTCGACCGCGTCGATGAGGCCGAACACGCCCGCACTGACCAGGTCGCCCGGGTCGACGCTGCTGGGCAGACCGGCACCGACACGGCCGGCGACGAACTTCACCAGCGGCGAGTAGTGCACGATGATGAGGTCGCGCGAGGCCGCGTCGCGTCGCTGGAACCACTGCTGCCAGATCTGTTCGATGTCGAGTTCGCGTCTCATGCCCGGGGGTGCGCCTCAGCGTAGGCCTCGCGGAGGCGGTGGTTGCTGACATGGGTGTATCGCTGCGTGGTGGAGACGTCGGCGTGGCCGAGCAGCTCCTGCACGGCACGCAGGTCGGCACCACCGTCGAGCAGGTGCGTCGCGAACGTGTGGCGCAGTGCGTGGGGGTGCGTGGGCCGCGGTGAACGACGGTCGAGGATGCGGCGGACGTCGCGTGGCGTGAGCGCATTGCCGCGCTCGTTGCCGAACAGCACCGACCCGGCGTCGGGCGCCACCACCTCGGCACGAATGCCCAACCAGGCACGCACCGCACGGCGGGCCGGTTCGCTGAGGGGCACACGGCGCTCCTTCGAGCCCTTGCCCCACACCGACACCGCGCCACCGGCCAGGTCGAGCGCATCGATGTGCAAGCCGCACAGCTCGCCCACGCGCATGCCGCTGCCGTAGAGCAGCTCCAGCACGGCGTCGTCGCGCAGGCGCCGCCAGTGCGGTTCGTCCTCGGGCGTCGCCCCGTCGAGCAGGGTGTGCACGTCGCCGTGGTCGAGCACGCGGGGCAGGCGGCTGTCGCCCGACGGTGCCCGCAGCGACACGCTGGGGTCGACCTCGACCACGCCCTCGCGCCGCAGGTACCGGAAGTACCGGCGCAACGACGACACGTGGCGGGCGACGCTGCGCTTCGACATGGGCGGCTGCTTCGTGCCCAGGTGCGCCACATAGCGACGGAGGACCAGGCGGTCGACCTCGCTGGGTGTGCACGCACCGCGCTCGGTGGTGGCCCACTGGGCGAACGCCACCACATCGCTCTGATACGCCGCCACCGTGTTGGCGGCGCTGCCGGTGAGGGACGCGACGAAGCCTTCCAGGTGCCACGCCGCGAAGTCCGCGGGCGTCGGAACGGTTGTCGCTCGCCCAGCCATCGCCGACCAGGGTATTCCCTCTCGGCCATCACAACGGTGACCCCACCACTTCGAACCATCCGTCGGCCTCGGCCAGCCAGCCCGCGGCCTCGAGCCGGGCGAGCCGCATGGCGGCCTCGCCGAGGCTCAAGCCGGTCACCAGCACCACCCCGTCGATGGTGCGCGGCTCGTCGCGCAGCACCCGGTACACCTCCAGGTCCTCGGGCCGGGGGCGGCGCCGCCGCTCGGCCGGTCGCGACCCCACCACCAGCGAATGGTCCAGTTGCAGCTGCGTGAGCACGTCGTTCGCGTCGATGGCCGGCGCCGCGCCGTCGCGCAGCAGGGCGTTCGAACCGGCTGCGGCCCGGTTCGACGGGTTGCCGGGCACGGCCATCACCGGCACGCCCCGGTCCAGTGCGGCGTCGACCGTGATGAGCGACCCGCCGCGCTCGCGCGACTCGACCACGACGACGATCTCGGACAGCGCCGCCACGATGCGGTTGCGCAGCGGGAACCGGTACGGCTCGGGCCGGGTGCCGGGTGAGGCCTCGGACAGCAGCAACCCGCACTCCCCCGCCGCCAGCCACAGGTCGCGGTGCTCGCGCGGGTAGACGACGTCGAGCCCCGAAGCCACGACGCCGATCGGGCGGCCCGTCCCTTCGGCCTGCAGCACGGCCCGGTGGGCCACCCCGTCGACGCCTCGGGCGAGCCCGGACACCACGTGCACCCCGGCCTGCGCCAGCCCATCGGCGATGGACCGGGCGGTCTCGCGCCCGGCGGCCGTGGCGTTGCGCGTGCCCACCAGGCCCACCCGACGGCCGTCGAGCAGGTCGGTGCGACCCCGGGCGAACAGCACGGCCGGCGGCAGTGGGTCGTCGTCGAGCAGCGCCGGGTAGCCCGGCTGCCCGTGCACCAGCACCTGCAGTCCCAGGGCCTGGCAGCGGTCCCACACGTCGCCGGGCCGCACCTCGCGGGTGGCGCGGGCGAACGCTGCCGCCACAGTGGCATCGGCCATGAACCTGCCGACGAGGCCACGAGGCGCGGCCTGGCCGGCGGCCACCGCCCAGGCCTCGGCCGGCGGGTGGTGGCGCAGCAGCGCCCCCAGGCGGTGCACGGTGGACGGCGCGAGCGCGGCGAGCGCCGCCGCGTACGCCTGCGGCGGGAGCCCGGTCATGCCGCCTGCCACCGCGTGCTGATCTTCAACGACACGCGCAGGCGCAGCGCCAGCGCCAC
This sequence comes from uncultured Acidimicrobiaceae bacterium, assembly GCA_966112835.1. GTDB lineage: Bacteria > Actinomycetota > Acidimicrobiia > Acidimicrobiales > Ilumatobacteraceae > UBA668. Next base: position 7,842 of record CBHWEI010000149.1, read on the forward strand.
GTGCTCGACCGTGACCACCTCGTGCTCGCCGTCGAGGTCGGCGATGGTGCGGGCCACCCGCCGCACCCGGTGGTAGCCGCGACCCGTGAGCGAGTCGCGCTCCAGCTGGTCGCGCAGCATCGCCCGGGCGTCGGCGTCGACCGGGGCGAGCGCGTCGAGCTGCGACGCCGGGATGGCGCCGCTGAGCACGCCGATGCGGTCGAGCGAGCGGTCGCGGGCGGCGGTCACGCGGGCCATGACGTCGGCCGTCGGCTCGCCGCCGCCCGAGCCGAGCAGGTCGTCGACCGCGGGACGCTCGACCGCGACACGCAGGTCGAACCGGTCGAGCAACGGGCCCGACAGCCGGCGCAGGTAGCGCAGGCGTGCCGCGTCGTCGCACTGGCACTCGCCGGGCCGGCCACCACCGCACGGGCACGGGTTGGTGGCGGCCACCAGCAGGAACGATGCCGGCAGGGTGGCCGCCGCGCGGGCCCGGGCCAGCCGGATGACGCCCTCCTCCAGCGGCTGGCGCAGCGCGTCGAGCACCACCGGCGAGAACTCGCCCAGCTCGTCGAGGAACAGCACGCCACCGTTGGCCATGCTCACCTCGCCCGGCCGCAGGCTGGGGCTGCCGCCACCCACGAGCGCCACCATGGAGCTGCTGTGGTGCGGCGCCCGGAACGGCGGTGTGCGCACCAGGCCACCGGCGGGCAGCCGGATGCCGGCGGCCGAGTGCACCATGGTGGTCTCGAGCGAGCGGGCGTGGTCCAGCGGCGGCAGCAGCCCGGGCATGCGCTGCGCCAGCATGGTCTTTCCCGAACCGGGCGGGCCCACCAGCAGCAGGTGATGGCCGCCGGCCGCAGCGAGCTCGAGCCCCATGCGGGCGGCCCACTGGCCGCGCACGTCGGACAGGTCGGGCACGGCGGGGTCGTCGTCCACCAGCTCCTCGTCGGGCGGGTCGGGCCAGGGCATGTCGCCGCGCAACGCATCGACCACCTCGCGCAACGTCGACGCCACCTGCACGTCGTCGCCCACCACGCCCTGCGCCTCGCGGAAGCTGCGACCGGCCAGCACCGGCCGCACCGCCTCGCCGTCGGCCCGCAACGCGGCCAGCATGGGCGCCACGCCGGGCACCGTGCGCAGCGAGCCGTCCAACCCCAGCTCGCCCAGGAAGGTGCGGCCCTGCACCTGGTCGAGAGGGAGCTGCTCGCTGGCGGCGAGCACACCGACGGCGATGGCCAGGTCGAGCGACGAGCCGGCCTTGCGCTCGTGCGACGGCGCCAGGTTCACCGTCACCCTGCTGCTCGGCCAGCGCAGATCGCTGGACAGGACGGCGGCCCGAACACGGTCGCGGGCTTCGCGGCACACCGTGTCGGGCAGGCCGATCATCTGGAACGACGGGAGGCCACCGGCGGCGTGCACCTCGACCGTGACGGGACGTCCTTCGACGCCGAACAACGTGGCAGAGCGGACTGCGGCCAGCACAGGGCCTCCTCCAACGAGCGGGCGCGACGAGCGCCGGACTGCGGGTTGGAGGAACGGGCACCGGTTCCCCGACGGCTGAGGCGCAACCTATCGGCGCGATGCCGTTCGACAACCCGGCCCGCGTGTGACGTCGCGAACGCGGTCGGGCCTGCGAGAATCGCCGACGCTATGAAGTGGTCGACGGCGGTGGCCGTGCTCGCAGTGTCGGCCACGGGCCTCGCGCTGGCCGCATGCGGCAGCGACAGCGACCGCACCGCAGGCCGCTATTGCACCGAGGTTGGCGACCACCTGGCGCAGCTGAACTCGGCGAACGTGGGGTCGCAGGCCGAGATCGACGCGATGCTCGAGGCGTGGCGCACGGTCGCCAAGTCGGCACCGCTGGCCGTGCAGCCCGAGTGGGACGCGCTGCTGAACAACGTCGAGACCATGGCCACCATCGACGCGTCGGATCCCGAGTCGGTGCAGCGCGTGGTCGACGCCGCCCGCCGCAACGAGGCCGCGGCGAACCGGGTGATCGACTACACGTTCAACGTGTGCGGCGCCACCATCGGCAAGGTGACACC
>CBHWEI010000150.1:0-9818 GCA_966112835.1 uncultured Acidimicrobiaceae bacterium
CCCCGGACCGCACCCTCACCGTCATCACCCGCGACGGACGCACCTGGTCACACGCACCACCCACCGTCAGGGCCGCGTGAGCCGCGGTGATCACGCAGCGGACGTCACGAGCGATTCGTGAGTGAATTCACCGATTGACGAGTGATTCGATCGTGGTAGCGTGCCGTCCATGATCGATCGACAACGTCTCACCGCGCTCCACCACGACGAGGAGCAGCGCTTCATCGACACGCACCCCCGATCGGCCGAGATGGCCGCCGACGCCCGCGCCCACCTGCTGGGCGGCGTGCCCATGGCCTGGATGACCAAGTGGCCCGGCTCGTTCCCGCTGTTCTTCGACACGGCGTCGGGCGCACGCTTCACCGACGTCGACGGGCACGAGTTCGTCGACTTCTGCCTGGGCGACACCGGCGCCATGACCGGCCACTCCCTGCCCCAGGTGGCCGAAGCGCTGCAGCGCCAGGCCATGCGCGGCATCACCACCATGCTGCCCAACGCCGACGCGGCCTGGGTGGCCGAAGAACTCACCCGCCGCTTCCGTCTGCCCGTGTGGCAGATGGCCATGACCGCCACCGACGCCAACCGGTTCGTGCTCCGCTTCGCCCGCCACATCACCGGCCGCCCGAAGGTGCTCGTGTTCGACTGGTGCTACCACGGCAGCGTCGACGAGACGCTCGTGGTCGCCGGCCCCGACGGCAAGCCGCACTCGCGCCCCGGCAGCATCGGCCCGCAGGTCGACCCGGCGCTCACCACCGTCGTCGTGCCGTTCAACGACCTCGACGCGCTCGAGGCAGCGCTGGCCGTCGGCGACGTGGCCTGCGTGCTGGCCGAGCCCGCGCTCACCAACATCGGCATCGTGCTGCCCGAGCCCGGCTTCCACGAGGCGCTGCGCGACCTCACCCGCCGCTACGGCACGTTGCTGGTCATCGACGAGACCCACACCATCTGCGTCGGTCCCGGCGGCGCCACCGCGGCGTGGGACCTGCAGCCCGACTTCTTCGTCATCGGCAAGACCATCGGCGGCGGCATGCCCGCCGCGGCCTACGGCATGACCACCGAGATGGCCGAGCGCATCATGCCCACCCTGCTCGGCGACTCGGTCGACGTCAGCGGCGTGGGCGGCACGCTCACCGGCAACGCACTCGCCATCGCGGCCGTGCGGGCCACGCTGTCCACCACCCTGCTCGACGACGACTTCGCGCACATGATCCCGCTCGCCGCCTCGTGGGCGCAGGGCGTGCAGCGCACCATCGACGAGTTCGGCCTGCCGTGGAACGTGCAGCAGCTGGGCGGCCGGGCCGAATACTGGTTCTGCCCGCCGCCCACCGACGGCGCCGCGGCAGCCGCCGCGGTCGACCACGAGCTCGACGCGTTCATGCACCTGTGGGCCGTGAACCGCGGCATCCTGCTCACCCCGTTCCACAACATGGCGCTCATGTCGCCGCACCACTCGCAGGACGACGTCGACCTGCACACGAGCGTCTTCCGTGGCGCTGTGGAAGCATTGCTGTCGTGAACCTCGACGGACAGGTGGCCCTCATCACCGGGGCAGGCAGTGTGGATGGCATCGGTTACGCCGCGGCGCGTGCGCTCGCGGCCGACGGCGCCACCGTGGTCCTGTGCAGCACGAGCGACCGCATCCACGAACGAGCGGCCGAGCTGGAACTGTTGGGTGAACGCGCCGTCGGCGTGGTCGCCGACCTGATGGACGCCGGCGAGGCCGCCCGTGCCGTCCGCGTGGCCCTGGCCGTGGCCGGCCGCATCGACATCTGCGTGAACAACGCCGGCATGGTGGCTGTGGGCGGCGAGCTGGTCGACGACCGCCTGCACGACACCACCGACGCGCAGTGGCGCGACGGCATCGACCGCAACCTCACGACGTGCTTCAACGTCACCCGTGGCGTGGTCGCCCACATGGCCGAGCGCGGCTACGGCCGCATCGTCAACGTGGCCAGCACCTCGGGCCCGGTGCAGGCGTTCATCGGCGACGTCGCGTACCACGCGGCGAAGGCCGGCATGGTCGGCTTCACACGGGCTGCGGCGCTCGAGTACGCGGGCGTGGGCGTCACCATCAACGCGGTCGCACCCGGCTGGGTGGCCACCGGCTCGCAGAGCGATGCCGAGCGCGCCGCGGGCGAGGCGTCGCCGATGCGTCGGTCGGGCACCGCCACCGAGATCGCTGCCGCCATCCGCTTCCTCGCCGGGCCGTCGGCGTCGTTCATCACCGGGCAGTTGCTCGTGGTCGACGGCGGCAACTCGCTGCCCGAGAACCGTTCGTGGATGCCGTGAGCCCGGCACGAAAGGCAGCGCCGAAGCCGACGCGGCCGCGGATGCCCTCCACTCCGGTGGTCCTGATCACGGGCGCGGGAGGTGGCATCGGCAGCGTCACCGCGCGGCGGTTCCTCGACGGCGGCTGGAACGTGGCGGCGCTCGACGTGAAGCCCCTCCCGCCCGACGCCCAGGGCGTGCCCGGCGTGGCACTGATCGTCGGCGACCTCCGCGACGTCGAGCAGTGCCGCTCAGCCGTCGCGCACACCGTCGCCACGTTCGGCCGGCTCGACGCCGTGGTGAACGCGGCGGGCGTGTGGACCGAAGGCCCGGCCGACCTCACCACCGAGGCCGAGTTCGACCGCGTGGTCGACGTGAACCTGAAGGGGCTCTACTTCCTCACGTCGGCCGCCATCCCCCACCTGGAGGCCACCCGCGGCTGCGTGGTGAACCTGTCCAGCGACGCGGGCATCCAAGGCAACGCCGGCGCGGCCGTGTACTGCGCGTCGAAGGGCGCCGTGTCCATCCTCCCCAAGGCGCTGGCACACGAGCTCGCACCGCGCGGGGTGCGCGTGAATGCGGTGTGCCCGGGCGACGTCGACACGTCGATGTTGCGCGGCCAGGCACGCGACTTCGGCGGCGACGACCCGCAGGGCTATCTCGACAAGTTGCTCACCGGCTACCCGCAGGGCCGGCTCGCCCGGTTCATCCGCCCGGACGAGGTGGCCGAGCTCATCTGGTTCCTGTGCCAACCCCACGCCACGCCCATCACCGGGGCGAACATCTCCATCGACTTCGGCCTGTCGGCCGGCATCGTGTGAGCATGGGCGGATGATCCCCCTCGACCCCACCGACCGGCAGCTCATCGAGGCGCTGCAGAAGGACGGCCGCGCCAGCTACGCCGACCTCGCCGAACTGGTGGGCCTGTCGCCTGCGGCGACGCGCCTGCGGGTGCAGCGCCTGCTCGACGCCGGCGTGGTGCAGGTGGTGGGCGTCACCGATCCACTCGCGCTGGGCTACCCGGTCATGGCTGCGTTGGGGGTGCGCGTCGAGCGCAACGTGCGTGCGGTGGCCGACCGCATCGCCGGCATCCAGGGCGTCATCTACGTCGTGTTCACCAGTGGCTCGTTCGATCTGCTGGTGGAAGTGCTGTGCGAGGACTCGGCCCGGCTGCTCGCGGTCATCGACGACGAGATCCGCTCCATCCCCGACGTGCGCAGCGTCGAGAGCTTCACCTACTTCGGGATCCACACCCACCGATTCGTCTGGGGTACCCGCTGACCTGGCAAGATGGGAAATGTTGAAGGGAGACTTGCGGGTCGATGTTCGGCTTGCTTAACATGATGCCATGTCCGCAGCGTTCCTGATCACCCTCCGCGAGGGTCTCGAGATCTCCATCGTCCTGGCCATCCTCCTCGGCTACCTGGTGAAGACCGGCCGTTCCGACCGAGCCGGTTCCGTGTGGGTCGGCGCCGGCATCGCCGCCGTGGTGTGCCTCATCACCGGCCTGCTGTTCCACGCACTGGTCGGCGAGTTCGAGGGCAAGGCCGAGCAGGCCATCGAGGGCTCGCTGGCCCTGGCCGCCGCCCTGGTCCTCACCTGGATGATCCTGTGGATGCGCAAGAACGCCCGCAACATGAGCGGCGACCTGCGCTCGAAGGTCGACGGCGCCACCTCGGCCCGGGCCATCATGTTCATCGCTTTCGTGGCCGTGGCCCGTGAAGGCTTCGAAACCGTGCTGTTCCTGCTCGGCGCCGAGACCGGCAACGCCTCGGGCGCCCAGGTCATCGTCGGTGGTCTGCTCGGCCTGGCCGTGTCGGCCGTGGTGGGCGTGCTCGTCTACCGGTTCGGCAAGAACATCGACCTGCGGGTGTTCTTCCGCATCACCGGTGTGCTGCTCATCTTCTTCGCCGCCGGCCTGGTGGGCAAGGCGTTCCACGAGTTCCGTGAACTGCTCGAACTGGAGGACGGCTGGCTGTTCCAGCCGGCATGGACCATCACCTCGGGCCCGCTGGCCAGTGGCACGTTCTACGACTTCCTGAGCGGCCTGTTCGGCTGGTCGTCCGACCCCGAGCGCATCCGAGTGCTGGCCTACCTGGGCTATCTGGTCCCCGTGCTCTACCTCTTCCTGCGCCCCGAACACCCGGCCGCCGCCACCCCGGCTGCCGACGCCCCGGTGGCCAGTGTGGCGGCCGGTAGCTGATTCGAACGCCCTCCGCGTTCGAAACATCACTGAAAAGGGACTCATATCCCTGCAATGTCGGGTCCCCGCGGTCGATAATGGAGCCCGTGACCGAGCCGATCGACTTCGCAGCACTGGTGGGGGAACTGCCCGACCCGGTGATGGTCGTCGACACCGAGGTGAACCTCAAGTACGTCAACAAGGCCAGCACCGAGCTGTTCGGGTGGCGCCCCGAGGTGTGGCTGGGCCGCAGCATCCTCGACCTGGTGCACCCCGACGACCTGGCCAACGTCATCTCGTCCACCAGCACCATCCAGTCCAAGCGCATCGGCACCCCGGTGGAAGTCCGGGTGCGCGCGGCCGACGGCACGTGGCGACTGGTCGAGATCATCGGCCGCAACTCGCTCGACGTGGACGGCGTGCACGGCCTGGTGGCCATCGCCCGCGACGTGACCAAGCGCCGCATGTGGGAGGTCGCCGGCAGCGACACCGTCCGCTTCCAGCAGGTGGTGCAGCACGCCTCGTCGGTCACCCTGCTGCTGGACCGGAGCGGCGAGATCACCAGTGTGAACGCCGCCTTCAACCGGCTGCTCGGCCACGACGTGTCGAACGTCATCGGCCGGCCGCTCGTGTCGTTCTGCGCCACCGACGCCGCCAACGACCTGGCGTTCGCCATCGAGAAGGCCGGCACCGAGAACCGCCTGGTCAGCTGCGAGGCCACCATGCGCCACCACGATCCGTCGGTCTCCCCGCTGCCGATGCGGTTCGAGATCGTCAACCTGCTCGACGACCCCGTGGTCGAAGGGTTGGTGGTCACCGCCTACGACGTCAGCGAACTGCACCACACACGCCGCACGCTCGAGCACCTGGCCCGGCACGACGCCCTCACCGGCCTGGTGAACCGTTCCGTGCTGCTCGACGAGCTCGAGCGCGTGGTCGACCAGCACCTGCCGGCCGCGGTCATCTTCATCGACCTCGACAAGTTCAAGGCCGTCAACGACCTGCTCGGCCACGAGTCGGGCGACGAGCTGCTGCGCACCGTCAGCGAGCGCCTGCTGGGCATCGTCCGCCCCGGCGACGTGGTCGCCCGCGTGGGCGGCGACGAGTTCGTCATCGTCGCCTACGACGTGAGCGACCGCCACATGGGCCAGGCGCTGTGCGACCGCATCGACGCCACCCTGTCCATGCCCTACCTGCTGGCCGAGGGCCCCATGCGCGTGGCCGCCAGCGTGGGCATCGCCCTGGTCGACGACGACGACGATGCCACCGTCACCGGTCTGCTGGCCGACGCCGACCTGGCCATGTACGAGGCCAAGGCGGCCCGCCGCGGCGAACCCGAGCGCAGCGTCACCCAGCGTCAGCGCAACGCCAACGAACGCCGCCGCCTGGCCGACGACCTGGCGGCCGGCCTGCAGCGCGGCGAAGTGGTCGCCTACCTGCAGCCCATCGTGTCGCTCGAGCACGGCGGCACCACCAGCATGGAAGCCCTGGTGCGGTGGAACCACCCCACCCGCGGCCTGCTCAGCCCGGCGGCGTTCCTCGACCTCGCCGAGGACGCCGGCCTGGACCTGCTGCTGGGCGACGTGGTGCTGCGCTCGGCGTGCGAGACCCTCCGCGACGTCGAGCAGCAGGTGAGCCTGTCGATGAACCTGTCGGTCACGCAGCTCGCCGACCGCGGCCTGTGCGAACGGGTCAGCATGATCCTGCGCGACTACGGCATGGAGCCCGAGCGGCTCATCGTCGAGATCACCGAGCACGCCACACTGCAGCGTCAGCCGGGCGGCGGCCGCGTGTCGCCCGAGCACACGCTGCACGAACTGCGCGACCTGGGCGCGTCGCTGTGCCTCGACGACTTCGGCACCGGCTACTCGTCGCTCACCCACATCCGCCGCTACCCGCTCACCGCCATCAAGATCGACCGGGCGTTCGTGAACGGCATCATCGACCACAACGAGGACCGCGCCGTCATCGCCGCCATGGTGGGCATGGCCGGTGCGCTCGACCTGGAAGTGGTGGGCGAAGGCGTCGAGACCGAGGAGCAGTTGCTGGCGCTGCGCACCATCGGGTGCGACAAGGCGCAGGGCTACCTCATCGCCCGCCCGTTGGCACCGGCCGACGTGCGGCCGTGGCTCGAGGCCAAGGGCCGCGGCTGGCGCACGCCCGTGGTGTCAGGCGCCCGCTGACCGCACGCAGTCACGGCAGCGGCCGCGCACGTCGAACACGTGGTGCTCGACCGCGAACCCGGTACTGCCCAGCAACGCGCCGACTTCCTTCTCGATGAGCCGCTCCAGCTGTGGGCTGGGTGTGAAGTCGGTGACGATGCCGCACTCGGTGCACACCAGGTGATGGTGGTGGTGCTCGGAGAACGGCTCGGCCAGTTCGTGGCGGTCGCCGCCGCCTGCGCCGGCCACGCGCACCACCACGCCCGCGTCGACCAGCTCGGCCAGGTTGCGGTACACGGTGGACGTCGGCACGCCGGCCAGCGCAGCCACCTCGTCGGTCGTGAGCGGGCGCTCGGTGTGCTCCAACACGGCGAGCACCGCGCGCCGGTTGGCGGTCAGCCGCAGCTCTCGCGGCGCCAGCGCCTGCACCACGGCCGCGGCCGTGGCCGACGACAGCACGGGCGGGCGGGGGTGGCGAGGCACGATGTCACGCTAGCGGCGATTCTCATCGAGTGAGAACCGTTCCCACCCGATTGATAATGATTCTCATTCACGGTACGGTGAGGGCATGCGCCGCACTCCTCTCCTCGCCGTGCTCGCCGCGTCGGCCGTGCTGGCCACCGCGCTCACGGCGTGCGACAACTCGGCGGCGAAGGACGACGGCGTCACAAGGGTGGCGGTCGCGTTCTACCCGATCGAGGAGATCGTGCGGAAGATCGGCGGCAGCGACGTGCAGGTGGTCACCCTGGTGCCGCCCGGCGAAGAGGCCCACGAGTACGACCCCACCCCGAAGCAGCTCACCGAGCTGGCCGATGCGGACATCGTCTTCTACCTGGGCCAGGGGTTCCAGCCGAACGTCGAGAAGGCGATCGAGTCGCTGCCCGCCGACGTGGAGAAGGTCGACCTGCTCAACGGCATCACCCTGCTCCCCGTCACGTCGCAGTTGCCCGGCACCGACGGCGAGGCGGAGGGCGAGACGCTCGACGGCGGCAAGGACCCGCACGTGTGGCTCTCGCCCGCGAACATGCGCACGATGGCCATGGATGTGACAGTGCGGCTTCAAACCGTCGCGCCCGACGACGCCTTTGCCTTCTCGAACCGGTCCGCGGACTACATGACGGACCTCGGCAACCTGGAGCGCGAGTTCACCAACGGCCTGCGCGACTGCCGCAGCCCGTACATCGTCAGCTCGCACCGGGCCTTCGGTTACCTGGCCGACGCCTTCGGTCTGAAGGCCGTCGCCATCGCCGGTGTCTCGCCGTCGGAAGAGCCGTCGGCGAAGACGCTCGAGGCCATCGCCGGCTTCGCCCGCGAGAACGCGGTGACCACCATCTTCTTCGAGGAGAACCTGCCGGCCGACCTGGCCACCACGCTGGCGAACGAGGTCGGTGCCACCACGGGCGTGCTCGACACCCTCGAGACGCTGTCCGCCGACCAGCTGAAGGCGGGCGACGACTACCTGTCGGTCATGCGCGCCAACCTGGCCGCGCTGCACGACGGGCTGGGGTGCGCGTGAGCACCCCCGCTTCGACGTCGCCCATCCTCGAGGTCCGCGACCTGGGCGTGCACTACGGCGATCGCCATGCACTGCACGACGTGTCGTTCGCCGTCGGCCCGGGCGAGCTCATCGCCGTCATCGGTCCCAACGGCGCCGGGAAGAGCACCATGTTCAAGGCCATCTGCGGGCTGGTGAACCACGAGGGCGTGGTGGAGGTGAACGGCGTGCACTGCCACGACCACACCGACCGCATGGACCTGGCCTACATCCCGCAGCGCAACGACAGCGACCTGAACTTCCCCATCACGGTGGGCGAGCTGGTGCTCGCCGGCCGGCGACGCTTCCGCCGCTGGTACCAGCGCCCCACGGCCGACGACCGCGCCGCGGCCGAACTGGCACTCACCCGTGTGAACCTGGCGGGAACCGCCGACCGTGCGCTCACCGAGCTGTCGGGCGGCCAACTGCAGCGGGCCTACGTGGCGCGGGCGCTGGCCCAGGAGGCCTCGGTGGTGCTGCTCGACGAGGCGCTCAGCGGCGTCGATCAGCCGAGCACCCTGGAGTTGCTCGACGTGTTCGAGACGCTCGCCGGCCACGGCACCACCATGCTGGTGGCCACGCACGACCTGGCCCTGGCCAAGCGGCGCTTCTCGCGGTGCCTCGCGGTGAACGGCACGCTGCGCGCCGACGGCGCGCCCGCCGACGTGCTCACCGGCGACGCGCTCGACGCCACGTTCGGGTCCGGCACCGGCTCGCACCAGCATCCGGAGGGCCCGCGTGCACTGGCTGACTGACCCCTTCCAGGCCGAGTTCATGCAGCGTGCGTTCATCGCCGCGATCATCATCGGCATCGTCGCCCCCGTCGTGGGCACGTGGGTGGTGCTGCGACGCATGGCCAACCTGGGCGACGCCATGTCGCACGGCACGCTCGCCGGTGTGGGCATCGCCTACGCGGCCGGCGTGAACGTGCTGTTCGGCGCGATGGGTGCCGGACTCGTCATCGCCCTGTTGCTGCTGGCGTTCTCGGGCAACCGCCGCCTGGGGCAGGAGACGGTCATCACCGTGCTGGGCACCGCGTTCTTCGCGCTCGGCGTCGTCGTCATCTCGCGGCTCGACACCGGCGTCGAGCTCACCCACTTCCTGTTCGGTCGCGTGCTCACCGTGCAGTGGAGCGACATCTGGCTGAACCTCGCGCTCGGCGGCGCGACCGTGCTGGTGGTGGCACTCATGTTCGGCGAGCTGCGCCTGGCCACGTTCGACCACGTGCATGCCGAGCAGGTGGGCGTCCGCGTCGAGCTGGTGCAGGGCGTCCTGGTGATGCTGCTGGCCGTGGTGGTCGTCATCAGCCTGCGCGCCGTCGGCACCGTCATGACCGTCACCATGCTGGTGACGCCCGCAGCCACCGCCCGGCTGGTGGCCCGCAACCTGCGCCAGATGACCCTGTGGGGTGTGGCGTTCGGTGTGGGTGAAGGCGTGCTGGGCCTGATGCTGGCCTACCACCTGAGCTCGGCGCCCGGTGCCACCATCGGTCTGGTGGCCGCAGTGGTGTTCGCCGTGGTGTTCGCGATCACCCTGCCGCGACGCATGCCGCACCACCACCGACCCCTCGCCTGAGGTTCCGTTCCACAACTGCCGGTGAAATGGGGCATGATGGCCTCCGCCACTGGGGGCTCTGGATCCGTAAGGGGGATCACTGGTGAAGATTTCGGTC
>CBHWEI010000151.1:0-9802 GCA_966112835.1 uncultured Acidimicrobiaceae bacterium
ATCGCTGATCGGCAGGTCGACCGGCGGCAACCCGGCGGCAGCCACCTGCTCGACGAATGCGCCGCGCAGGCGTTGCGCCGCCCAGCTCACGGCGTCGCCCGGCACGTCGACGGGAAGACCCAACGCGTTGCGCAGGTCGGCCTCGTGCGTGTGCACGTCCATCACACCGGCCAGCATCGGCGCGCCCTCGGGCGACGAGAAGACCGCTTCGACCATCGGCGCCCGTTCGGCCCACACGGCCAACAGCTCGTCGAGCGACTTCGAACTGCCGCGAACCACCTGTGCCGCGGTCCAATCCTCGCCGGGAGCGCCGGCCATGTTGCCGGTGGTGGCGTCCTCGGTGATGCCGACGACATGCGCGACCACGTCGTGCACGGTCCACTTCGGCGTGGCCGGCACCACCATCGACTCGTCGATGCCCGGCTGCGACACGAGCGCGGTGATTCGTTCACGGCACGTGCGGTAGAGAAACCCGGGGTCGACGCTCACCGAGCGGACTGTAGCCTTGCCGGGAATGTCCGAACAGTCCGAACATCAGCCCGCCACCAGGGCCATCACCAGCGGGCGTCGCCACAGCGGCCGTTCGCTCGCGCCCGCGCTGTGGGCCAGCAGCGTGTGGGAGAGCGAGAGCATGGCCGACGCCCGCAAGCGGGCCACGGGCATTCGTTCGAACGAGTTCTACAGCCGCTACAGCAACCCCACGGTGCGGTCGTTCGAGGACGCCATCGCCGAACTGGAAGGTGCCGAGGCGTCGCTCGCGTTCGCCAGCGGCATGGGTGCCATCAGCTCCGTCGTGCTCGCACTGTGCAGCAAGGGCGACCACGTCGTCGCCCAGCGCAACCTCTACGCCGCCACACTCGCGTTCCTGCAGGGCCCGTGCGCGCGGTTCGGCATCGACGTCACGTTCGTCGACGGCACCGAGCCGGGCGCGTTCGACGCGGCCGTGCAGCCGGGCCGCACCATGATGGTGCTGGCCGAGACGCCGTCGAACCCGTGCCTGCAACTGGTCGACCTCGACGAGATCGGCGCACTGCGCGGCCCCATCACCGTCGTCGACAGCACGTTCGCCACCCCGCTCGGCCAGCAACCGCTCGCCCACGGCGTGCACCTGTCGCTGCACTCGGCCACCAAGGGCATCGCCGGCCACAACGACGCGACGCTCGGCGTCATCAGCGGCGAGCGCGACCTCATCGACGCGGTGTGGGCGTACAGCGTGCTGCACGGCGCTACGCCGTCGCCGTTCGACGCGCTCAACGCACTGCGCGGCATCCGCACCATGGCCGTGCGCACGAACCACCAGGCGGCCAGCGCGCAGTTCCTGTCCGAGTCGCTGTTGCGTCACCCCGGCGTGTCGGCCGTGCACTACCCCGGCCTGCACACCCACCCGCAGCACGATCTGGCCAAGCGGCAGATGCGCCACTTCGGCACCGTGTTCGCGGTCGAGCTGGCCGGCGGCCTGCCCGCGGTCGAACAGCTGCTGTCGAAGGTGCAGCTGCTGCACGTGGCCACGTCGCTCGGCGGCCCCGAGACGCTGGTCTGCCACCCGGCCACCACCACGCACGCCAGCCTCACCCCCGACGAGGCCGCGGCCCAAGGCGTCACGCCCGGCCTGTTGCGCATCTCGGTGGGCCTCGAAGATCCTGCCGACCTGCTGGCCGACCTGCAGGCCGCGCTCGCCGACTGACGCCGCCCATGGCCACCGTCGCGGTCGTCCACGGCCTGGGAGGCACGGGCGCGACCGTCCAGCCGTTGGCCGACCTGCTGGCTGCGGCGGGTCACGACGTGCAGGTGGTCACCCTGCCCGGGCACGGCACGTCGCCCGAGTCGCTCGTGGGTGTCGGCTGGGCCGACTGGCTGGCCGCCGTGCCCACCGCCGACGTGTTGGTCGGCCAGTCGCTGGGTGCGTCGCTGGCGCTGGCCGCAGCTGCCGAGCGCGGCGCCGACCTGGCGCTGGTGGTGGCCATCAACCCGCCCACCGCCGACCCCGACGCGTTGGAGGGGTTGGAGTGGCGGCAGTCGCGTGGCCACGAGTGGATCGACGGCCCCGAGCTCGCCGCCGGCGAGGAGGGCTACACGCGGTTGCCCATCGCCGCGCTGATCCAGATGGTCGAGGGCGTCGCTGCGCTCGATCCGGCCTTGGTCAGCGTGCCGGTGCTGCTCGTGCAGGGCGCGCTCGACGACAGCGCCGACCCCTTCGCGCTCGATGCGCTCGCCGGTGCGCTTCGCGGTCCGGTGCACCGGCTGTTGCTGCCGGCCAGCGGCCATGTCGCCACGCTGGGGCCCGACCTGCCGCAACTGGTCGGCGCCATCACCGAACTGCTCTGAGAACCGATGGAACCGATCGTGACGGTCACGACTCGGTACACGGTGAATGAGCGAAGCAACGGTGCCCCTGATGCTTGACCCGAAGTCGTCCGTGCACGTGACGGTCCACGAGCCGTTCGAGGTGCTGTACCAGCGCGAGTTCCGACCCATGGTGCGGCTGGCGACCGCCCTTGTCGATGCACCCGACCAGGCGGAGGAGGTGGTGCAGGAGGCGTTCGCCGCCCTGTACGTGCGCTACCGCGTGGTCGACAACCCGGTCGCCTACCTCCGCGTGTGCGTGTTGAACGGCGGCCGCAAGGTGCTGCGCCGTCGGCGTCTGGTCCGCCAGCAGCCGGTCGCCAGCGCCGAGAACGGCGAGTTGGTGTTCAACCACGTCATCGACGCGGTGCGCCGGCTGCCCACCAAACAACGCAACGCCATCGTGCTGCGCTACGAGCTGCAGCTGTCCGACCAGGAGATCGCCGACACGCTCGGCGTCCCGATCGGCACCGTGAAGTCCACCCTCCACCGGGCCCTGTCCCGCCTTCGTACCGAGGTGTCCTGATGAACGACCGCGATCCCTTCCCCGGCGCCGATCCCACCGGCGATCCGATCGACCGCACTCTGTCGCAGGCGTTCCGGTCGCGGCCGACGCCGTCGATGTCGCAGCCGTCGCTCATCGACGTGCGCCATCGTGCTCGCCGCCGCCAGCAGCGCCGCAGCGCCGGCCTGGTGGGCGCCGTCGTCCTGGTCGGCGCCGGCGGCGTGGGCGCCTACGCCCTGCGCCACGACGGCGGCAGCGGCCGCACCGCCCTGACCCCCGGCGACGACGCCTCCGGCGCGCCGGCGACGACGGTCGCCTGCTACCCCGATGTCGCCGCAGCCAGCACGGCCCCCGTCATTTTGTCGATGTCGACCATCAGCGGGCCAGGCACCTACAGGCTGCAGGAAGGCGACATCCCCGCCACCGTGGCACAGAAGTTCGACCTCACCGTCGACGAGTTGAACGCGGCGAACGCCGACCTGCCCGGGTATGCCGCCTTCTACGTCGGGCTCGCCATCGTCATCCCGGCCCCTGTGTCGGCGCCCACGACGGCGTTCCCACCGCTCAGCGGCGGGTGCGGGCCGGACGTGCAGTGGACGTGGCACTGCACGGGCGAACTGGGGCTCGACGAGTTCGGTCGCCAGGTGTTCCAGTCGTGCGAGCAGGTCGAGCCCGGGGTCGCCACCATCCCTGCCGACGTCGTCCCCACCACCAGCTCGGGCGATTCGGCGGACTTCAGCACCACCACCGTCACGTTCCTGGTCGACACCACCTCCGTCGGCATTCCGGCGGGCACCACCACGACGATCGAGCCCACCACCGTCTCCATCAACGGCAACGCCTCCACCACCACCTCCCTCGGCTGACCGCGTCCCGCTCCCATTGGGCGCGAAAGGTCCCAGATCTGGGCCACTGCCCGCCCGTGTGCGCGAAGAGTCCCACATCCAGGACGATTCGCGCCCACCCACCCAAAATCCCCTACCGAGGAGGCGGGGATCCACGCGTTCAACAGGCCGGGCGCAGGGTCGTCCGGGGAGGAGCGGTAGCCGAGCAGCGAAGCGGTGCGAGGCGCTAGCCGAGCAGTGAGGCGTGCGACGACCGGACGAGCCTGCGCCCGGCCGGCGAGCCCGCAGCCGCGCCGGGGTTAGTGGTAGTAGGGGTTCTCGCCGTTGCTGTGGTCGGTGAGGTCGCGGACGCGTTCGACGGCGGGGATCTGCTCGACGATCATCGTCTGGACGCCTTCCATCATGGTCATGCGGCTCATGCTGCAGCCGTGGCAGCCGCCGCCCATGGTGAGGTAAGCGGTGCCTTCGTTGTCGTGACCGACGTAGGTGACGAAGCCGCCGTGGGCGGCGAGGGCCGGGTTCACCTCGGTGCCGATGAGGGCGTCGATCTCGGCGCTGAGGGCGTCGTCGCTGATGAGGCCTTCGATCTTCGGGGCGAGCGGCTTGTTCGGGTTGCGGATCACGAGGCCGGCACCGGCGGTGTGGTCGAGCGTGGCGCCTTCGAGCAGGTCGATGCTGTTGGCGGCGACGATGACCTTCAGGGTGGTGTCGCCGGCGGTGTGCGTGCGCACCTCGTCGGCGAACGCGGCCTTGGTGACGATGTCGAACGAGAGGTCGTACTTGAACTCCTCGCCGGGCTGACTGATGATCTCGAGGCGCAGGCCCAGGCGGTCGGCGTCGGGTTCGGTGTCGCGCAGCGCGGCCAGTTCGACGAGCGCTTCGGGGGTGATCGTGATGATCTGATGCGTGGTGTCGGGGGCGAGGGGGCTCACGTCGTCAAGGCTATGTCAGGCCAGCCTCACAACCTCACGCCGGAACGGGGTTGCGCCGGGGTCGAGGGCGGGGCCGTCGAACTCCTCGGCGTAGCGGCGGCCGGCGAAGGTGGCGTCGGCGATGATGCCGGGGTTGTGGGCGTCGCCGATGGCCTGCACGTTCGCGAAACCGAGGGTGTGCAGGTCGCCGACGAGCGTGTCGTTCGGGGTGCGGCAGGTGACGCTCACCAGGGCGTTGCTGGCGATGGTGTGCTCGCGGCCGGTGTAGGTGTCGGCCAGGACAGCGGCGCCGTCGGCGTGGGCGAGCACGGTGGTGTTCAGCTGCAGCACCACCCCGACCTCGACCAGGCGGCGGTGGATGCGGGCCTGTTCCATGGTGTTCACCGTCCAGGCCGAGACGCGGGCTTCGGGCGTGACCAGGGTGACGTCGTGCCCGGCGCGGGCGAGCAGCTCGGCCAGTACGCCGCCCAGGTAGTAGTGCTCGTCGTCGAACACGGTGACGCGCTTGCCGTCTGGCCGGTGGCCGGCGAGCAGTTCGTCGACGGGGAACGCGTCGGTGAACACGGGCCGGTGGTGCCAGATGCCCAGCCCGTCGTCGCGCCAACGTGCTCCGGTGGCGACGGCGACGTGGGTGAAGTCGTAGCCGACGATCTCGTCGGCGGTCATGGGGCTCTCGAGGGTGACGAGCACGTGGTCGAGTTGTTGCAGTTGCAGGATGCGGTGGTCGGCGACGCGTCCCCATTCGGACAGGCCGGGCAGGCGCGCTTCGCGGGCGACGCGGCCGCCCAGCTGACGGGTCGCTTCCGTGAGCACCACCTCGTACCCGCGGCGACCCAACCACAGCGCGGCCTCCAGTCCAGCGGGGCCGCCGCCCACCACCAGCACGCGGGCGTCGCTCTCCTTCGGGCGGATTCGTTCGGGGTGCCAACCGCGTCGCCACTCCTCGCCCATGGCGGTGTTCTGGGTACAGCGGATGGGCACCACCATCCAGTCGGCGGCCACACAGATGTTGCAGCCGATGCATTCGCGGATGTCCTCCAGCCGGCCTTCCTCGATCTTCACCGGCAGGAACGGGTCGGCGATGGACGGCCGCGCCGCGCCGATGAAGTCGGTGATGCCGCTGCGCACCATGCGCACCATCGTGTCGGGTGAGGTGAAGCGGCCGATGACGACCACGGGCTTGGTGGTGAGTGCCTTCAGCCCTTCCACCCACGGCTCGATGTAGCCCTCCTGCTCGAACCGCGAGGTGCTCGAGTCGAAGTCCCACTCGCCGACCATGAAGTCCCACAGGTCGGGCAGTTCGCCCATGAGCGCGAACAGTTCCTCCACCTCGGCGCGCTCGATGCCGTCGCCGCCGATGAGCTCGTCGACGCACAGTCGCACCGCCACCGCGGCCCGGCCGGCGCACAGCTCGAGCGTGTCCTCCACCACTTCTCGCAGCAGGCGGGCACGGTTGGCCAGCGAGCCGCCGTACTGGTCGGTGCGGTCGTTGTACCGGCGGCTGAGGAACTGCTGGAAGATGGTCAGCCCGTGGGCCGCGTACACGTACACCAGGTCGTACCCGGCGTCGAGCGACCGGCGGACCGCGGCGCGGTGCCACTCGCGCAGTTGGGCGATGTCGTCGAGCGTCATGGCCCGACCCTGGGCGGGGATGCCCGACGTGAGCGGCCGCGCCGACGGGCCCAGGCCGGCGACGCGCGGGTACGAGTTGTTGGCGTTCAGCCCGCTGTGCACCAGTTCGATGCCGGCCAGCGAGCCGTGGCGGTGGATCTCGTCGACGATTCTGCGGTGCGCAGGCACGTCGTCGTCGTCCCACAGCCGGCCCTCCACCGACCCGTCGAGCGCGCTGGTGTGGTGGATCTCGACCTCCTCCGTGCACACCACGGCCCACCCACCCTCGGCCTTGGCGCCACGCATGGCAGCCAGCGACGTCGGGTGGCGGTGGCCCATGCCGTTGCAGTGAGGCACCTGGAAGAACCGGTTGCGGGCGGTCTTCGGGCCGATCTGCACCGGTTCGAAGAGGACGTCGTAGCGGGGATCACGCATCGCCGACCAGTGTGGCAGAGCCCGTCACCCCAGGTCAGCGGGGGGTGCCCCCACTCCGGAAGTGTGTGCTGCCACAATCGGCGCATGCGTTTCCCGGAATCCCCCTCTTCGACGCGCCTCGTCACCCGACGTCGTGCGATTCCCGCCCTTCTTCTCGCTGCCGGTGTTCTGGTGGCCGCGTGCGGTGGTGGCGACAGCAAGGGCGGCGACACCACGAGCGCACCGTCCACCTCGGCCGACAGCACAGTGCCCGAGACCACCGAGGCCCCCACCACGACCGAAGAGGCCACCACCACCACCGAGACGCCGGCCCCCACGTGGCCGCTCACCGGCATGCCGCTCGACGATCCGGCCGCCGCCCAGCACCCCGCCGTGGTGGTGAAGGTGGGCAACTACGACAAGCACCCCCAGCGCGGCAGCGCCAACGCCGACATCATCTACGAAGAGATCATCAACGCCAACGTGTCTCGTTTCGCCTTCGTGTTCCACAGCAAGACCGCCACCGAGGTCGGCCCCATCCGTTCCGGCCGCCGCCAGGACGTGAACCTGTTCGGTTCGTTGAACAAGCCCGTGTTCGCCTGGGCCGGCGGCAACAAGACCGTCACCGCCGAGGTGCACAACAGCGACCTGGTCGACCTCAGCCAGTTCAAGTGCAAGGGCAGCTGCTACCGCTCGGGCGACGACAAGCCGGTCGAGTTCACGCTGATGTTCAACGTCGAGAAGGTGTTCGCGATGACCTTCGAGAACGCCGGCATCCCCGAGCCGCAGTTCGCCTACCGCGCCATCGACGCCGCCACGCCCGGCACGCCGTCGGCCGGCGTGACGCTGAACATGGAGGCATACAAGGTCGACTGGACCTGGAACGCCGCAACCGGCCAGTACGACCGCGCCCAGAACGGCAGGCCGGACAAGGACAAGGACGGCACCCTGCTCACCACCACCAACGTGGTGGTGCTCGAGATGGTCTACAACCCCGGCATCTCCGGCAGCCCCGACGCGGTGAGCGTCGGCAAGGGCGAGGCATGGGTGTTCACCGGCGGCAACGTGGTGCACGGCACCTGGGCCCGCGCCGATCGGCTCCATCCCTTCACCCTCACCGCCGACGACGGCAGCGAGATCCAGCTCATGCCGGGTCGCACGTTCATCGAGCTCCCCCGCGACGGCAACACCTTCCCGAAGTGACGGTCAGCGGCCGCCGCCGTCCACCTCGATGCGCTGACCGGTGACGTAGCCGGCCAGGTCGCCCACCAGGAACAGCACCACCTTGGCGATGTCGCTGGGCTGGCAGACGCGCCCGAACGGTGAGGCGGCGTCGAGCGAACGAAGGTCCTGCAGCTCACGGTTGCCGGTCATGGCGCGGCTCAGGCGCACGCCCATGTCGGTCTCGACCAGGCCGGGGGCGACGATGTTCACGTGCACGTGGTGCGGCCGTTCCTCGCGCGCCAGGGTGAGGGCGAGCGCCTCCATGGCGGCCTTGCCCATGTTGTACGGGGCGCCGTTGGCGGCCATGTGGCTGGTGGCCACCGACGAGATCATCACGATGTCGGCGCGGCCGTTCTGCTTCGCCCGCTCGCGCAGCGAGGGGATGGCCAGGCGGCTCAGGTGGTGCGGGCCGAAGGCGTGGGTGGCGACGACGCGCTCCATCTCGGCCGGGTCGGTGTCGGCCACCGAACGGCCCCGTGAGGCGATGCCGGCGTTGCACACGAGCACGTCGATGCCGCCGAAGTCGGCGACCACCGCGTCGACCAGCGACGCGCAGTCGTCGACCGAGTCGACCGACGCCTGGTACGCCTTGGCCTCGCCGCCCGCGGCCTGGATGGCGGCCACCGTCTCGGCGGCCGCGTCGGCGTCGCTGCGGTAGTTCACGGCAACGGTGGCCCCGTGGGCGGCCAGCAGCTCGCTGATACCGCGACCGATGCCGCGGCCACCGCCGGTGACCACGACCACCCGTCCGTTCAGTTCGTTCCCCAAGAGTTCGCTCATGGGCGCCATTCTCACCCATGCCTACGATGCAACCCATGTTCGTACGGAACACGTGGTACGCGGCTGCCTGGGAACGCGAGGTGGTCGACGCGCCGTTCGCGGCCACCGTGGCCGGCGAACGGCTGGCGCTGTACCGCCGCAGCGACGGCACCCACGCCGCGCTGGCCGACGCCTGCCCGCACCGGAAGCTGCCGCTGTCGATGGGGCGGGTGCAGGGCGACGTGCTCGAGTGCGGCTACCACGGCCTGCAGTTCGACTGCACCGGCACCTGCGTGACGGCACCCACGAACGGCACGGTGCCGCCCGGCGCGTCGGTCGCGGCGTACCCGGTGCACGCCCGCTACGGGCTGCTCTGGGTGTGGCTGGGCGACCCGGCACTGGCCGACCCGGCCGACATCTTCCCCGTGCGCCACTGGGGCGAGCCCGGCTGGGGCTGCACGGTGGGCGACGACATGGTGGTGCGTTGCCACCACCTGTACATCAGCGACAACCTGCTCGACCCGTCGCACGTGGCGTGGGTGCACCCCGGTTCGTTCGCCGGTGCGGGCACCGACGACACGCCCATGGAGACCACGATCGAGCAGTCGGGGGTCACCGTGTGGCGGTGGCTGTTCGACACGCCGCCGCCCCCGTTCTACGCGCCGTACCTGCCGTTCGCCGGCAACTGCGACCGCAAGCAGCAGTACGAGGTTCGCTACCCCGCCCACGCGCTCATCACCGCGGTGTTCTGCCCGGCCGGCACGGGCGGCGAGGGCCTCGACCTGCCCGATGACACGTTCGTGATGGACAGCTACAACTTCCTCACCCCGGTCGATGAGCGCACCACCCGCTACTTCTGGTTCCAGATGCGCAACGTGGCCGCCGACGACGAACAGGTGTCGATCGACTTCGCCGCGTCGGTGAAGGCGGCGTTCGCCGAGGACAAGGTGGTGCTCGAGGCCGTGCAACACGGCATGGACGCCGCTGCAGCGGCCGGCGAGACACCGCTGAACCTGCGCAGCGACACGGGCGGGGTGCGCTTCCGTCGACGCCTGAGTGACCTCATCGAGGCCGAGCGGCCGTAGTGTGGCGTCCGTGCAGGACGGCAGCCGCAAAGCCATCATCGCCGCGTTCTTCGCGAACCTCGGCATCGCCATCGCCAAGTTCGC
>CBHWEI010000152.1:0-9760 GCA_966112835.1 uncultured Acidimicrobiaceae bacterium
TCGTCGGTGCCGGCGTTGGTGGCCGGCTTCGGGGCGTTCGGGCGCTGCTGCGGGCGGGCCGCCGCGGCCGGGGCGGGCGGCGGCATCTCGATCTCGCCCTTGCGCACCAGGTCGGCCTCCCAGTCGGCGAGCGGCTCGCCGTCCGGCCCGAGCACCACTTCGGGCTCGGCGGCGGGTGCGGCGGCAGCAGCCTCGGGCTGGGCGGCGGGCGCCTCGGCCTCGCCGGCACCATCGGCACCGCTCGGCGTAGCCGCGTGCGGGCCGGCACCGGTGGTCTCGAGGATCTTGTCGATCAGCGTCGCCTTCGACGCCCTGGCCGTGGTCTTGATGCCCAGGGCCTGCGCGATCGCGAGCAACTGGTCCTTGTCCTTCGATTCGAGCATCGATTGCTCGAGCGCTTCCGCGGCCACTGGCCACCTGCTTTCTGGGAGAGCGGGACACCCGTGCAGCTCGGCGGGACACTGCGCCGCCGACCCCACCACACGAGCGAGGGGATCACCCGCCGTCGTCGGCCCTGGGCCGGATACCAGCGGGAAGTCCGACAACCTCGGACGGCCGGAACTGTAGCCACCGCCCCCGCCCCGCGACAACGCAAGCGACCCGAGGTGGATCGGCGGCCCAGACCGGTGGATCAGCGGATCGGGCGGCAGAGGAGGTGGCTGATGCCGCTGGCCAGCAGACGACCCCCGTCGTCCCACACCTCCTGGTGGCTGGCGATGAGTCCGTTGCCGGCCACGGGCGACTCGCCGCGCAACAGGTACCACCCGCTGTTCGGGCCGAGGTCGTGGAACTCGCACGACACGTCGATGCTCGGCGCGATGTGGTCCGACTGCACGTGCTTGCGGGTGGCCGCCGGCCATGCGCCCAGGTCGACGAGCAACAGCTGTCGGGCAGCCTCTGCCCACGGTCCGTCGACACCGACGGCGGTGAAGCGGATCCAGTCGAGGTACACCGCATCCTGGTCGCGGCGGTTGTCCCAGTCGTCGATCCAGTGGGGCGGACGCTGCTCGACGTTGTCCCAGAACCGGTAGGTGCTCGGGCGTTCGCGGCCCGATGCTGCCCATCGTTCGTCCATGGTCGGCAGATCGCTCCACCGCCCGACGTCGGCCGGCGGAGGCGGACCGTCGTGCTGCAGCCCGGGCAGGTCGTCGTCGGCCGCCCAGATCATCGCCTCCAGCACCGGCCGGTCGCCCTGCGACACGGCGACGCGGACGCTGGTCGCCACCCGCGTCGCCCGCTGCACGGTGGGCGTCACCGTGATCGGCCGGTCGAAGGACGCCGCGCTCAGGAAGTGGACGGTGGCGTTCACCGGCCGAGGGCGGCCGCTCGCGTGGCGAGCCGCCTCGAGCGCGAACGCGGACATGTAGCCACCGTTGGGCCCCCAGATCTCCCAGTCGCGCGACAGCTCGGCCGAGTACGCGCCGTCGCCGCGATCGGCGAGTGTGGTGTCGACGGCCAGGTCCCCCATCGCCGCGACGCTAGACCTCCGAGTGGGAACTCGCACCCCGGTTTCGAGTGAGCACTCGGACGGTGGCGTGGCACTCGCACGACGGCCACTCACTCGGACGGGGCTGTGGCACTCGGATCTGCCCGAGTGGGTCAGTGGGTGAAGGTGGTGCTGACGAACTGCTGGATGGTGGCCAGGTCGTTGGGCAGCTCGGTGACGTGCTCGGGCAGTTCGAACAGGTCGTGCAGGTGCGGCGGCAGCGGCGGGCGCACGCCGGTGGCGCGCTCGACGGCGTCGGGGAACTTCGCCGGGTGGGCCGTGGCCAACGTGACCGTGGTGCCCGTGAGCGCACCGGCGGCGCGCAACTTGGCCACGGCGCCCACGCCGACGGCGGTGTGCGGGTCGAGCAGCATGCCGGCCTCTGCGAACGTGCGGCCGATGACCGCGAGCGTCTCGGTGTCGTCGCACCGCTCGGCGGTGAACACGCCGTCGATGAACTCGGACCGCTGATCCGGCTCGACGGACAGCCGGCCCGACGACCGGAAGTGCTGCAACTGCTCGGCGGTGATGCCACCGTCGCGGCCGTTCATCTCGAACAGCAGGCGCTCGAAGTTCGACGACACCTGGATGTCCATGCTGGGGCTCAGGCTGGGCACCACCGGTGCGGCGCTCATGTCGTTCGAGCGGAAGAAGCGCACCAGGATGTCGTTGGCGTTCGAGGCGACCACCAGGCGGTCGATGTCGGCCCCCATGCGCTTGGCGATCCAGCCGGCGAAGACGTTGCCGAAGTTGCCGCTGGGCACGCACACGTTGATGGGCCCCTCGAGCAGGTCGCAGGCGTTCACGTAGTAGACGATCTGCGCCATGACGCGTGCCCAGTTGATGCTGTTCACGGCCGACAGACCCATGCGGTCGCGGAACGGTGCGTCGTTGAACATGGCCTTCACCAGGTCCTGGCAGTCGTCGAACGTGCCGTCGACCGCGACCACCCGCACGTTCGGCGAGTCGACCGTGGTCATCTGCTTGCGCTGCACGTCGCTGGTGCGACCGTTGGGATAGAGGATGACGATGTCGACGTTGGCGCAGGCCTTCACGCCGTCGATGGCGGCCGAGCCGGTGTCGCCGCTGGTGGCACCGACGATGGTGACGCGCTGCCCACGGGCGCGGAGCACCTCGTCGAACATGCGACCCACCAGCTGCAGCGCCACGTCCTTGAACGCGAGCGTCGGGCCGTGGAACAGCTCCTGCACGAAGTGACCGTCGTGCAGTTGCACCAGCGGCACCACGGCCGGATGGGCGAACGTGCCGTACGCCTCGCGGCACAGGCGCAGCACCGTGTCCTCGGACAGCTCGTCGCCCACGAACAGCTGGATGATCTGCGCGGCGCGCTCGGCGTAGGTGGCGCCCGGTGCACGCGGCGGCAGCTGGGGCCATTCGGCCGGCACGTACAGCCCCCCGTCGTTGGCCAGGCCGGCCAGCAGCGCGTCGGTGAAGCCGAGCTCGGGCGCGGTGCCGCGGGTCGACACGTAGCGCACGCTCAGCCGCCGATCACACGCAGCAGGCTGCCCACGCTGCGCACCACGTCGAGTCCGCGCAGCTCGCGCAACGTGGCCTGCATGTCGGCCTCGCGAGCCGAGTGGGTGATGAACACCAGCCGCGCATCGGGGTTCAGCCCCTCCTGCTCGGCGGCGCGGATGCTCACGTCGTGGCGGGCGAACACGCCGGTGACCGCATGCAGCACGCCGGGGCGGTCGGCCACGTCCATGCTCAGCAGGTACTCGGCGCTGGTCTCGTCGATGGGGCGGATGCTGGCCCGGCCGAACGAGCCGATGGCGCCGTGCGTGCCGTTGGCCAGGTTCATCGACGCGTCGATGACGTCGCCGAGCACGGCGCTGGCGGTGGGCGAACCGCCCGCACCACGTCCGTAGAACATGAGCGAGCCGACGGCCTCGCCCTCCACGAACACGGCGTTGAAGCTCTCGCGCACGCTGGCCAGCGGGTGGGTGCGGGGCACCATGGTGGGGTGCACGCGCACGGCGATCTCGCCGGTGGCCGCGTCGGCCTCGGCGATGCCGAGCAGCTTCACCACGTAACCCAGGCGCGTGGCCATGGCGATGTCGTGGGCCGACACGCGGCTGATGCCCTCGTGGTACACGTCGCCGGCGACCACCTTCTTGCCGAACGCGATGGTGGCGATGATGGCGGCCTTGGCGCCGGCGTCGAAGCCCTCCACGTCGGCTGTTGGGTCACGCTCGGCGAAGCCCAGCGCCTGGGCCTCGGCCAGTGCGGCGGCGTAGTCGGTGCCCTCCTCGGTCATCTTGGTGAGGATGAAGTTGGTGGTGCCGTTGATGATGCCCATCACCCGGCTGATGGGCTCGCCACGAAGGCTCTCCCGGAGTGCCCGGATGACCGGGATGCCACCGGCGACCGCTGCCTCGAACAGCAGGTCCACACCCACCTCGTCGGCCACGCCGTACAGCTCGGCGCCCACGTTGGCGAGCAGCTCCTTGTTGGCGGTGACGACCGGCTTGCCGTTGCGCAGCGCCGTGGTGATGAGCTCGCGGGCTGGCTCGATGCCACCGATGACCTCGACCACGACGTCGACGTCAGGGTCGTTCACCACGTCGTGCGCGTCGCGGGTGAGCACCCCTTCGGCGAGTTGCACGTCGCGCGGCGCGCTGAGGTTGCGGACGGCCACGCGGGTGACCTCCAGACGCACACCGGTGCGCTCCTCGATGGCGGCCGCCTGCGCGCCCACCAGGTCGACGAGTGCCGCGCCGACGTTGCCACACCCGAGTACGCCAAGCCTGATCTGCCGTGTCACGGCGTGCAGGCTACGAGTTCGGAGCGCTGGTCCGGAAACAGATTGCCGGAAGGGTCGACCGACCTACAGCCGGGGCGCGGCCCGTCAGCGGCGGCCGTCGTGCAGGCGCCGGACGGCCGCCACCACGTCGTCGTAGTGGTCACGGCCCAGGATGGCGCCCTCGCGGCGCACCTTGGCCGGGTCCACGTCGAGCAGCCGGTCGACCTTGGCGAAGCTGGGTCGACCCTGGCGATCCCAGGGCCCGGAACCGACCGGCACCTGGTACTGCGGGTGCTTGTCCTTCGAAGTCAGCGCCACGCCCAGCAGGTGCGATCCGTGCCGGCCGATGACGGCCACGGGCCGGTCCTTGCCCTGGCTGGGGTCGTCCTCGTACGGCACCCACGTCCACACCACTTCACCGGGGTCCGGGTCGCCGTCCAGTTCGGGGGCGTACTCGAAGCGGTAGTCACCGCCGCGCACGTCGGTCGCGCCGGCACCCTTGGCCGGCGGACGCGTGGACCGCGACGACTTCGAGGACGGCTTCGAGCTGGGCTTGCCGCCACCGCCGCCGAAGAGTTTGGCGATGAGGTCGAGCAGTTGTTGGAACGCGCTGCGCGCCATGTCAGACCACCTCGCAGCGCACGAGGTCGTCGTACGTCTCGCGCCGCACCACCAGCCTGGCGTCGCCGTCGCGGACGAACACCACCGGCGGGCGGGTGAGCTTGTTGTAGTTGCTGGCCATGCTGTGGCCGTAGGCACCGGTGACCGGCGTCGCCAGCAGGTCGCCCACGCGCACGTCGACGGGCAGGGCGGCGTCGAAGATGAGCACGTCGCCACTCTCGCAGTGCTTGCCCACCAGGCGCGCCCGGTCGGGCCGTTCGGCGGCGACGGCACGCGGCAGGAACGCCTCGTAGCCGCTGCCATACAGCACGGGACGCGGGTTGTCGCTCATGCCGCCGTCGACCGACACGTAGGTGCGGATGCCGGGGATGTGCTTCACCGTGCCCACCTCGTAGACCGTGATGGCCGCCTGGGCCACGATGCTGCGACCCGGCTCGACGCTGACGTTGCTGCGCACGCCCAGCGCCTGGCACGCGTCGAGCAGCACGTTGCCCCACTGGGTGATGGTGGGGGCTTCCTCGCCCTCCACGTAGGCGACGCCCAATCCGCCGCCCAGCACCAGCTCGGGCAGGCCCAGCGGTGTGGCGAACGCGGCCATCACCTCGGCCGCCTTGGCGAAGCTCGAGGCCTCGAACACGTTGCTGCCGATGTGGCAGTGGACGCCCACCAGGTTCACCGACGGCGACGTGCGCATGCGCTCGATGGCCCGATGCGCGTCGCCGTTGCCCAGGTTGAAGCCGAACTTGCTGTCGTCCTGCCCGGTGGCGATGAACTCGTGCGTGTGGGCGTGCACCCCTGGCGTGATGCGGGCCAGCACGTCGGGCACCGGCAGGCCCTCGGCGTGCAGGGCGTCGAGCCGGTCGAGCTCGTCGAAGCTGTCGACCACCACGTGGCGCACGCGTTCGGTGAGCGCCATGCGCAACTCGGCGACGCTCTTGTTGTTGCCGTGCAGCGTGAGTGCCGAGGCCGGCACGCCTGCGTGCAGGGCCACGAACAGCTCGCCGCCGCTGGCCACATCGAGCAGCATGCCCTCCTCGTACGCCAGCCGGGCCATGGCGCCGCACAGGAACGCCTTGGTGGCGTAGACCGCGCGGCCGGCGCCGAACGTGTCGACGGCCTCGCGGCACCGCGCCCGCAGGTGGGCCTCGTCGTAGACGAACAGCGGCGTGCCGTACTGGGCGGCCAGGTCGGCGACCGAGCACCCGCCGATGGCGAGCGAGCCGTCGGCGCGCACTTCGGCGGTCTGCGGCAGGAGCGACAGCGAGACGGGGTTCACGTCACATCCGTTCCGGTGCGTCGATGCCCAGCAGGGCCAGGCCCTGCTGCAGCACGCGAGCGGTCAGGTCGCACAGCGCCAGCCGCGACTCGCGGGTGGCTTCGTAGCCGTCCTTCAACACCGGGCAGGCCTCGTAGAACGCGGTGAACGTCTGCGCCAGCTCGAACAGATAGGTGCACAGCTTGTGGGGGCTGTACTTGTCGAGCGTGTCGTGCACGGCGGCGTCGAACTGCAACAGGTGCAGTGCGAGCGCCCGCTCCTGGGGCTCGCCGATGGTGGGCACGGTGTCGCGAACGCTCTCGCGCTCCACGCCACCGCGACGGAAGATGCTGCAGATGCGGGCGTGCGCGTACTGCAGGTACGGCGCGGTGTTGCCCTCGAACGCGAGCATGCGATCCCAGTCGAACACGTAGTCCTTGATGCGGTCGCTGGACAGCTCGGCGTACTTCAGTGCGCCGATGCCGATCTGCCGGCCGAGCTCGTCGATCTCGTCGGCCGACAATTCGGCGCTGCGCTCGGCCATGACCGCCCGACCACGTTCGATGGCGCCGTCGACCAGGTCGAGCAGCATCTCGGGCTCGCCGCTGCGGCTCTTCATCATCTTGCGGTCGGCGCCGAGCACGCTGCCGTTGTTCACGTGCACCGCACGGGCCGGCGGCACCAGCACGCCGAGCATCTCGGACACCTTGAACACCATCTGCAGGTGCTGGCTCTGCGGGGTGCCGATGCAGTACAGCAGCAGCGTGGCGTGCAGCCGCTCGACACGGTCGAGCACGCAGGTGATGTCGCTGGTGGCGTAGTTGAAGCCACCGGTGCGCGCCTGCACGATGAGCGGCAGCGGCTCGCCCTCGCGGTTGGTGAAGCCCGGCACCCACACCACCTTGGCGCCGTCGCTCTCGGCGAGCAGCCCGGCCTGGTCCAGGCGCTCGAGCATCGCCGGCATGAGCGGCTGGTAGAAGCTCTCGCCGACGATGTCATCGCGGCGCAACAGCACGCCGAGTCGCCCGTAGACCACGTCGAAGTAGTCGGCCGACTTGTCGACCAACTTCTGCCAGATGGCCATGGTGGCCTGATCGGTGCGGCTCTGCAGCAACGTCACGCGGGCGCGGGCGCGCTCCTTGAACTCGTCGCTGGCGTCGAACTTCGCCCGGGCCGCCTTGTAGAACGCGCTGGGGTCCGACAGGTCGACCGTCAGCTCGGCATCGACGCCACCGAGGTCGACCATGTGCTCGATGAGCATGCCGAACGGGGTGCCCCAGTCGCCGATGTGGTTCTCGCGGATGACCGTGTGGCCCACGAACTCGAGCAGGCGCACCAGTGCGTCGCCGATGAGCGTGGTGCGCAGGTGGCCGACGTGCATCTCCTTGGCCACGTTCGGCGCCGAGTAGTCGACCACGGCGATCTCGGGCACGGCGGCCCGCACGCCGAGGTGTGCATCGGCACCGGCCGCGGCGAGCTGCTCGGCCAGGAACTGGGGTGTGAAAGTGAGGTTGATGAAGCCGGGCCCGGCCACCTCGACGTTGCTGCACACGTCGCTCAACAGACCGGTGGCCACCACCGCCTCGGCCACCTCGCGCGGGTTCTTGCCCAGCTGCTTCGCCAGGGCCAGCGCACCGTTGGCCTGTGCGTCGGCTCGGTCGCTGGGGCGCACCACGGGATCGATGTCGTCGGCGGGCAGGCCCGTCGCGCGGGTGAACGCCTCGCGCAACGTGGCGGCAACGGTGTGCAGGGGGTCGGCCATGGTGTGACGATCGTACCGGCCACCCCTGGCCCGGACCCGACCCGATTCGGCTCATGCCGTCGTGGAAGCTGCCCACCAGTCGAGCAGGGTGGCCACTGCGTTGCGGTGGAGCGGTTCGAAGGCCGGGTCGTCGTCGGCCGCGTGGCGGGCCGCGAGCGCGAACTTCACGACGTGCGCGTCGTGGTGCAGCGCGGCTGCGGTGAGCAGCTCGACCCACGTCGCATCGGGCGCCGCGCCCGGTTCGAGCACCTCGGGCAGGGGCACCGTGCCGTGTGCGGCACGGAAGCCGACGGCGAACGTGCCGGCCACCGCCAGCGCGGTGCGCGGCGTCACTCCGGCGCCTGCCATTGCCATCACGCCCTGCGGCATGGTGAGGGCGTGCGTCCAGCCGTACGGCGCCTGGGTGCGGTCGTCGTGCACCATGCTCCACGCGGCGACGCGGAGCAGCACGCGTGACGCCGCTGCCGTGTCGAACCGGTCGGCGAGCACCGGGCCCAGCACTCGGGCGGCGACCCCGGAATCCTGGACCTGGGACATGAGCGGGTAGATGAAGTCGCTGCCCGGTCGCCCCATCTGCGGCGTGGCCCGCAGCGCGGCGTACAGGTGGCTCGGTTCGCCCACGTCGTGCAGGTCGCGGTGCCAGCTCACCTGCCAGTCAGGCCGACGGGCGATGCTGCGCAGCGGTCCGCGCAGCAACTCGGCGCCCAGCATTGGCCGCACCCGGCCCAGCAGCGCGAAGCCGATGGGTGCGTGACCGGCCGCCGACAGCGAGGTGACCAGCCCTTCGCCGAGCAACCCCACCGCCTCCGCGGGCGAGACGGTGGGGAGCAGCGCCAGGGCCAACTGGTCGACCTCGTCGAGCTCGCCGGCACGCACGGCCGCGAGCAGGCGGGCGGCCAGCTGCTCGGGCGGTCCGGTGGGTACCGGGGTGGTCGTCCCCCGGTCGGGAGTGCCCACCGGTTCGCCGGCGGCGGCGTACTGGTCGGCGAGCTCGGCGATCATGGCCACGGCGTCGGCACGACGGGCCGGTGCGACATGGGCCAGCAGCCCCACCCGCCCGAGCAGTTCGAGCGGTGCGTGGAGCGTGAACGAGTCCTCGAAGGTGTCTCGTGGGACGGCGACGGTGCGCACCGCGTGGTGCAGCACGGCCTGTTCGTCGACGGTCACCTGGGGGGCGGTGAGGGAGTGCATGTCGACACTGTGCTCCTTCAAGTTCACTTGAAGTCAAGAGCATTCGCGGGAAGACTTCTGTCATGACCGCACACGGCGCCGAGGACCTGATCACCATCGGCCAACTGGCGGCCAGGGCGGGTGTCGCCACCTCCGCCCTGCGCTTCTACGAGGACGCCGGGCTGCTGCCGCCCGCCACCCGCACGTCGGGCAACCAGCGCCGGTACCACCGCGACGCGCTCCGCCGGGTGGCCTTCGTCCGCAGCGCACAACGCGTGGGCCTGACCCTCGACGAGATCCGCGCCGCGCTGGCCACGCTGCCCGATGGCCGCACCCCCACCCCGGCGGATTGGACCCGCCTGTCGTCGGCGTGGCGCAGTCGCCTGGACGAGCAGATCCACCTGCTGGAGCTGCTGCGCGACGACCTGGACTCGTGCATCGGCTGCGGCTGCCTGAGCCTGGACCGGTGCGCGCTGTACAACCCCGGCGACGCCGCCGCACGGCTGGGCACCGGCGCCCGCTACCTGCAGGGCGACACGTCGGCCGACGCGATCGCCATTGCCGCGGACCCGCCGCCGGTCGGTATGGTGTCGGCGTCCTCGTCGCCTCGGCGGCGCGGAACCCCGCCCTCGTAGCTCAGGGGATAGAGCAACGGTTTCCGGAACCGTGTGTCGGAGGTTCGAATCCTTCCGGGGGCGCCAG
>CBHWEI010000153.1:0-9757 GCA_966112835.1 uncultured Acidimicrobiaceae bacterium
GTCGTCGTGGTCTTGCCCGCGTCGATGTGGGCCATGATGCCGATGTTGCGGGTGCGCTCAAGGGGGAACTCGCGCTTGGCCATCTCTTCGTCTCTCTTCGCTCGTGCGTCGTGTGGGCGCGCAGCGGCCAATCGGCCACAGGCACAAATGGCAATGATACCGGGCACCTTCCCGAACGGAACGCGAAACGGCGGGCCGTCGCCGCCCGTTGAACACCCTGCTCAGCAGGCAGTGGCGGGCGTGATGATGGGTGTGGACGTGCCGGGGCTGCGGCTGCCGTCGGCCAGCACCGCGATGATGCGCACCGTGACCGTCGTGTTCGGGGGCTGACCGACGAGCGCTGCGGCGGCCGCGGTGTCGGTGGTGGCGAACGAGCCGGTCACCGTCCAGTTGCCGTCGGCACCCAGGATCTCGATGTCGTACTTCGCCAGGTTGGCCACGTCGCCGGGCCACGACGGCACCAGCGACCAGCCCGAGCCGGGCGTCTGGCAGACGGGGATGAACGCCACCGTGGGGGCGGGGATGGCCGCCACCGGGGCCGACACGGGGACGGTGGTGACGCCGCCGGCCGAGTCGGACGTGGGGATGTCGATGGTGGTGGACGGGACCACCGAGACCAGCGAGGCGCTGGAGTCGGACGCCGGGTCGTCGACGAACAGCACGCGGATGAGGGTGCCGGCGGCGAACGCGACCAGGCACGCCGACACGATGGCCGCGATGATGAACTTCCGGGTGCGGGCGGCGTGCGGGTCGCGCGCCGGGGCCGGGGCCTCCTTCGCAGCGGCCAGCGGCGCGGGGGTGGCCACCCGCGGCACACCGGCGGCCGGCGTGGGGTTCGGCGGGGGCGGCGGAGGCGGCGCGGCGAGCACGGGCGGTGCCGCGGCGGCGCGGGCCCGGGTGCCGGCGACGGTGAGCAGCGGCACGGCGCGACCGGCCACGTCGTTGACCTGCTCCGGGGCGAGGCTGGTGTGCGAACCGCGGGTGATGACGCCCGCGACCGCGTCGCCGGGGGCCACGAGCACGCCCTCGATGGCGGCGGGGATGGACGGCGGGACGGGCGAACCGACGATGCCGATCACCGGGACCACCGCCGTGCCGAGCGCCTGGGTGAGCGCCTGGGCCTCGACCCGCGCACCGTCGAACAGGGGCTTCAGCGACGCATTGCCGGCGAGCAACTGACCGTGGTCGAACGACAGTGCGTGCTCGACGCGTCGCGTGAGCACCAGGAACGCACCGCCGGGGCCGACCACCACGTGGTCGACGCGACCACGCCCGTCGGGCAGGGTGAGGTCGTGCAGCACCGCGCAGCCGGCGGGAAGCCCGGCCAGCTGGGCCGCCATGGCCTGCTCGTCGACCGCGACGGCCTCCAGGCGGGTCGCCTCGTGCAGCAGCCGCTCGGCTTGCGCACGGCGTTCGGCCGCCTGCACGGTGGCGCTTCCACCCGCGCTGCCACCTTCGATCATCGGCCGACCTGCTTCATCGGGGGCAGTATCGGTCGACCCTGACGCATCCTTGAAGTTTCTTGGACGAGAACGAGCAAAGCGAACGGGCACCCGTGGTGACCCGAATGGTGCGGCTCAGACCCAGCCGCCCGCGTAGGCGACGAACTGGCCGGTGGTGAAGCCGCTGGTGCCGTCGAGGAACGCCATGCAGAACGCGGCGCACTCGTCGACGGTGCCCAGGCGACGCAACGGCACCGATGCCTCGATGCGCTCGCGCACCGCCGGGTCGTCGGCGCCGGCTGCGCGACGGAACTCGGGGAAGTCCATGAAGTTGGTGCCCACGGCGTTCACCTGCACGCCGTGGCGGGCCACCTCGGCGGCGACGTTCTTCACCAACATGGTGGCGCCGGCGCGGGCGGCCGAGTACAGCGGCGCGTTGGGGGTGGGGCGTGCGCCGGCGGCGCTGGTGAGCACCAGCACCTGCCCGCCGCCCTGGGTGACCATCTGCGGGACGACGGCGCGGAGGAAGTGGTACGGCGCCTCGATGCAGCCGCGCTGCACGGACTGCAGGTCGTCGAGCGTGGAGTCGAGGAACGAGCCGGTGACCACGCGCCCGCTGAACGCCGTGGCGGTGTCGACGCGGCCGAACCGGTCGAGCGCCGCCTGCACCAGCCGGGCCGACGTCTCGGGCTTCGACAGGTCGCGCGTGTCGGGCACCACTTCCACCGCAGCACCCAGGCCTTCCAGCTCGGCGACGAGCTCGGCGGGGGCGTTGCCCACCACCAGGTCGTGGCCGCGCTGGGCCAGCAGGCGGGCGATGGGCGGGCCGACGTAGAAGCTGGTGTCGGCGACGAGGGCGATGCGGCGCGGGGCGGTCATCGACCCATTCAAACAATTGACACAAGGACTGTCAACATGACGACCCGGCTGCTACGGTGGCGCCATGCCCGCAGCCCGCCCGCTCGATCCCCCCGCCGACGGCCGACGCCTGCGCCGCGACCGGAACCGCGAGGCCGTCGTGCGCGCCCTTCTGTCGCTCTACAACGAGGGCAACCTGAACCCGTCGACCGAAGAGATCGCCCTGCGCTCGGGCGTGTCGGCGCGGTCGCTGTTCCGCTACTTCGACGACGTCGACGACCTGTGCGAGGCCGCCATCGAGCAACAGCAGCTCGACGTGCGCCACCTGCTCCCCCTCGACATCGACGCCGACCGCCCCTTCGCCGAGCGCGTCACCGCCCTCGTGCGCCAGCGCGGCGAACTGTTCGAGACCATCGAAAGCGTGGCCACCGTGTCGCGCCTGCGTGCCCCGTTCCAACTGGTCGTCGCCGACCGGCTCACCCAGGGCCGTGCGTTCCTGCGCCAACAACTGGCCACGCTGTTCGCCGCCGAGCTCGCCGCCCTGCCGGCCGACACCGCCGCCGCCCGCCTGGCCGCCGCCGACATCGCCACCTCGTTCGAGGCCTGGCGACTGCTGCGCGACGACCAGCGCCTCACCCGGCCCAAGGCCGCCGCGGCCATGGCCGACGCGGTCACCGTCCTGCTCTCCACCCACCCCGCACCCGCCGAGGAACCGAACCGATGAAGACCCTGCGCACCTCCGACGACCGCTTCGAGAACCTGTCGGGCTACGACTTCGCCCCGCACTACGTCACCATCGCCGACGGCGAGGGTGGCGAGCTTCGCGTGCACTACATCGACGAGGGCCCGGCCGACGCACCGCCCGTGCTGCTCATGCACGGCGAGCCCAGCTGGTGCTACCTGTACCGCACCATGATCCCCGAGCTCGTGGCCGCCGGCCACCGCGTGGTGGCACCCGACCTGGTGGGCTTCGGCCGCAGCGACAAGCCCACCGAGCAGTCCGACTACACCTACGCCCGCCACGTGGCGTGGATGCACGAGGCGATGTTCGGCCAGCTCGACCTGCGCGACATCACGTTCTTCGGCCAGGACTGGGGCGGCCTCATCGGCCTGCGCCTGGTGGCCGCCGAGCCCGACCGCTTCGCCCGCGTCGTGGTAGGCAACACGGGCCTGCCCACCGGCGAGCGCCCGCCCACCGACGCGTTCCTCGCGTGGCAGAAGTTCTCGCAGACGGCCGAGCAGTTCCCCATCGGCATGATCATCAACGGCGGCTGCCAGAGCACGCTGCCGCCCGAGGTCGTCGCCGCTTACGACGCGCCGTTTCCCGACGACAGCTACAAGGCCGGGGCGCGCATCCTGCCGTCGCTCGTGCCCACCGGCGCCGACGACCCCGCCCATGCCGACCAGGTGGCCGCGTGGCAGGTCATCAGCGCGTTCGATCGCCCCTGGCTGTGCGCGTTCAGCGACAAGGACCCCGTCACCAACGGCGGCGACCGCGTGTTCCTGCGGTCCGTGCCGGGCTGCGACGGCCAGCCCCACACCACCATCGAAGGCGCCGGCCACTTCCTGCAGGAGGACAGCGGCCCCGAGCTGGCGAAGGTCATCGTCGACTTCATCGCCGCCACCTGAGCACCGCGTGCCAGCCAGGGCTTCTGGTTGCGATTCCTCCCAAATCGGCTTCTGGTTGCGTGTGTTCCCGGTTTCCGGGAACCGACGCAACCAGTTCGAACCGCTCGGCGCCGCTAGCGGGGGAGGCGTCCCCACATGAGGATGCGCCGGAACGGGAAGAAGTACGGCGACGACTGTCCGATCACCTCGAGCAGCCGCGCCTCGTACTCGGCCAGGAACTGCGCGAAGGCATCGGGCGGCATCACCTTCTGGAAGCGGGTCAGCGTGGTGCCGCGCACCCACTCGACCACCGACCGGCTCTCGGGCAGCAGGTGCGGGTACACCTGCAGGCGCACGTGCTGCTCGGCGAAGCCCAACTGGTGCAACAGCCGGGCGTAGACCTCGGGCTCGAGCACGAAGTCGGCCACCGGGTCGCGCGGCGGGCCGGCGGGGCCGAACGCCGCGGCGAAGTGCGGGCGTGCCGCCACCTCGGCGGCGACGGTGTGCGACGGTTGCTGCGCGTTGGCCGGCACCTGCACGGCCAGTTGGCCGCCGGGCGCCAGCGCCGCGGTCCACCGCCGCAGCACGGCGGGATGGTCGGTCACCCACTGCAGGCTGGCGTTGGCCAGCACCACGTCGTGGTCGGGTGCTGCGGTCCAGTCGCCGATGTCGCCGGCCTCGAACCGCAGTCCGGGCCGGGCGTTCGGCTGGGCCGCCTGCAGCATGGCCGGTGACGAATCGACGCCCACCACGTCGGTGGCGCCGAGTTGGTCGGCGGCGAAGGCGGTCAACTCACCGCTGCCGCACCCCAGGTCGATCATGCGACCCACGGGGTGGTCACGGCGCAGCAGGGCGACCAGGTCGTGGAACGGCTGCGTGCGTTCGTCGGCGAAGCGGTGGTACTGAGCAGGGTTCCAGTCGGTCACAACTTGTATTGTACTTGTATTATCCCTTGTCCGCCAGGGTCAATCCGTCGGTGCCCTGGAACAGGGTCAGCTTGGTGCCCTCGATGTCGAACGTCACCGCGCCCTGGACCACCGCGGTCACCGTCGACTCCAGCGCCGTGGCCGCCGGGCCGCACAGCTTTTTGGTCATCGCCATCGGCCCGAACGTGATGGTGTCGCCGTCCACCGTGTAGCTGCCACTGCCGTTGTTGCAGCCGGCGAACAGCTCGGCCGTGCCGTCCTTCAGCAACAGGTTCGCCGGCGTGGTGGGCAGGCTGCTCGTGCCGTCGCCCTGCACGGTGCCGGTGACGGTCCACGTCGTGCCCTCCAGCGCACTGTCCGCCACGGGCGCGGCCTCGCGGAAGGTCAGGGTGACCGTGTCGTGGGCCAGCGTCATCACGTCACCCGCCACCACGATGCTGGGCGACGCGTCCAGGAACTGGGAGATGGCAGTGTCGAACGCCATCAGCGCATCGTCGACGCACGCCATCGCGGTCATCGCCAGCTCGGTCACCTCGAGCTTGGCGTTCACCACCTCGTAGCCACCGTTCATGGTGTTGCAGCCGCCGGACACGTGCAGGCGGACCTTGTCGAAGTCCATCTGCAGTGCGCTGGACGGTGGCACGTCCACGCCCACCGCCTCGGAGAGCACGTACGACATGCCGACGAGGTCGAGCGTGGGCGTCAGGGTCGCTTCGGTCTCGGTGTCGTCACCACAGGCGACCGATGCGACGACGAGCAGACCGAGCAGCAGACCGCGAGCGGCGAGGGAACGCTTCATGGCCCCAGTATGACGACGGTGCTCGCTGCCGGGCTTCACCCGGCGGAGGTGATCCGGCCCGTCAGGCGAGCGACGCCAGGACGGCCTCGCCAGTGCGGCGGCCGGAGAACAGGGCACCCTGGATGGACGGCGTGTCGCGGTGGTCGCCGCACACGAACAGCCCGTCACCCAACGACACGGCCCGCTTCGGCGCGAACGGCGGGCGATGGTCGGGCTGGCCGTGGGCGATGCGGTCGACACGCAGCTGCCGCCACTGGTCCACCTGCGGGCCCCACCACGCACGCAACTGGCGGCGCACCTCGGTGCCCAGGTCGTCGACGCCCTCGGTGGCCGGGCAGGCGGCGGCGACCAGGGCGTGCCCGGCGGGCGCGTCGGCGGTGACGTACTCGGGGGCGACGTTGCTCATGACCGCCACGTTCAGCGCCGGACCGGTGCGCATGCCGTCGAGCACGACGAGCGCCTGCGGCACGGGCGGCGCCGGCGCGTCGAACCACACGCAGCCGACCTGCCGCGAGCCCACCTCGCGCATGCCGCGCTCACGCAGCAGGCCGGCGGCCGCAGGACCTTCGGTGGCCACCACCACGCGGTCGGCGTGCAGCACACGCCCGTCGGCCAGGCGCACCTCGCCCGGCGCCACCTCGGCCACCGGCGCCGACAGGTGCACGACGCCGTCGGGCAGGGCGGCGGCCAGCTGTGCCGGGATGGCGCCTATGCCCTCGGCAGGCACGGCCGAGTCGCCCACCGCCAGGCAGTGCAGCACGGCCTCGGCCATGCGCGCGCTGCCCGACAGCGTGGGGTCCAACTGGATGCCGCCGAGCAGCGGGCGGAAGAAGCGATCGATGATCTTCGGCCCGAAGCCCGCGGCGTGCAACGACTCGAGCGTGCTCACGTCGGGCCCGCGCAGCAACTGCTTCGGATCGGCCGCCTTCACGCGGCGTAGCAGCATGGCCAGGCGCACCTTGTCGGCCACCGAGCCCACGGGCGCCACCGCGCTGGGCAGCAGCAGCGACGGCTTCCGCAACGGGTCGCCGATCGCGTACGGGCGGTGGCCCGTCCACACCAGCGAGCCCGGCAGGAACGGCCGCATCTGCAACGCGTCGAGGTCGAGCTGCGACTGCACCTCGGGGTACGCGGTGAGCAACACCTGGAAGCCGCGGTCCAGCCGGAAGCCATCGACCACGTCGGTGCGCACCCGGCCCCCGACGCCGTCGGACGACTCGAGCACGGCGACCGACTTCCCGGCCGCGCACAGCACCCGGGCGGCCGCCAGACCGGCCAAGCCGGCGCCCACGACGGCCACGTCGACACGGTCGGGCAGGGAGTGGGGCGAGGGGTCGCTCATGACCCGGTGGACCTTACCCAGGCCAGGAACAGCGCGCTCTCACGTGCTCGTGTCGTGAACGGCGGGTGAACGGCGGCATAGTGGTCGAACATGTTGCTCCGCCTGCTGCGCACCTACCTGCGCCCGTACCGAAACCTGCTGCTGGTGGTGGTCCTGTTCCAGGGCCTGCAGGCCATCGCCGCGCTGTACCTGCCGCACATCAACGCCGACATCATCGACAAGGGCGTCGTCCGCGGCGACACCGCGTACATCTGGGCGCACGGCGCGCTGATGCTGTTCCTCAGCCTGTTGCAGGTGGTGTTCGCCACCATCGCCGTCTACTTCGGTTCGAAGGCGGCCATGGGGTTCGGCCGCGACGTGCGCGCCGGCCTGTTCCACCAGGTGACCGACTTCTCGGCACGCGAGGTCGCCCACTTCGGTGCACCCAGCCTCATCACCCGCGTCACCAACGACGTCAGCCAGATCCAGATCCTCGTGCAGATGACCTGCACCATGCTGGTGGCCGCCCCCATCACCATCGTCGGCGGCACCATCCTGGCGCTGCAGGCCGACCGCGAGCTCACGTGGATCCTGGCCGTCGCCATCCCCGTGCTGCTGTTCTGCATCGGCAACGTCATCTTCCGCATGGTGCCCACGTTCCGCGTCATGCAGGAACGCATCGACGACATCAACCGCATCCTGCGCGAACAGATCACCGGCATCCGCGTGGTCCGCGCGTTCGTGCGCGAGCCCTACGAGATGGCCCGCTTCGAGGACGGCAACGAGCGGCTCACCAAGGTGGCCCTTCGCGGCGGACGGCTGATGGGCCTGATGATGCCCACCGCGCTGCTCATCGTGAACCTGTCCAGCGTCGCCGTCGTGTGGTTCGGTGCCGACCGGGTGGCCAGCGGCGAGATGCAGGTGGGCGCCCTCATCGCCTTCCTGCAGTACATCATGCAGATCCTCATGTCGGTGATGATGGCCACGTGGATGGCCGCGCTCATCCCGCGTGCATCGGTCAGCGCCGACCGTGTGAAGGAAGTGCTCGACACGCCGAGCAGCATCGTCGGCAGCGACGCACCGGTCAGCGAGTACGTGGAGGGCGCGTCGGTGGAACTGCGCGACGCCAGCTTCCACTACCCCGGTGCCGCCCAGCCGGTGCTGTCGGGCATCAACGTGCGGTGCCAGGCCGGCACCACCCTGGCGGTCGTGGGCAGCACCGGCGCCGGCAAGACCACGCTCGTCAGCATCATCGCCCGGCTCATCGACGTCACCGAGGGCCAGGTGCTGGTGAACGGCGTCGACGTGCGCGAGCTCGCCCCCGAGCTGCTGTGGGACCGCATCGGCCTGGTGCCGCAGCGGCCCTACCTGTTCAGCGGCACCGTCCGTTCCAACCTGCTGTTCGGCCGGCCCGACGCCACCGACGACGAGATGTGGGAAGCACTGGAGGTGGCCCAGGCGGCCGACTTCGTGCGCGCCATGCCCGGCGGGCTCGACGCCACCATCGTCCAGGGCGGCACCAACGTGTCGGGCGGTCAGCGCCAGCGGTTGTCCATCGCCCGGGCATTGGTGCGCCGCCCCAACGTGTACCTGTTCGACGACTCGTTCTCGGCTCTCGACATGGCCACCGACGCACGGCTGCGGGCGGCCATGAAGCCATACACGCACGACGCCGCGGTCATCCTGGTCGCCCAGCGCGTGTCGTCCATCAAGGACGCCGACCAGATCCTGGTGCTGGAGGACGGCGAGGCCGTCGGCCTGGGCACGCACCTCGAGCTGCTCACCAGCTGCCCCACCTACATGGAGATCGTGAACTCGCAGCTCACGGCCGAGGAAGCGGGGATGGCGTCGTGACCGACACCGACCACGCCCACGTCGACGACGACGGCGCCAAGAAGCGCCCCGACGCCGTGTCCGAGATGCGGACCGGCCGCTGGAACACGGTGGGCATGCCCACCGAGAAGTCGAAGGACTTCCGCGGCTCCACCAGCCGCCTGCTCGACCGCATGGGCCCCGAGAAGGCGAAGCTGTACCTGGTGATGGTGCTCGCGGTCGCCAGCGTCGTGCTGGTGGTCAGCGGCCCCAAGGTGCTCGGCCACGCCACGAACCTGGTGTTCGAAGGCGTGTTCCGCCCGGACAGCGGCGGCATCGACTTCACCGCGCTGCACCACACCCTGGAACTTGCCGTCGGCCTGTACCTGGTGAGCTACGTGCTCGGCTACCTGCAGGCGTGGGTGCTGGCCGGTGTGGTGCAGCGCACCATGTTCCGCCTGCGCCGCGAGGTGGAGCAGAAGCTGCACCTCATGCCGCTCAGCCACATCGACTCGCAGTCGCGAGGCGACCTGCTCAGCCGTGTCACCAACGACATCGACAACGTCGCCCAGAGTCTGCAGCAGTCCATCAGCGTGTTGCTGACGAGCATCCTCACCATCATCGGCACCATCGCGATGATGCTGTGGATCTCGTGGGAGCTCGCCATCGTCGCCGTGCTGTCGGTGCCGCTGTCCATCTTCGTCATGAAGCAGATCGCGGCGAAGTCGAAGGGCCGTTTCATCGCCCAGTGGAAGCACACCGGCGCGCTGAACGCGCACGTGGAGGAGACGTTCACCGGCCACACCGTGGTGAAGGCGTTCGGCCGCCAGCGCGAGGCGCAGGCCCGCTTCGACGCCACCAACGAGGAGCTGTTCAAGGCCAGCTTCGCGGCGCAGTTCATCAGCGGTTGCGTGCAGCCCGCCACCGTCATGATCGGCAACCTGAACTACGTGGCCATCGCCGTGCTCGGCGGCCTGAAGGTGGCCAACGG
>CBHWEI010000154.1:0-9710 GCA_966112835.1 uncultured Acidimicrobiaceae bacterium
CGTCCAAACCCCCCCCCCCCGGGGTGCCCGGCCCCGGCCCCCCCGCCCCCGGTCCTGTTTCCGGGTGAGTGTCGGGTCAGCGATGCAGGACGAGGCGTTCGCCGTGCTCGGGGGTGACGGCGTTCCAGTCGAGCTCGCGCACGATGCGGTCGCGCAGCGCCCGCGAGGCCTCGGCCTCGCCGTGCACCACGAACACGGTGTCGGGCGGTCGTTCGGCGGTGCGGATCCACGTCATCAGCTCGCTGGCGTCGGCGTGCACCGAGAAGCCCGTCAGGTCGCAGATCTCGGCCTTCACGCGCACGTACTGGCCGTGGATCTTCACGCTGCTGGCGCCGTCGAGCAGCTGCCGGCCACGAGTGCCGGCCGCCTGGAAGCCCACCAGCACCACGCTGTTGCGCTCGTCGGGCAGGAACCGCTCGAGGTGGTGCACCACCCGGCCACCCGAGGCCATGCCGGCACCGGCGATGATGATGGCCGGCCCGGCGGCGCGGGACACCTGCTTCGAGCCCTCGCTGTCGAACACCTCGGTCAGGTCGGGTACGTCGAACACCTTGGCGGCGTCGGCGCGGCCGCTCAGCTCGGGCCGCACGTCGTCGGCGCGTTCCTCGAACGCTTCGCGATAGATCTGCAGTGCCGCGAGCGCCATGGGGCTGTCGACGTACAGGGGCACTCGCGGCAGGCGGTGGTCCAGGGCCAGCAGGCGCAGGTGGTGCAGCAGCACCTCGGTGCGGTCCACCGCGAACGCGGGGATGATCACCTTGCCGCCACGCTCGACGGTGCGGGTGATGACGTCGGCCAGTGCGTCGGGGTTGTGCGCGGGGTCGGTGTGCTCACGATTGCCGTAGGTGCTCTCCACCACCAGCACGTCGCACGAGCCGACGGGCGTGGGCGGCACCAGCAGCGGGTGTGTGGGGCGGCCCAGATCGCCGCTGAAGCGGATGGTGGGGCCGTCGCGCAGTTCCACCAACACGGTGGCCGAACCGAGGATGTGGCCGGCCGGTTGCAGGGTGACGCGGATGCCGTCGGCGGCGTCGAAGGCCTGCTCGAACGGATGCGACCGCAGCTGCTCGAGCGCGGTCCAGGCGTCGTCCTCGGTGTACAGGGCCAGAGCCGGGCTGTGCCGCGAGTAGCCGGACCGGTTGGCGTACTTTGCCTCTTCCTCCAGCAGGCGGGCGCTGTCGGGCAGCACCACCGACATGAGCCGGCCGGTGTCGAACGTGACGTGCACGTCGCCGCGGAAGCCGGCCTTCACCAGCCGGGGCAGGTAGCCGCAGTGGTCGAGGTGGGCGTGGCTGATGACCACCGCATCGAGCGTGTCGGGCGGGATGGGGAACGCCGCCCAGTTCCGTTCGCGGAGCTCCTTCAGCCCCTGGAACAAGCCGCTGTCGAACAGCACGCAGCGTCCCCCGTGCTCGACGAGGAACTTGCTGCCGGTGACCGTCTGTACTGCTCCCAGGGGGATCAGGGTGGTGACTGCACCGTGGCTCATGTGCGCCTCCTAGCGGTAGCGCGGTTTGGAGAACACCTCTCGTACCAACGGCTCGAAGTGTTCAAGCGGCTCGGTGGGGCCGTCGGGATCGAACGCGATCTGATCCCAGTCGTCGGTGAACTGCTCGCACAACGCGAACCACGGCTCGTCGCGGTACTGCTCGCGCAGGTCCGTGGGCATGCCGAAGTGGTTGTAGTAGTGGCGACCCTGGAAGTCCTGGTGGTGGTACAGCATGTGGAACACGTCGGGCCGCACGTAGGGCCGCAGCATCTCGGCGGCGATGGGGCCGTGGTTCGGCACGCTGATGGCCTTGCCGATGTCGTGGCACAGTGAACCGACGATCACCTCGTCGTCGGCGCCGGCCCGCTCGGCCAAGGTGGCGGTCTGCAGGCAGTGGGTGAGCTGGTCGGTGGAAAACCCGTCGGTGATGTCGCCCAGCGAACGCAGCAGCATGAGGATGCGGTCGGCCACGCGGCCCTGGTTCTGGGCCGTCTCGCGGCCGATGACGGCCCACTGCTCGGCGGTGGACTCGTCCATGCGGGTGAAGGTCGCTGCCATGCCTTCATTGTGACACCGTTGCGCAAGCCTCGTCGGACCGCGCGATCATGCATGCACGCCCACTGAACGGAGACCTCGATGAACCCGACCGAACTGGCCCTCTTCTCCGACGGTGAGCAGACGCTGCTCGTTGCCACCGAGCCCGCCCGCTTGGCGCTCATGTCGGAGGACGAGTTGGGCGATGCGCTGCTGCTCGTGCGACGGGCCCGCAACAAGTACACCAAGCTGCACCGTCGTCAGGGCGGCGCCACCGTGGCCGAGGTCGGCCGTCGCGCCGCCACCCAGTCGCAGAACCTGCGCACCCTGCGCAAGGCCGAGATCTTCGAGGATGCGCTGGCTCGCGTGTCGCGCGCCTACGCCAACGCGGCCAAGGCAGCCGCAGCGCAGCTGAAGTCCGAGCGCCTCGCCCTCGCCGCGGCCGCCACCGCAGCGCCGAAGGCCCCCGCCCGGACCGCGCCGAAGAGCACCGCCAAGGCATCGGCGGCGAAGGGTCGAACCGCAGCGGGTCGTGGCGTCGTGCCGGCTGCCGCCACGAAGTCGCCGTCGCGACGGGGCTCGTCGGCGGCTCAGGGTGCGAAGCGACAGGCGAAGCGCGACAGCCGCTGATCCCGACGTGGCCCGCTGGGGTTCGTCCGCTTCGTCCGGGGCAGGTGTGGGGGAGAACACTTCGGCGATGGACTTCGATCTGCCTCAGGACCTCCTCGACCTTCTCGCCGAGCTCGACAGCTTCATCGAGCAGGTGATCAAGCCGCTCGAACAGCAGGACGACAACATCCGCTTCTTCGACCACCGTCGCGAAGACGCGCGCACCAACTGGGAGGACCAGGGCCTGCCCACGGAGGAGTGGGAGCAGTTGCTGCACAAGGTGAAGCGCCTCGCCGACGAGGCCGGCTTCTACCGCTACCCGTTCCCCACCGAGTTCGGCGGCCGCAACGGCACCAACCTGGGCATGGCGGTCATCCGCGAGCACCTGGCCCGCAAGGGCCTGGGTCTGCACAACGACCTGCAGAACGAGCACTCCATCGTGGGCAACAACGTGGGTCTGCTGCTGATGATCGCCTACGGCACCGACGAGCAGAAGGCCGAGTGGATCGACGACCTGGCCGAGGGCCGTCGCGGGTTCGCCTTCGGCATCACCGAGCCGAACCACGGCAGCGACGCGACGCACATGGAGACCACGGCGGTGCGCGACGGCGACGAGTGGATCATCACCGGCGAGAAGACGTGGAACACGGGCATCCACAAGGCCCAGTACGACATGATCATGGCCCGCACCAGCGGCAAGGCCGGCGACGGCGACGGCATCACCGCCTTCCTGGTCCCC
This sequence comes from uncultured Acidimicrobiaceae bacterium, assembly GCA_966112835.1. Taxonomy (GTDB): domain Bacteria; phylum Actinomycetota; class Acidimicrobiia; order Acidimicrobiales; family Ilumatobacteraceae; genus UBA668. Next base: position 3,372 of record CBHWEI010000154.1, read on the forward strand.
ACCTCGAGCGACGGTTTCGAGGTGGTCGAGTACCTGTGGACGTTCAACATGCCCACCGACCACGCCCACATCCGCCTCACCGACGTGCGAGTGCCGAACGCCGCCATCTTCGGCGGTGAGGGCCGCGGCCTGCAGGTGGTGCAGCACTTCTTCAACGAGAACCGCATCCGCCAGGCCGCTTCGTCGTTGGGCGCAGCCCAGTTCTGCATCGATCAGGCCGTGGAGTACGCCAAGGAACGGCGGCCGTTCGGCAAGGCGCTCGCCACCAATCAGGGCATCCAGTTCCCGTTGGTCGAGCTGCAGACCCAGTGCGAGATGCTCCGGGCCCTCATCCACAAGACCGCATGGATGATGGACAAGTACGGCGCTTTCAGTCAGAGCGACAAGGTGAGCATGTGCAACTACTGGGCGAACCGCCTGTGCTGCGATGCCGCCGATCGGGCCATGCAGGTGCACGGTGGCATGGGGTATTCGCGCCACAAGCCCTTCGAGCACATCTATCGCCACCACCGTCGCTACCGCATCACCGAAGGTGCGGAGGAGATCCAGATGCGTCGCGTCGCCGGTTACATGTTCGGCTTCATGAACCAGCGTGCCCCGAAGGGTGTCGCTGCCGAATGACCTGATCGGCCGGTCAGGATTGACCGGCCGGACGCTGCGGATTCGGCAGGGGATGTCGGCGGGCGCCTCCCGCAAGTGCCGCCGACATCCGCCTGCCTGTCGACGCCCGAGCGCAGTGCGCTGGGCATCGAGTACCGAACAGAAGAATAGAGCAGCGCAGGCCGACGCGCACCATGGAGTGGCCGATCCGTGTCCGAGTTGGGCCCTATGGACCATTGGCCGAATGTGCTGAATGCGCGCAACACCTCACGGCCTCGTTGCGATCGAAGTGAGTTTCGATCCAGAACGAATTGTCAGCGGCCGAAGACCTCGAGGAAATGGGCGGCCATCGCCCGCCACGAGCGCAGGTCGCTGGGCTCGTGGTACCGGAAGCCGGGTCGGCTGCCGTCGGCCAACTTGTTGGTGAAGCTGTGCCCCGCGCCGCTGTGCAGCAGCATCTGCCAGTCGACACCTGCGGCGTTCATCTCGTCCTCGAAGGACTGTCGCTGCGCGGGCGGGATGATGGGGTCGTCGACGCCGATGCACACCAGCACCTTGCCGGTGATGTTCGCCGCGTCGGCGGGTGTGGCGTTGGCCAGGCCGCTGTGGAAGCCGACGATGGCGTGCACTGGCGCTCCGGCGCGTCCGAGCTCGAGCGACATGGTGCCGCCGAAGCAGTAGCCCATGGCGCCCACCCGGTCGTGGTCGGCCCGGGGGTGGGCGAGCAGCAGTTCGAGCCCGGCCATGGCGCGGCGGCGGGTGGTCGCCTGGTCGGCCATGAGCGCGCCGAGCTTGGGCATCACTTCGTCGGCCGGCAGGGGAGCGCCGTCGCCCCAGTAGTCCAGCGCGAACGCCACGTAGCCCAATTCCGCGGCCAGCCGGTCGGCACGGCGGCGCGGATGGTCGGTCATGCCGGGGCCCTCGTGGCACACCAGGACTGCCGGTCGGGAGTCGTCACCGTCGGGCACCGCCAGGTGGCCCAGGTAGCGGACGCCGTCGATGTGGTATTCGATCTCCTCGCTGTGCATGGGCGGCAAACTAACCCAGCGAGGTCGGCTATGGTTTCCTGAACAGACGGTCAGTCCAACCGTCACCGCGCATCGTTGGGGGCAGTCAGCATGGGGGAACAGGGCACCGGTGGCGGTCGCATCGAACTGACCGCGCTGTCCAAGTTCTACGGTTCGCTGAAGGTGCTGAACAGCATCGACCTGGTCATCGAGCCCGGCGAGTTCTTCTCGCTGCTCGGCCCGTCCGGCTGCGGCAAGACCACCACGCTGCGCCTCATCGGCGGGTTCGAGGACATCGAGCACGGCTCGGTGCACATCGACGGTGCCGACATGAAGGGCGTGCCGCCCGAGAAGCGCCCGGTGAACACCGTGTTCCAGAGCTACGCCCTGTTCCCGCACAAGACGGTGGCCGACAACGTGGCGTTCGGGCTGCGCTTCCAGGACTGCAGCAAGGAAGAGGCGAAGCGCCGCGTGGGCGAGGCGCTCGAACTGGTGCGCCTGAACGGCTACGAGTCGCGTCGCCCGCACCAGCTGTCGGGTGGGCAGCAGCAGCGCGTCGCGCTCGCCCGGTCGTTGGTGCTGCGCCCCAAGGTGCTGTTGCTCGACGAGCCGCTCGGTGCGCTCGACGCCAAGTTGCGCCGCGTGTTGCAGGTCGAGCTGCGCCAGCTGCACCGCGATGTCGGCATCACGTTCGTGTACGTCACCCACGACCAGGAGGAGGCGCTCACCATGAGCGATCGCCTGGCCGTCATGAACTCGGGCATCATCGAGCAGGTCGGCTCGCCCCGCTCGGTGTACGACGAGCCGGCGAACACGTACGTCGCCGACTTCCTGGGCCTCGCCAACCTGCTGCCGGCCATGGCCCGCGACGGCGAGATCGACGTCTTGGGACGCACCATCGCCGCGCCCACGAACGGCACGACGGGCAACTGCTACGTGGTGGTCCGTCCCGAGCGGTTGCTGCTGGTCGACGCCGCAGGCGCGTCGTTGCACGGTCGGGTCACCAACGTGGTCTTCGCCGGTGCGCTCACGCACGTGCACCTGCAGGTGGGCGAGCACGAGATGCAGGCGATGGTCGCCAACGGCGTCTCCGGTCCGGCGGTCACCGTCGGCGCCGAGGTGGGCGTCGAACTGTCACCCGACAGCGTGCGCGTGCTGCCCAACTGAGGTCGGCCACCGCCCGACCATCCGGAAGGGAGGAGCCTGCGTCAGACCGTGCCCATCGTGCGGAGGTAGTGGTCGGTGAACCAGATGACGTATTCGTCCTTGGGGGTGAGCACGCCGTGTTCGAACGCCTTCGAGCCGACACCCCTGTGCACCGCTTCGCAGACCGTGTTGTCCTGGTTGCCGACCAGCACGTTGAAGTCGATGATCGGCTGCGGGTCGAAGCCGGGCGTGGCGATGGCCTCGGGATGGAACAGGAACTCCATGGTCATCACCGTGTGGTGGGGTCCGGTGGGGTAGAGCGTGGAGATGACCACGTTCGGGCCGGTGATGTCGACGAACCCGTTCGGGAACACGGTGGCGCCGTAGTACGAGGTCTGGTCGGCTTCGTTGGCGCCCGGCAGCGGCGGCAGGGCGATGGGTTCGGACGACATGGTGGTGCCGCGGACCAGCGACACGCCGCCGTCGTCGCGGCTGTGGTCGGCCACCCAGCCGGTGCGGTACAGCGGCACCAGGTCGACCAGTTCGGGGTGCACACGCGTGCAGTGCAGGCACTCCTGGTAGTTCTCGATGATGATCTTCCAGTTGGCGGCGATGTCGCAGCGGGTGGTGGCCACCACCTGCAGGTCGCCGATGCCGAACCGTTCCAGTCGCAGCATCTCGGCGGCGTGGGTCTGCAGCCACTGCTCGAAGGGCGGCGGGTCGGCGGCGAGGCTGAGGAACACCAGGCCGTGCCACTCGCGCAGGTGGTACTGCCACAGCGGCAGCGTGGACCGGTCGACCTCGGTGTCGTCGAGGTGCGGTGTGGCGATGAGGCGCCCGTCGAGCGCGTACGTCCACGCGTGGTACGGGCACATGAGCGAGCCCTGCGTGCTGGTGTCGTCCGCCTCGCACAGGCGCGAGCCGCGGTGGCGGCAGACGTTGGCGAACGCGTGCAGTTGGCCCTGCAGGTCGCGGGTGAGCAGCACGCTCTCGCCGGCGATGTCGACGACGGTGCGATTGCCGGGCTGCAGACGGTGGCCCGCACCGGCGAGCATCCAACCGCCGTGGAACAACTGGGCGCGCTCGGCCTGCCAGACCTCGTCGCCGTGGTACTCGTCGCGAGTGAGCGTGAACACATCATTGGGCATTGCGGGTTCCCCCATCCGCTTGCTGACGACGTCACCCTAGCGAACTCTGAATGGCCAGTCAGACAAGTGGACTAGTCTCGTGGTCCATGGACCACACCCACGGCACCACCCTCGACGAGCTGATCAACGCGGAGGAAGCGACTTTCATGGCTCGCATGGCGGCGTCGGCCGCCCTGGGCGAGCGTGGTCAGCAGGTGATGCCCGGCGGCGTGTGCTCCAGTTGGGCCAGCTCGCGGCCCCTGCCGGTGTGGGTCAGCCACGGCGAGGGCGCGCTGGTGTGGGATGCCGACGGCACCGAGTACGTCGACATGCACGGCGGCTACGGCGTGAACGTGGTGGGCCACGCCAACCCGGCGGTGGTGCGCGCCGTGCAGGACCGCGTCACCAAGGGCACCCACTTCGCCCAGCCCACCGAGGACGCCATCGCCGTCGCCGAGAACCTGGTGCAGCGGTTCGGCCTGCCCAAGTGGCGGTTCAACAACTCCGGTACCGAGAGCACCATGGACGCGTTCCACCTCATGCGCGCCATCACCGGCCGGCCGCTCGTGGTGAAGATCGAAGGCACCTACCACGGCCATCACGACTCCACGATGATCTCCATCTTCCGCTCGGCCGACCAGCTGGGCCCGGAGGACAACCCGAACCGCGTGCCCGGCCCCGGCATCGTGCAGCCCATGGCCGACCACCTGCGGCTGGTGCCGTTCAACGACCTGCACGCGCTCGAGGCCGTGCTCGACCAGCACCGCGGGCAGATCGCCGGCATGATCCTGGAGCCGATGATGATGAACGCCGGCATCATCCCGCCCGCGCCCGGCTACCTGGAGGGCGTGCGCGAGCTCACCCGTCAGCACGGTGTGCTGTTGGCGTTCGACGAGGTGAAGACCGGCATGGTGGTCGACTGGGGTGGCGCCACCCGCCTGTTCGGCGTCACGCCCGACATCGTCTGCCTGGCCAAGGCTTTGGGTGGCGGCCTGCCCTGCGGCGCCATCGGCGGCACCGAAGAGGTGATGGCCGCCATCGAGTCCGGCGTGTACGACCAGATCGGCACGTTCAACGGCAACCCGCTCACCATGGCAGCGGCGAAGGCGACGCTCACCGAGGTGCTGCTGCCCGAGACCTACGAGCGTGCTGCCGAGGTGGGCCGAGCCATGCTCGCCGGTTCCACCGAGGCGCTCGCCGCCGCAGGCATCCCGTCGTACGGCAACGTGTTCGGCTTCAAAGGGTCGGTCGTGTTCCACGACACGCCGTCGCGCAACTACCGCGAGTTCCTGCGCATCTCCACCGCCATCAGCCACCTGCACTTCCTGGTGCAGCACAACGGTGGCGTGTTCCTGCCGCCGTGGGGCAAGAGTGAGTCGTGGACGCTCAGCGTCGCCCACACTCACGAGCACGGTGCGCGCTACGTGCGCAACGTGGCCCGCGTGGGCGAGCTCACCTCGCAGCTGAGCGACCGCGACAGCGAGATCTTCGCGGTGGGCAGCTACAACTGATGGTGGCGCTCGAGCACCTGGGCAAGCACGACGGCATCGACGCCGTGCTGGAGGTGCTGGACCGCGACGGCGCGGTCGTCGTGCGCGACTTCCTCCTCCCCGAGGTGCACGAGCGGTTCCGCGACGACATGGTGGCCCACGCGTCGGGCCACCGGTCGGGCTCGGTGGCCGACAGCGCCGTGGTGCGCGCGTTCTGGGGTGAGCGCACCACGCGCTTCACGCGGTTGGCGCACCGCAGCCCCGCGTTCGTCGACATCCTCACCGACTCCTACTACCTGGAGATCGCCGATCGGCTGCTGCTGCCCAACGCGGCCGACTACTGGATGAACACCGGCCAGATGATGATCATCGGGCCGGGCGAGAAGGCCCAGTGGATCCACCGCGACGCCGAGAACTGGCCCACCCTGTGCCGGCCCGACGGGTTCGAGGTGACGCTCAGCTGCCTGTTCGCCATCAGCGAGTTCACGGCCGACGTGGGCGCCACGCGCGTGGTGCCGGGCAGCCACCGGTGGGACGACTACGGCCGCCGCCCCGAGCCCGACGAGATCTGCCAGGCCGTCATGCCCGAGCGCAGCGGCATGCTGTACACGGGCCGGGTGCTGCACAGCGGGGGAGCGAACGTCACCGTCGACCAGTTCCGGTACGGGCTGCACCTGTCGTACGTGCTCGGTTGGCTGACGCCCGAGGAGGCCGCACCGCTGGGCGTCGAGTGGGCCGACGTGGCCGACCTGTCCGAGCGCGCCCAGCGTCTGCTCGGCTGGCGCTGCAGCCACAGCGACGACCGCTACGCCGCCCGCCTGTGGACCGTGGACTACGAGGACATCCCCCACGCCCTCGACCTGGACCGACCCGGCCCTTCCTCCCGAACTTGAGTGCTGCGTGACGCACCTCGGGCCCTTCCTCCCGAACTCGAGTGCTGCGTGACGCACCCGGTCGGGGTCAGCGGCC
>CBHWEI010000155.1:0-9630 GCA_966112835.1 uncultured Acidimicrobiaceae bacterium
GGGTCACACCGCACCCACGGGCGGGAGACATCCCAGATCTGGGACGTTTCGCGCCCATTGACCTCATCCGCGGGGCGGGGAGCGCCGTGTGCCCGCTCTGTGCGCTCTTTGCAAGGGGCCGTTCACCGGCGGTGCGCGAAGACTCCCTGGGGAGTCTTCGCGGTTGAACTGGTTGCGCTGATTCCCGGAAACCGGGAACCAACGCAACCAGAAACCGATTTGGAAGGAATCGCAACCAGAAGCCCTGGCCAATGCCGGTCGGCGTCAGGGGTTCCAGGCGAGGAAGAGGAAGGTGGCGAACACCGTGAGGTGGTGCGTGGCCTGCAGCACTGTGGCCCGGCCCGAGCCGAACGTGAGCATGCTCACCGCCGCGGTGATGACCAGCAGCACGATCTCCTTCGACTCGAGGCCCAAGGTGATGGGCCCGTCGAGCCAGATCGAGGCGATGGCGATGGCGGGGATGGTGAGCCCGATGCTGGCCATGGCCGAACCGAGCGCCAGGTTCAAGCTGGTCTGCATGTGGCCGCGCGACGCGGCACGGAACGCCGACACCGACTCGGGCAGCAGCACCATCATCGCGATCACCACGCCGACGAACGACGGCGGCGCGCCGGCCCACACGACGACGTCCTCGATGGACGAGGCGAGCAGCTTGGCGAACCCGATGACCGCGGCCAGGCTCAGCAGCAGCATGACCACCAGCGTCGCCATGCGCGGGCGTTGGTCGTCGCCCGCCTCGGCGTCGTCGGTGTCGTCCCCACCGTCGTCGTCGGGGTCGGTCGGGCTGAGGAACATCCAGCGCAGCCGCCGCGTCTGCACGAACACGAACACGCCGTAGACGACCGCGGCAGCGATTGCCGAGAACGCCAACTGCGACGCGGTGTACGTGCCGCCGGCCGAGCTCTCGGTGAAGGTGGGCAGCACCAGGCTGAGCGTGGCCAGGGTGAGCACCGTACCCAGCAACGCGTTCGCGCCCTGCTCGCTGAAGCGCACGGTGTGCGTGCGGCGCGCGTTCAACAGCAGCGACATGCCGACCACGCCGTTGCACACGATGAGCACCGCGGCGAACACGGTGTCGCGGGCCAGTGTGGCCGCTCCCGCGCCCTCGCTGGCCATGAGCGTGACGATGAGCGCCACCTCCACCACGGTGACCGCCACGGCCAGCACCAACGTGCCGTACGGCTCGCCGAGCCGGTGGGCGATGGCCTCGGCGTGCACCACAGCCACCAGCACCAGGGCCACGTGCAACACGGCGAGCACTGCGGCCAGTGCGGGTGCAGGTTTGCTGCCCCACAGCACGGCCATCAGGCCCAGCGCCACCACGGGCAACACCAGGGGGAGTCGGCGGATCACGTCGGTTCGTCCCATCCATCGATGTTACTGGCGACCCGGCGTGGGGCGCCCGCAGGACTCGCTGTCACCCGGCCGAGCGTCAGGCGTCGCGGACGAAGCGGTGGTCGTAGGTGATGTCGGCGACCTGGATGGAGTAGTCGCGATAGAACTCGTCGATGCCCCGCCGTTGTGCGGCACGGTGGTCCGGGTGGTCGCGCCAGGCGTCGTGCGACGCGCGGTCGGCGAAGGTCACGATGGTCACCCGTTCACCGTCGGCCGCGGCGAACGTCTTCGCGTCGACGAAGCCCGGCATCGAGCGCGCCAACGCCAGGATGGTGGGCGAGAGCGCCTGGTAGTCGTCGACGGCGGCGTCGACGAGCCGGTTCCTGAACACGGTGAGCACCTGGGTCATGTGGGTTCCTCCTCGGTCGCGTGGGCGGTCATCTCGTCGGCCAAGCGGGTCGAGCCGGCGGCAGCCAATTCGTTCCGGACACCGGCCGCATCGGCGGCCGTCTTGTTCTGGCTGAGCTTCGCCTTGCCGATCACACGGTCGACCACCAACTCGACACCGACGATGGCGCGCAGCATCGACTGCACATAGGCATCGGGTGCATCGGCCACCGACCACGGCTCGGCGAGCACTCGCTCGTGCCGGTCGGTGAGCTCGGTGACGACCGACCGCACCCAGTCGGCGTTGCGATGGGCGACCAGTGTGCCGTGCAACTGGACGGTGACGTAGTTCCACGTGGGCACGACGCGACCGTGCTCGCGCTTCGACGGGTACCAGGACGGGCTGACGTACCCGTCGACCACGTCGACCAGCACCATCGCGGGCACTCCGTCACCGATGAGCGACAGCAGCGGGTTCGCCGCCGCCAGGTGGCCGGCGAGCCGCACGCTCGCACCGTCGCGGCGGAGCAGCCACGGCAGCGGCGTCGCCTCGAACCCACCGTCGGAGGCGACCACCACGGTGCCGAACCCGCGCCGCTCGACCGCGTCGAGTGCCTGCTCGTCGGTCATCGCGAAGTGGCCGGGCAGGTACATGCGCTCACTCTCGCGCAGACGGGTGACCGGACCCGGAGGGATTGTCCGGCACATCGTCCGCTGATACCCTAGGGGGTATATGAGCGACGCACCGGTCCCCCGCATCGAAGTCTTCGCCGATCTGTGGTGCACCTTTGCCCACGTCGGCCTGCGGTTCGCCCGCGAGCGCCGCGCCGCCGCCGGGCTGGACCACGTGCCCATCATCGTCCGCGCCTGGCCGCTCGAGCTGGTGAACGGCGCACCCATGGACCCGCAGAAGGTGGGCGACCACGTGGAGGAGCTGCAGGAGTTCGTCGCGGCCGACCTGTTCCAGCGCGTCGACGTCGAGCACTTCCCCACGTCCACCCTCGGTGGGCTGGCACTGACGGCCCGCGCCTACCGCACCTCCGCCGAGCTCGGCGAGCGCACCGCGTTCGCGTTGCGCGACGCACTGTTCGAGCAGGGCCGCGACATCGGCGACCCCGACGTGTTGCGCAGCATCGCCGACGAACTGGGCCTGGACATGCCGGACGAAGCCGACCATGCCGCAGTGCTGGCCGACCATGCCGAGGGCAAGGCCCGCGGCGTCATCGGATCGCCGCACTACTTCTGCGGCGAGCACGACACGTTCTGCCCCTCACTGGACATCGAGCGCGGCGACGAGCGGCTCACCATCACCAGCAACGCCGCCCGGCTGGACCAGTTCTTCGACCGCTGCTTCGCCGTCCCCGGCTGACCCGCGCACGACGGGACGGCCCGCGGCGGGCCACCTAGATTCTGCGCCCATGGTCGACTGGGCGACGGAGGTCATCGACGAGATCGGGCTCATCGGCGTGGCGCTGCTGATCGCGCTCGAGAGCATCGTCCCTCCCATCCCGTCCGAGCTGGTGCTGCTGCTGGCCGGGTTCAACGTGCACGCCGGGCAGTTCGGGCTGGTGCCCGCCATCGTCACCGCCACGGTCGGTTCGGTGGCCGGCGCACTGGTGCTCTACGCCGTCGGCGCGTTCATCAGCGAGGAGCGACTCGAGCGGCTGCTCACCTCCGTGGGCCGGTTCGTCGGCCTGCGCCGCAGCGACATCGATCGCGGCTTCGACTGGTTCGCCCGCCACGGCGCAGCGGTGGTGTTCTTCGGCCGGCTCATCCCAGTGGTGCGGTCCATGGTCAGCATCCCGGCCGGTGCGGAACGGATGAAGCTCGCCCCGTTCATCGTGTACACCGCAGCCGGCAGTGCGCTGTGGAACACGCTCTGGGTCGTCGTCGGCCGGCACCTGGGCGACAGCTGGCAGCGCGCCGAGCAGTGGAGCAGCGCGGTCGAGATCGGCGCGCTCGTGGTGCTCGGCGCCGTCGCCGCGGTGCTCATCGTCCGTGCCCGGCGTCGGAACCGCGTGTCCGACACCACCGAGCCGGGGTACGAGTAGGGTCCCTGCTCCCCCCACCGAGGAGACACGCCATGGCACGCGTCAGCACCTACTTGAACTTCCTGGGCAACACCGAAGAGGCGTTCACCTTCTACAAGGAGGTGTTCGGCACCGAGTTCATCGGCGGCATCGCCCGCATGGGCGACGCACCGTCGAACCCCGGCATGCCCCCGCTCAGCGAGGCCGAGCAGAACCTGGTCATGCACATCGAGCTGCCCATCCTGGGCGGCCACGTGCTGATGGGCACCGACATGATGGAGTCGGCCGGCCACGAGCTGCGCATCGGCAACAACACCACGATCATGCTCGAGCCCGACTCGCGCGACGACGCCGACGCCCTGTACTCACGGCTGTCGGAAGGCGGCAGCGACACCACCGGCATGCTCGAGATGTTCTGGGGCGCGTACTGGGGCGTGTGCCTGGATCGCTTCGGCATCCGCTGGATGATCAACGTCAACGGCTGACCGACGCATGGGCACCCAGCGGATCCTCGTCGTCATGGCCATGCGCGCCGAGGCCGCGCCGGTGGTGCAGGCCTTCGGCGCGAGGCCCGTGCCCGCGCCGGCGGGACGCACCCACGAGTGGCACCTCGCCGACCGCAACGGCGCGACCGTGGCCATCGCCGTGAACGGGGTCGACGCCCGCTTCGGCATCGACGGCGTCGGGCCCGAGCCGGCGGTCATGAACACGCTCGCGGCCATCGATCGCTTCCGGCCCGACCTGGTGGTGTCGGCCGGCACGGCCGGCGGGTGGCAGGCGCGCGGCGGCCACATCGGCAAGGTGTACCTGTCGTATCCGCACGTCGTCCGCCACGACCGCCGCATCGACATCGACGGCTTCCGCGACTACGGCGTCGGCCGGTTCCCCGTGGTGCCCATGCGTGCCGTGGCCGCCGACATCGACGCCGAGCCGGGCGTGGTCACCACCGGCGGCTCGCTCGACGAGACGGCCGAGGACATCGAGTTGATGGCGCAGCTCGACGCCCGCGCCAAGGAGATGGAGGCCGCCAGTGTGGCCTGGGTGTGCGAGACGCTGGGCGTGCCGTTCGTGGCGTTGAAGACCATCACCGACATGGCCGACGTGCCCCATCCGGCAGCAGCACAGTTCCTGGAGAACCTGCACACTGCATCGGCACAGCTGACCGACCACCTCGTCCGACTGGTGGACCGCGTCGCCGGCCGGCAACTCGACGAGCTCGACTGACGAGTGTCGGACGACAGCCGCTACGGCGTGGGCGGCGACGGGTGCTCGCCACGCCACACCGGCGCGCGAGGCGGCTCGAACGTGGCAGCCAACGCGTTGCCGTCGATGGCTGCGAACGCCATGGACGCCCACCACTCGGCACCGGCCGTGGGCCACGGCAACGCGTCGCGGCCGTACCAGCCGACGCCCGACGTCTCGAGCGGGTGGCCCTGCAGGGTGCCGCCGGTGGCCCGGCAGTGGAACAGCAGCAGGTACATGGCGAAGCGGGTGAAGCCCATGCGCTGGCCGTCGATGACGGCGATGAGTTGCACCGGCTCGCACTCGATGCCGGTCTCCTCCAGCACCTCCTTCACCACCACCTCGCTGGCCGAATAGCCCACGTCGGCCCACCCCGTGGGGTACAGCCACACGCCGCTGTCGCTGCGCTGCACCAGCAACAGCTCGCCCTGGTCGTTGCCCACCACGGCGCCGACGGCCACCTTCGGTGTGACGTACCCGGGCACGCCCTCGCCCACGCTGTCGAGCCATTCCTGCACGAAGTGGTCGCGCTCGCGGCGCACCTCCAGCGCATCGTCGGCGGCTGCTTTGATGTCGGCCGCGACGTGCAGGATCTCCTCGAAGCGCTCCTGTTCGTACAGGCTCTGCGTGAAACCCAATCCAGTGCGGGCGATGGCGGCCAGGGTCTCGCTCCACCGAACCAGGTCACGGGTGAAATCGGCGGGGTCGACGTCGCTCACGGTCGCCGACCCTACTCGTCGTCGCGCACGGCGCGGACTGGACAAGTGTCCTACACTGACCACGACGCCGCCGTGCCGGTACCAGCGCGACACGCGTCCAGGCAGGTGAGCTGAGGGTCTCTCCCGTCGGCCCTCAGCTCGCCGCCATCACGTCCACGCTGTCTCGTACACTCTGGACGTGCCGTCCCGCCGAGTCACCGCAGCAGGGATGCTCCTGGCGTTGTTCGCTGTGGCCGCCTGTTCCAGTGGCGACGGGGCCACGCCCACCACCACCACGGTGGCCAACTCGGCCACCAGCACCACGGAACGCCCCGACGACGGCGTGCTCACCGTGGGCGCCGTACTGCCCAGTGGTGGCGCCGCACCCGACCTGGGCGTGTCCATGCGGGCCGCACTCCAGGTGGCCGAGCGCGAGATCAACGACAACGGCGGCATCGACGGCCGGCCCCTGTCGGTCACCATCGTCGACGAGGGCGACACGGTGGCGTCGGCAACGGGCGCGGTGAAGTCGCTCGTCGACGTCGGAGTCGACGCCATCATCGGTCCCACGTCGTCCACCAACCTGCTGTCGACGTTGGCCACCAGCGTCGAGGCGGGGGTGCTCACGTGCACCCCCACCGGGTCGGCGCTCGCGCTCGACGACTACCCGGCGAACGGGTTGCTGGTGCGCACCGTGCCCAGCGACTCGCTGCAGGCGACGGCCATCGCCCAGCTGGTGAGTGACACCGGCGAGAACGACGCCGCCATCGTGTTCCTCGACGACGCGTTCGGCCGGCCGCTCGCCACCGCGGTTCGCGACGCCATGGGTGCGAGCACCTCCATCGTCGGCGCGTTCCCGTTCCCCGCCGGCCAGGTGCCCGAGCCCGCCACCGTGCAGCGGGTCGTCGAGGCGGGGCCGTCGGTGATCGTGGTCATCGCCGACGCCGTCACCGGGCCGGCCATCATCAGCGCCATCGACGACGCCAGCACCGACCGGCCACTGTTCGTCACGAACGACTCGCTGCGCCGTCCCGACCCGAACGCCAGCCCGTTCGCCGCCGACCTGGTCGAGAACCGGTTCGCGGGCGCGGCACCTGCGGCGTACCCGCCGGCCGGCTCGTTCCGCGACGCGCTCACCGCCGCCGACCCCAACGCGGGCGGCCTCTACGCCGTGAACGCGTACGACTGCCTCACGCTCATCGCGCTCGGTGCGGTCGCCGCGAATGCCGACGACGGGCGCACCATCGCGGCCGCGCTCCCCGACCTCACCAGCACCGGCACCGCGTGCAGCAGTTACACCGAGTGCACGCAGGCGCTTCGCCAGGGACGCAACATCGACTACGACGGCCCCGGCCAGTTCCTGAGCATCGACACGAAGGGACGCACCACCTCGGCGCAGTTCGACGTGTTCACGTTCGACCCCGCCAGTGGTCGCGACATCGTGTCGTCGCGACTGGTGGTCGGCTCGCCCTAGCGAGCGCAGGCAGGTCACAGCGTGTCCTCGTTGGACGTCGCTTCGCGCACAGACCGGTCACTCGGCACTGGCCACGGCTTCTGGTTGCGAATCCTCCCAAATCGGCTTCTGGTTGCATTTGCTCCCGGATTCCGGGAACAACCGCAACCAGTTCGAGCCTGCGCTAGAGCGTGTCGACCAGTTCTTCCACCGGGACCACGTAGCCGGTGTAGAACGAGCCGAACTCGCCGTACACGGCCGACGCCTGGTCGAAGCGCATGGTGTACACCACTTCCTTCAGCACGTCGGGCGTGACGGCGAACAGGGTGACGCCCCACTCGTAGTCGTCGACGCCGGCCGAGCCGGTGATGTACTGCACGATGCGCCCGGCGTACTTGCGGCCGCTGGTGCCGTGCTCGTGCATGAGCGCCTTGCGCGCCTCGAACGGCAGGGTGAACCAATTGGCGTCGCCTTCGCGCTTCTTCGACATGGGGTAGAAGCACCACGCCGGCATGTGCACGGCCTTCGGCGGGATGTCGGGGTACAGGCGGGCCTTCAGGTGCTCCTCGGGCATGCCCGCGGCGTACTCGGACACCTCGGTCATGCTCACGTAGCTGTCGACCACGTCGAGCCCGGCGCGCTGCAGGCCCGACTGCAACAGGCGCAGCGAGCGCCAGTCGTCGTCCATGGCCATGACCGCGGCGTCGCACTTGTGGCCCAGCGTCGCCACCGTCACCACCTGCACACCGGCCGCCTCGGCGGCCTTCACCGCGGCGACGACGGCCTGGCCGTCGAACAGCGGGGTGGGCTTGCAGAACAGGTGCAGGACCGCACGGCCGACGGCAGGGCTGATGGGATCACTCATGCCCGCAAGGCTACGCCCGTGACCCCCCGTGGGCCATTCGGCGATCAGGTGACGGGGCGTTCGGGCGAGTAGATGTTCACCCGGTCGGCCCGCACGAAGCCGGCCAGCACCAGCCCGGCACGACGCGCCGTGTGCACCGCGAGCGCCGTCGGCGCGCTGACCGCGACCAGCGTGGAGAACCCGGCGGCCCATGCCTTCTGCACCAGTTCGAAGCTGGCTCGACCGCTGACGAACAGGCCCAGGCCGGTGGCCGGGAGCTGCCGGTCGAGCAGCATGCGGCCCACCACCTTGTCGACCGCGTTGTGGCGTCCGACGTCTTCGCGGGTGAGCAGCACCTCGCCCTCGCGGGTGAACGCCGCCGCGGCATGCACCGCACCCGTGGTGTCGAACAGGCCCTGTGCCTCGCGCACCAGGTCGGGGATGCGCTGCAGCACGTCGACCGTGAACGGCTCGGTGGCGGGCAGCGGCTCGAGCCACTCGCACAGCTGGTCGATGGCGTCGTTGCCGCACAGGCCGCAGCTGGAGGTGGTGTTGCCCAGGCGCACGCGCGGTGCCGGTGCCCGACCGCCGGTCTCGACCGTCACGACGTTGAACTCGCTGCCCGCCGCCGAACCGTTCGCGCAGTAGCGCACACCGGTGACCGGCGCGCCGGCCAGCAAGCCGTCGGTGAAGCAGAAGCCCACGGCCAGCTCGTAGTCGTTGCCGGGGGTGCGCATGGTGGTGCTCACGGTGGTGCCGTCGAGCTGCACCGTCATCGGCTCCTCGACGATCAGGTCGTCGGGCCGGCGGGCGCGCTCACCCGCCTTGACGGTGGTGACCAGCAGTGTCTCGCTCCGGCTGCGGGGGGCCATTCCGCAGACGGTAGCGGCGAACGACGACATTGCGCGATTGAGAACCCGAGCAGAAGTACGGTTCCGCCTATGGACTCCTCCAAATCTCGCATCCTCATCGCCGAGCTCTTCGGCACCTGCGTCCTCATGCTGGGCGGACCCGGGTCGGCCATCTTCGCCGCCAAGTTCGCCCCCGGCGACGGCACGGTGCAGCTGGGCATCGGCCTGCTCGGTGTGTCGTTGGCGTTCGGCTTCACCCTGGCGATCCTCGCCTACGTCATCGGGCCCATCAGCGGCTGCCACGTGAACCCGGCCGTCACGCTCGGCCTGCTGGTGAGCAAGAAGATCGACAGCGCACACGCGGCCATGGCCGTCGTGGGGCAGATCATCGGCGGCATCCTGGGCGGCGGCATCATCGCCGTCGTCGTGTCCAGCGCCGGCAACTGGGACCGCCGCGGCGGCTTCGCCTCGAACGGCTACGAGAAGGCGCACGGCTTCATGGGCCTCGGCGCCGCGGCCGTCATCGAGATCGTCCTCACCGCCCTGCTCGTGGTCGCCGTGCTCGCCACCACCACGGCGAAGTTCGCCCCGGGCTTCGGCGGCCTGGTGGCCGGCCTCACGCTCGCGGTCATCCACCTCATCAGCATCCCGGTCGACAACACGTCGGTGAACCCGGCCCGCTCGCTCGGCGCCGCGGTGTTCGCCGACGGTTCGGCCGACGCGTTCAAGCAGTTGTGGGCGTTCATCGTGTTCCCGCTCATCGGCGGCGCGCTGGGCGCGGTCATCCACA
>CBHWEI010000156.1:0-9559 GCA_966112835.1 uncultured Acidimicrobiaceae bacterium
ATCTGCACCGCCAAGATCGTCGAGACCGTGCCGTGGTACGACGCCAAGCTGTACGCCAGCACCCAGGTGGTCGACGAGGCTCGCCACGTCGAGGTCTTCGCCCGCTACCTGGAGGAGAAGCTCGGCGGCGAGTACCAGATCAACATCCACCTGCGGATGCTGCTCGACGACATCATCAACGACAGCCGTTGGGACATGACCTACCTGGGCATGCAGATCATGGTCGAGGGCCTCGCCCTGGCCGCCTTCGGCTTCCAGCACCAGATGACCACCGAGCCCCTGCTGAAGCAGCTGCTCCGCTACGTCATGAGCGACGAGGCCCGCCACGTGGCCTTCGGCGTGCTGTCGTTGAAGGAGTGCTACGACCAGATGACCGACGCCGAGATGAAGGAGCGTCAGGAGTTCGCGTTCGAGGCCGCCATCCGCATGCGCGACCGCTTCATGTCGCAGGAAGTGTGGGAGCGCATGGGCGTGAACGTGAAGGACATCCTTCCGCTCGTGCTCGCCGACCCGACGCGCATCATCTTCCAGAGCATGCTGTTCAGCAAGATCGTGCCGAACTGCAAGAAGCTCGGTCTGCTCGAGCGCAACGACCAGTGGCTGCGTCGTCGCTTCGAGGAGATGGGCGTCATCCAGTTCGAGGACTGGGCCGACACCGGCGAGGAGTACTCGGCGTTCGAGATCGGCAACGAGGTCGAGGTGCCGGCTCGTCCCTGAGCCAGCCCGTTCGGCCGTGCCCGGTCAGTCCTCCAGGTCGGAGGGCTCGTCCGGGACGACCAGCACCGCGATGTGCGAGCGGTGCACGATCTCGTAGGTGATGCTGCCCAACAGGGCACCCTTCAGCGGGCCGCCACCGCCGTGACCCACGGCGATGGCGGCCGCTGCGCGTTGGTCGGCGACGTGGAGCAGTGCGTCGACCGGGCGTTGCTGCACCATCTGCACCTGGACGTCGAGGTTCGGATACGTGGCGCGGATGTCGTCGCGAATGTCGGCGACTGCCTCTTCGCCGACGGCCTCGACCTCGGTTTCCAGTGCGCCACCGCGCGGGCCCATGGCCACGCTCTCGTAACCGAACACGAGCACCAGCGGCACGTGCATGAGGTCGGCCACGCGGGCCGCCGTGCGGGCGGCCTGGAAGCCGCTGCCGTCGCCACCGACGCCGGCGATCAGTTCACCTGCCATGGTCAGGCTCCTTTCCGATAGGTGCCGAGCGGAGCGGCGAGGGTGTCGTTGCTGTTGGGGTCCTTGACCAGATCCGGCGGGTCGGGGCGGAAGCTGAAGAACCGCGGATACTTCTTGGCGCACCAGAACATCAGTGGCACGCCGAGCACCAGCAGCAGCGTGCCGATGACCAGCACGGTGCCCACGCCGAACAGCGTGCCGTACCCGTAGTCGGCATTGCGCGAGTCCCACACCGTGCGCAGGAACACGTAGATCAGGACGATGCCGCCGAAGCCCGGCAGCACGCCCATGAGCACGAAGTTCTTCGGGCTGCGGAAGATCCACCGCCGGAAGTAGAGGATGCAGCTGACGCCGCTGAGGCCGTAGTA
Organism: uncultured Acidimicrobiaceae bacterium; assembly: GCA_966112835.1. Taxonomy (GTDB): domain Bacteria; phylum Actinomycetota; class Acidimicrobiia; order Acidimicrobiales; family Ilumatobacteraceae; genus UBA668. The sequence goes on from CBHWEI010000156.1 coordinate 1,551, forward strand.
GACGGCGATGGCCATGCCGACCGCGGCGATCGACGCCTCGTACGCGTTGGTGGACGTGTTGTGGCTGATGATCACGAGCAGCAGGTACCAGGCGATGGACACGCCACCGAACAACCACGAACTGAAGTCCGGCGTCAGCCGCTTCGGATCGATCTGGGCCAGCTTCTCGGGTGCCGCGCCGTGCGAGCCCATGGAGAGCATCGTGCGGGTGGCCGGCAGGATGGTGGTCTGGCACGAGGCCGCGGCCGACGTGAGAATGGCGATGATGAGCAGCTTCAGCAGCCAGGTGGGCAGCGCCACCTTGCCCAGCGCGTAGATGGCCTCGCTGCCCGAGTCGGTGGCGAAGTCGGGGCCGAGCAGGGCGACGGCGCCGTAGCTGACGATGAGGTAGATGGCCAGCAGGATGACCGTCGACAGCACGGCGGCACGCCCGGGCGTGGTGGCCGCATCCTTGGCCTCCTCGTTCACCGACACGCACGTGTCCCAGCCCCAGTAGATGAACACGGCCAGCACGAGGCCGGCGACGATGGAACTGGTGCTCAGTCCGGCAGGCGACATCCAACTGAGGCTCGGGTGCACCGAGTGGTAGGTCACCCCGTCGACCGTGCGGCTGATGCCGTCGCCCGCCGCCTTCGACAGGGCGATGATGGCGAACAGTGCCAGCACCACCAGTTCGGTGCCGAGCAGCAGCACCTGCGAACGGGCCGACAGCTCGATGCCCTTCCAACAGATCCACGTCATGGCGATGATGAACAGGATGCCGATGCCGGTCTGCAGGTAGATGTTGCTGGCGGTCTTCTCGTCGAAGAACAGCAGCAGCAGGTACTGCCCGGAGACCCCGGCGAGGTTCGGCATGATCACCAGGTCGGCCACGATGCAGCCCCACCCGGCGATCCATCCGGCCTTCGGTCCGAACGCGCGCACGCCCCAGGTGAAGTTCGTGCCGCAGTCGGGGTCGGCCTTGTTCAGGTAGTAGAAGCTGGCCGCGATGCACGCCATGGGCACGAACGCGAACAGCATGATGAACGGCGCCTTCACGCCGGCCTCGCCGGTGACCCCGCCCAGGCTGGCCGCCAGGCTGTAGCCCGGCGCGGTGGACGCGACGCCGATGACGATGACTGCGACCAGGCCGAGGGACCCACCCTTCAGGCCTTTGCTCGCGACTCCTTCGGTGATGGTGGCTTCGGCCATCCCGACCTCCCCTGTGATCTCGGCTGACCCGAGTTCGGGAAAGGATGGCACATCCGCGAGGGGTGTCCGAACGGACACTCAGGTATCGGCGCTCGCCTCGGCACTCGGCCACCGTGGCGGCGGGCCGGTTCCACTACGCTGACCGGCGATGTCGAACGTCTCCGATCCCTTCTTCCGCACGTTCCACGCCTTGCGCATCAAAGGGTTCGCCAAGGTCGAGACCGTTGCCGAAGTGGCGGACCTGCCGCTCGAGCTGGTCGAGGAACATCTGCAGGGCCTGGCAGCTCGCGAGTGGGCACAGTTCCGTGAAGCACGCGAGTTGTGGCAGCTCACGGCGGTGGGTCGCGAGGAGCACCACATTGCGCTCGCCGAGGACGTGGGTGGTGCGCACATGTCCGAGCAACTGCACGCGCCGTACATCGAGTTCCTCGCGCTGAACGAGACGTTCAAGCAGTTGTGCGGCGACTGGCAGCTGCGCGACGGCGCGCCGAACGACCACACCGATGCCACCTACGACGCTGCGGTGGTGAAGCGTCTCGTGGCGCTCGACAAGGCGGCGCGACCGATCGTGGAACGAATGGGCGCGACCCTGGCCCGTCTGGCACCGTACGGACCTCGCCTGGCACGGACGTGCCAGGCCGTCGTGAAAGGTGAAACGAAAATGTTCACTGGCGTCATGTGCGGCAGCTATCACGATGTGTGGATGGAACTCCACGAAGACCTCATCCTCACCCAGGGCATCGATCGCGCTGCGGAAGGGTCGTTCTGATGGCCCGCTTCGGCCGAGTGCTCACGGCGATGATCACCCCGTTCGACGAGTCGGGCGCGCTCGACCTCGACGAGGCGCGGCGACTCGCGCAGTACCTGCAGGACAACGGCAACGACGGCCTGGTCATCTCGGGCACCACCGGCGAGTCGCCCGTGCTCACCGACGACGAACGGCTCAGCCTGTTCGCCGCGGTCATCGAGGCGGTCAGCATCCCGGTCATCGCCGGCACGGGAACGAACGACACGGCGCACTCGGTGCACCTCACGAAGGAAGCCACCGCGCTGGGTGCGGCCGGCATCCTGGCCGTGTGCCCGTACTACAACCGGCCGTCGCAGGCGGGCATCGAGGGCCACATGCGGGCAATGGCCGAGGCATCGCCGCTGCCGCACGTCGTCTACGACATCCCCGTCCGCTCCGGCCGCAAGATCTCCACCGCGCTGCTGCTGAAGCTGGCGCGAGAGGTGCCCAACATCGTCGCCCTGAAGGACGCCGCCGGCAGCCCCGGTGAGACCGCCGTACTGGTCGCCAACGCGCCCGAGGGCTTCGAGGTGTACAGCGGCGACGACGGCCTCACCCTGCCGCTGCTCGCGGTGGGCGCGGTGGGTGTCATCGGTGTGGCCACGCACTGGAGCGGCGTCGACCACCAGGAGTTGATCGGCCTGTGGGAGAAGGGCGACACGGCGGCCGCCCGCGCCGTGAACGCACGCCTGCTCGAGAGCTTCGCGTTCGAGACCGGCGACGACGCCCCGAACCCCATCCCCACCAAGGCGATGATGCGCCACCTCGGCTTCGGAGTGGGCCAGGCCCGCCTGCCCATGGGCCCGGCGCCCGCCTTCGTCGACGAACGTGCACCGCAGGTGCTGGCCAACCTCGTGGCGCGACGCGGTCTGTGATGGCTGCTCCGGTTCGCGTCGTCTTCCTCGGCGGTCTCGGTGAGATCGGCCGCAACTGCATGGCCATCGAGCAGGAGGGCAAGGTCCTCCTCATCGACTGCGGCCTCATGTTCCCCGACGCCGACATGCACGGCATCGACCTGGTGCTGCCCGACTTCACGTGGCTGCGCCAGCGCGCCGACGACATCGTCGGCGTCGTGGCCACCCACGGCCACGAGGACCACGTCGGCGCGCTGCAGTACCTGCTGCGCGAGCTGAGCTTTCCCATCTACGGTTCGGCGGTCACGTTGGGCCTGGCCCGCAACCGCATCGAAGAGGCGGGCCTGCTGGGCAAGACCGACCTCGTCACCGTGCGCGACGGCGAGCGGCTGATGATCGGCCCGTTCGATGTGGAGTTCATCCCCGTCACCCACTCGGTGCCGCACGCCCACGCCATCGCGCTGCACACACCGCAGGGCGTCATCCTGCACACCGGCGACTTCAAGCTCGACCTCACCCCGGTCGACGGCCGGCGCACCGACCTGGGTCGCATCGGTGCCATCGCCAGCACCGAGGGCATCCGTCTGCTCATGGCCGACAGCACCAACGCCGAGGAGCACGGTCACGCGCCCAGCGAGACCAGCGTCGGCGCCGTGCTGCGCAGCGTGTTCGCCGAGCAGAAGGGCCGGCGCATCATCACGGCCAGCTTCGCCAGCCACCTGCACCGCATCCAGCAGATCGCCAACGCTGCGATCGCCAACGGTCGCGTGGTGGCGACGCTCGGGTTGAGCATGAAGAAGAACGTTCGCATGGGCCGCGACCTCGGCGTGCTGAGCATCCCCGACGCGTCGCTGGTCGACATCGAGGACATCGACAAGTACCAGCCCGGCCAGGTGTGCATCGTCTCCACCGGCTCGCAGGGCGAACCCATGTCGGCGCTCGCGCTGCTGGCGCGTGGCGAGAGCAAGTGGGTGAAGGTGGGCGACCACGACACCGTCGTGCTGTCCAGCCACGCCATCCCCGGCAACGAGGGCGCGGTGAACCGGGTCATCGACGACCTGCTGCGTGCCGGTGTGGAGGTCATCCACTCGGGCGTCGCCGACGTGCACGCAACCGGCCACGCCCAGGCCGACGAGCTGAAGACGTACCTGAGCATCACCAATCCCGAGTTCTTCGTACCCATCCACGGCGAGTACCGCCACATGGTGGCCAACGCCAAGCTCGGCTACCTCATGGGCGTTCCTCGCGACCACGTGCTGGTGTGCGAGGACGGCGACGTGCTGGAACTGAACGACGGCGGCCTGAACGCGGTCGGTCGGGTGCCGGCCGGGTACCTGTACGTCGACGGCATCGTCGGCGACGTCGGCCAGGGCGTGCTGCGCGACCGCAAGGTGTTGGCCGAAGAGGGCGTCGTGGTGGTGGTCGTCACCGTCGACATCGAGACCGGCAAGGTGCTCGTCGGCCCCGAGATCATCACCCGTGGCTGGGTGTACGCGCCCGAAGCGGAGGACCTGCTCGACGAGGCATGCGACCGCGTGGCCGAGGCCGTCGAGAAGGCGCTCGCCGCCGGGGTGCGCGACGTCGAGTCGCTCGAGCGCGACGTGCGTCGTGCCGCGGGGAAGTTCGTCAACGAGCGCACCAAGCGCCGACCGATGATCGTCCCCGTCGTCATGGAGGCCTAGGTCCGGCCGCCCGGCGGGCATCCCTCCGCGAAGGGTGACGGTGCCGTTACTCTTCGTGAATGGGTCGCACGGTCCGTATTCGGAATGCGGTTCAGGGCGTACCGTGTGGGTCCATGGCAACCGCGCGACGCCACCGAATCCTGATGTTGGCGGCCGCCCCGGTTTCCCTCCTCCTCGTCTCGGCCACTGCATCGGCCCAGGTGGCGCATCCGGTCGCGGTCGTCGCGCCCGCTGCCGCGGCCGACACAGTCGACACCGCACAGAACGACACCACACAGGACGATGCCACCACGACGACCATCGTCGCGTCCGAGAGCCCCAACCCGGGCCTCGGCCAGGGTGGCCCGGCGCCCGAGATCGGTCCCATTGTCGTCCCGGCCGACAGCTCGAGCTTCTCGGGTGCCTGGTGGCTGGTCGCGTTCGGTGGTGTGCAGCTGGTCGGCCTGTTCTTCATCACCCGGCGCGCCCGCACCCGATTGTCCACTCGCGGCGCCCGGTCGTAACCTCGTCGGCATGACCTCCCGCCGAACGGTGGCCGTCGCGCTCGCGCTCGGCCTCGTCGTCCTCGCCGCGTGCAGCGACGACGGCGACTCCGCCGCCAGCACCAGCAGCCCCTCGGGCGTCACCATCTGCGAGCCCACGGGCACCGCCCAGAGCGCTGCCGACCTACCCGCCGTCGCCACCATCGACAAGGCCGTCGCCGACCTCGAGGCCAAGCTGGGCGGCCCGCAGCAGTACTTCGAGATCAACGCCACCGCCCGCCTCGTGAACCTGTGGGTGGCCCTGAACGACGGCAAACTGGCCCAGCCCTGGCTGTGGGTGGACGGCGACCTGTCGTCGGAGGACGGAAAGGCAGCCTCGGGTGGCACGTTCGCGGCCGCCGACATGGACTTCGACCCCGACGCGGTGCTCACCAAGATCCGCGACGAGGTGCCCGACGCCATCCTGGAGACGTTCTACGTGCACGGCGACAGCAAGGGCGCCGTCCAGTACAGCGTGCTCACCTCGGCCCAGTGCGGCGGCGGGTTGGACGTGGTGGTGGGCCCCGACGGGGCCGTGAAGTCGGTCGACCCCGTGAACTGATTGCCCCCACCGGCGCGCGCCCCCTTGGTACCGTGGCGTCGATGGCAACCCAGCCCCAACGCAAGCCGCGGTCCACACCGGCGGCCCCGGCGAAGCGTGCGGCCGCGCCTGCTCCCAGCCCTACCCGCCGTGAGCAGGCCTCCAGTGGGCTGCGCGAGGCCGTCGACGGCCGCGAGGACGAGTTCTGGGGCCTCGGCTTCATCGCCGTGGGTGTGCTGCTGGCGCTGGGCATCTGGTTCCAGGTGGCCGGGCCGTTCGGTCGCGGCGCCAACACGGTCGTCGGCTGGTTCACCGGCGTCGGCCGCTACCTCATGCCCGTCGTGCTCGTGGGCGTGGGCGTGGCCCTGGTCCGCAAGGGGCGCAGTGCCCACCGCTGGCGGCTGGCGCTCGGGTGGGGGCTGTCCGCCCTTGCCGTGCTGGGCGTGCTGCACGTGGTGCGCGGCCCGGAGGAGATCTGGGGTGGGTTCGACACGCTCGGCCGCGCCGGTGGCTGGTTGGGTGCGCTCGTCGGCGAGCCGCTGCGCAGCCTGCTCGCCTCGGCGGGCGCCATCGTGGTGCTCGGCCTCATGTTCCTGGGTGGCGTGCTGCTCATCACCGGCAGCTCGGTGAAGACCGCGGCCGGCAACGTCTCCAAGAGCGTGTCGGCTGTCGCCGTGCCCGCAGGCCGGCGCATCAAGAAGGCGTTCAGCGACGTCTCCACGCTGAAGAGCGACCGCGAGGCCACGGGCGAACTGCCCACGCCGCAGGTGTACGACTTCGCCCAGGACGACGACTTCGCCGCCGACGACGAGGCGCCGGCGAAGCCCAAGCGGGCCCGGGCGCCGAAGCCTTTGCCGCCGCCCATCGCCGGGCCCGGCGAGCAGGCCGCGCTCGACCTTGGCCCCGGTGCCGAGCGGGGGCAGTGGACGCTGCCGCCGGTCAGCTACCTCACCCTCAGCAACAACCAGGCCATCAACAAGGCCGAGATCGAGGCCCGCGGTCGCACGTTGGTCGAGAGCCTCGCCTCGCACGGCGTCGACACCAAGCTCGTCGGCATGACCGTGGGCCCCACGGTCACCCGGTTCGAGCTCGAGCTGGGCTCGGGCGTGAAGGTCGCCCGCATCACCAGCCTGAACCGCGACATCGCCTACGCCATGGCGGCCACCGACGTGCGCATCCTGGCGCCCATCCCCGGCCGCTCGGCCATCGGCGTCGAGGTGCCCAACCACACGCGCCAGCTGGTCAGCCTGGGCGACATCATGACGTCGGCCGACGCCCGTGCCGCCACCAACCCGCTCGACGTGGCCATCGGCAAGGACATCGCCGGCCGGTCCATCTTCTTGAACCTGGCCACCACGCCGCACCTGCTCATCGCCGGTGCCACCGGTGCCGGTAAGTCCAGCGGCATCAACTGCATCATCTCGTCGTTGCTCATGCGCACCACACCGGACCAGGTGCGGCTCATCCTCATCGACCCCAAGCAGGTCGAGATGGGGCAGTACAACAAGCTGCCGCACCTGCTCACCGCGCCGGTCACCAACCCGAAGAAGGCGGCCAACGCCCTGGGCTGGGCGGTGAAGGAGATGGAGCGTCGCTACGACCTGCTGTTCGAAGTGGGCTTCCGCGACATCCTGGGCTACAACGCCGCGTACGACCGGGGCGACCTGCACCGCGACGCGCACGGCGAGGTCATCGTGCTCGCCGAGGGCGAGGAGCCCAAGTACGAGCGCCTGCCCTACATCGTCGTCGTGGTCGACGAGTTGAACGACCTCATGATGGTCGCCGCCCGCGACGTGGAGGAGAGCATCACCCGCATCGCCCAGAAGGCGCGTGCGGTCGGTATCCACCTCATCGTCGCCACGCAGCGCCCCTCCGTGAACGTCATCACCGGCGTCATCAAGGCCAACATCCCGGCACGCATGGCGTTCGCCGTGTCGTCGCTCACCGACAGCCGCGTCATCCTCGACCAGCCCGGTGCCGAGAAGCTCGTCGGCAAGGGCGACATGCTGCTGCTGCCCGGCAACAGCAGCCACTCGCAACGTATCCAGGGTTGCTTCGTCAGCGAGGAAGAGGTCCGCAAGGTGGTGGCCCACTGGCGCCGCCAGGCCCCCGAGGTGGTGTACGTCAGCGGTGTCGAGGGCGAAGAAGACGGCCAGCTGGGTGCCGGCAACTTCGGTGGCAACGGCGCCGACGACGACGAGGACGAGGCGCTCATGCGGCAGGCCATGGAGCTGGTCGTGCGCAGCCAGCTGGGCAGCACGTCCATGCTGCAGCGCAAGCTGAAGGTGGGCTTCGCCCGCGCCGGTCGCATCATGGACCTGCTCGAGCAGCGCGGCGTGGTCGGCCCCAGCGAGGGCTCGAAGGCGCGCGAAGTGCACATGACCGTGGAGGAGTTCGAGCTCCTCCAGGAAGCACACCGCAACGGCTGAACCT
>CBHWEI010000157.1:0-9501 GCA_966112835.1 uncultured Acidimicrobiaceae bacterium
TCATCAGCACCCAGCACCAGGACGGCATCGACCGCGACACGGTCATCCGCCCCGACCTCATCGAGCAGGTCATCCGCCCCATCATCCCCGAGCAGTTCGCGGGTGACGGCTACGACGTGCACATCAACCCGACTGGCAAGTTCGTCATCGGTGGCCCGCACGGCGACACCGGCCTCACCGGCCGCAAGATCATCGTCGACACCTACGGCGGCATGGGCCGTCACGGCGGCGGCGCCTTCAGCGGCAAGGACCCGAGCAAGGTCGACCGTTCGGCCGCCTACGCGGCGCGCTGGGTCGCCAAGCACGTGGTCGCGTCCGGTGCGGCCACTCGCTGCGAGGTCCAGGTGGCGTACGCCATCGGCATGGCCCACCCGGTCAGCATCCTGGTCGAGACGTTCGGCACCGAGACCGTTGCCAACGACAAGATCGTCGAGGCCGTGCGCTCCACGTTCGACCTCCGTCCCGCGGCCATCGTGCGCGATCTCGACCTGAAGCGCCCGATCTACCAGCAGACGGCGGCCTACGGTCACTTCGGCCGCGACAAGGCCGACTTCACCTGGGAGCAGGTCAGCCGCCTCGACGACTTCATGCGCGCCGTCGGCGTGTGACCGTTCCGGGCGACACCGTTCTCGCCCTCGACGGGCCCGTCCTCGTGGCCCGGGTCGTCCCGGACGTCACCGGGCTCGACAAGCACTTCGACTACCTCGTGCCCCTGCCGCTGCGCGACCGCGTGGCGGTGGGCACGAAGGTGCGCGTGCCGCTGCACGGCCGTCGTGTGGGCGGCTGGGTGGTGGCGCTCGGTGATCCCGACCCGGCCGTTCCCCAGGACCGACTGGTGCCGATCGCCAAGGTGTCGTCGGTCGGTCCGCCGGCCGACGTCGTCGACCTCGCGCACTGGGCTGCGGTCCGCTGGGGTGCGCCCCGTGTGCGCCCGATGCTGGTCGCCGCCGATCCGCCCACCATGGTCCACGCGCTGCCGCCGATGCGCCGGACGGTCACGGCACCGAGCGGCAGCGGTGCGTCCGGCGTCCGGCGGACCACGCCGCTCACCGACCCGCTGCCGATCGTGCTCGAGGTGGCGGCCCGCGGGCCCACCATCGTCGTCCACCCCAGCCCGGCGGCCACACGGGCCATCGCCAACCGTCTCCGCAAGGCCGGTCTCACGGTCGCACTCCTTCCCGACGAGTGGTCGGCCGCGTTCGCCGGCGTCGACGTGGTGGTGGGCACGCGAACCGCGGTGTGGGCGCCGTGCCCCGGGCTGCGGGCCATCGTGGTGCTCGACGAGCACGACGAGGCGCTGCAGGAGGAACGTACGCCCACGTGGCATGCGCGCGACGTGGCCGTCGAGCGCGCCGAACGGGCCGGCGCGGCCTGCGTGCTGGTGTCGCCGTGCCCCACGGTCACCGCGCTGCACTGGGCGGGCCCCAGTGTGGTCCGCGCCTCGGCCAGCGAGGCCGTGCACGGCTGGCCGTTCGTCGAGATCGTCGACCGCAGCGACGAGGAGCCCTGGAAGCGCTCGCTGCTGTCGTCCCCGCTCATCGCCCAGTTGCGCCAGGCCGATCGCCGGGTCGTGTGCGTGCTGAACACCGCCGGACGCGCCCGGCTGGTGGCCTGCCGGACATGCCGGAGCCTGCAGCGCTGCGAACGGTGCGATGCCGCCGTGGCCATGGACGACCGCGGCCTGTTCGTGTGCGCTCGCTGTGGCACGGAGCGCCCGCAGGTGTGCCAGGCCTGCGGAGCCACCGCGATGGCGCTGGTGAAGCCCGGTGTCACCCGTCTTCGTGAAGAGCTCGAGGCGGCGGCGAACCGACCGGTGGTGGCGGTGACCGGCGACTCGGACGACCTGCCGGCGGCCGATGTGTACATCGGCACCGAGGCCGTGCTGCACCGCGTGCGCAACGTCGACGTGGTGGCCTTCCTCGACTTCGACCAGGAGCTGCTCGCCCCGCGCTACCGCGCCGCCGAGCAGGCGCTCGCGTTACTGGTGCGCGCCGGGCGACTGGTGGGGGCGAGGGCACGTGGTGGCCGCGTGCTGGTGCAGACGTTCACGCCGGGCCACGAGGTGCTGCGCGCCGTGCAGCTGGCCGACCCCGACCGCCTGGAGGCCGGCGAGGCCGAGCGGCGGCAGCTGTTGGGCCTGCCGCCGTACCGTGCGCTCGCCGTCGTGGAGGGCACCGAGGCCGAACAGTTCGCCGTCGCCACCGGCCTGGAGCACGCCACCACAGCGAAGGGCGCCATGGTGCGCGCCGACCAGTGGTGGGACCTCGGCCACGCCCTGGCCACCACGCCGCGCCCCAAGGGCAGCCGCCTGCGCGTCGCCGTCGACCCACCCCGCGCCTGACTCGCTGGTCCCTGCACGGGTTTCTGGTTGCGATTCCTCCCAATTCGGCTTCTGGTTGCATGTGTTCCCGGCTTCCGGGAACCAGCGCAACCAGTTCGGATCGCCGAGACTCCCCAGGGAGTTTTTCGGTCGCCCGTCGTGACAGCGCGCGTGCAAGGAGCGCATAAGGCGGGCACTCGGCGCCACCCCAAGCGAGTTTGCATGTGCTGGAAGCGGATGCGGCCGAGTGTCGCCGTGGGATGTCGTGAACCGCACCCACGGGCGCGATTCACCCCCATATCTGACGTGTTTCGCACCTGTGGGCGCGAAACGCGTCAGGAATGACGCCGAACGCGCCCAACCACCTCCCACTTCCAGAGCACAGCAGCGTCCACTGCGAGTGGGCCGGGCCGCGCACGCCGACCTGCCGATGCGGGCCGGGGTGAGCGCGAGGGCGTCATGTCGCGTTCCCGGCCCCGACCGACCCACCCCGCGCCTGAGGTCAGGTGGTGCGAGTGCTCTGCAGGATGCGGTAGCCGGCCGACGAGGCGAGACGGGCGGTGGGGTAGCCCTGGGTGCCCAGCCAGGTCTGCAGCGAGTCGCTGCCCAGGTGCTTGTGCACCACCAGCACGGCGCTGCCGTCGTCGGCGAGGCGCACGAACCAGTGCAGCAGCATCGCGTGCAACGCCGGCTTGCCGATGCGGATCGCCGGGTTGCTCCAGATGGTGGCGAAGCGCACACCATCGGGCACGTCGTCCGGTGCGCACACGCGCACGTTGGGCAGCCCGTTGCGCTCGGCGTTGCCGCGGCACAGGTCGCGGGCGCGCTCGTTCACGTCGACTGCCCACACCGTGGCGTCGGGGGCGCGGCGCGCCATCGTCAACGCGATCGCACCGGTGCCGCAGCCGATGTCGAGAAGGTCGCCCGACGGCGCCGGCGGGGGAGCCTTCAACAGCAGCAGCTTCGTGCCCGAGTCGACCCGGTCGTAGCCGAACACGCCGCGGTCGGTCCGCAGGGTGAACTGGGCGTCGGGCAGCAGCAGCGTGACCTCGCGCGGCGCCGAGTCGGTGGTGGGCTCTTCGTCGAAGTAGTGGGAACCGGGCGCGGGCATCGCTCGCTAGCCTTGCAGGCATGGCCCAGCAGATCCGCACCTTCGGCGACCCGGTCCTGAAGACCAAGGCCGCCGCCGTCACCGAGATCGACGGCAAGGTCGCGCGTCTGGTCGACGACATGTTCGACACGCTCTACGAGTCCGACAGTGGCCTGGCCCTCGCGGCCCCGCAGATCGGCGTGCAGAAGCAGATCGTGGTGTGGGACCTCGACGACGAGCCGATGGCCCTCATCAACCCCACCATCGTCGAGTCCGACGGCGAGTACGTGTACAGCGAGGGCTGCCTCAGCATCCCCGACGTCTACGTCGACATCCTGCGCCCGAACCAGGTGCTGGTGCGCGGCTTCACGGTCGACGGCGACGAGGTCGAGATCGAGGCCGACGAACTGATGGGCCGCATGTTCCAGCACGAGATCGACCATCTCAACGGCGTGCTCATGTTCGACCGCATGACGCCGGACCAGCGCAAGGAAGCCATGGCCGAGTGGCGCCGCCTGCAGGAGAGCCCGCAACCCGGTCAGCGCCGTCGTCTGCGCCTGAAGTGACGCGGCTCGCGTACTTCGGCACGCCGGCCATGGCGGTGCCGCCGCTGCAGGCTCTGGTCGCCGCCGGTCACGACGTGGCCCTGGTGGTCAGCCGGGCCGACAAGCGCCGCGGTCGCGGTGGCGAGCTGAGCCCCAGCCCGGTGAAGGCTGCCGCGCTCGAACTGGGCCTGCCCGTCAGCCACGACGTCGACGACGTGCTCGGGCTGGGTGTCGAGCTGGGCGTGGTCGTGGCCTTCGGTCAGCTCATCAAGCCGCACGTGCTCGCCGAGATGCCGATGGTGAACCTGCACTTCTCGCTGTTGCCGCGCTGGCGCGGCGCCGCGCCGGTCGAGCGTGCGCTGCTGGCCGGCGACGCCGAGACCGGTGTGTGCCTGATGCAGCTGGAGGAAGGCCTGGACACCGGGCCGGTGTACGACACGGTGCGGGTCCCCATCGGTCCCGACACCACCGCCGCCGACCTGCGCGCCGAACTGGTGCGGGTGGGCACCGAGCAACTGGTGCGCATGCTGGCCGCCCCACTGCCCGTGCCGGTGCCGCAGGCGGGCGAGCCCGTGTACGCGGCGAAGATCCACAACGACGAGTTGCGCATCGACTGGTCGCGCCCGGCGGTCGAGATCCATCGCCTGGTGCGCCTGGGCGGGGCATGGACCACGTTCCGCGGCAAGCGGGTGAAGGTGCTCGCCGCGCAGTTGGGCGAGCAGGCATCCGATGCGCTGCCGCCCACGCCGGGCCTCCACCTGGTCGCCGTGCAGCCCGAGGGCAAGGGCCCCATGCCGTTCGCCGACTTCGCCCGCGGGGCCCGGCCGCAGGCCGACGAGCGGTTCGAATGAGCGGCCAGGGCAACCGGCGCGGACCCCGCGGCGATCGAGCCAAGCAGCAGCCGCCTCGCCGCCCGGCCTCGGCCCGCGGCGTGGCCTACCACTGCCTGTGCCGCATCGACCAGGACGGCGCGTACGCCAACCTGGTCACCCAGACCGCGCTCGAGCGCAGCACCCTCGACGAACGCGACCGCCGCTTCGTCACCGAACTGGTGCACGGCACCACGCGCATGCGCCGGGCGTGCGACGCCCTGGTCGACCGCTTCGTCAGCAACGAGCCCGATCCCGAGATCCGCACGTTGCTGCGCCTCGGTGCCTACCAGCTGCACTTCATGGGCGTGTCGGCCCACGCGGCCGTGGGCGAGACGGTCGAACTGGCGCCAAGGCGGGCCAGCGGCTTCGTCAACGCCGTGCTGCGCCGCGTGTCGACCACGCCCATGGTGTGGCCGAGCGATGCGGTGCGGTTGAGCTACCCCGACTGGATCGTCGAGCGGCTGACGGCCGAGCTGGGCGCGGACGATGCGCTCGCCACGCTGGCCGCCATGAACGAGGCCCCGTCGGCCACCGAACGCGACGACGGCTACGTGCAGGACCTCGGCTCGCAGTGGGTCGCCGCTGCCGTGCCGGGCGGTCCCGAGGCTCGGGTGCTCGACGTCTGCGCGGCGCCGGGTGGCAAGGCGACCGCGATCGCCGCCACCGGGGCAGTGGTGGTGGCGGCCGATCTGCAGCCGCAGCGGGTGGGGCTCATCGCCGACAACGCCCGCCGGCTCGACGCCGACGCCGTCCTGTCCATCGTGGCCGACGGCACCGTGCCGCCGTTCGCGCCGGGCTCGTTCTCGGCGGTCCTGCTCGACGCGCCTTGCAGTGGCCTGGGCACCCTGCGCCGCCGGCCCGACGCACGCTGGCGCATCTCGGCCACCGACGTCGACGAGCTCGCGGTGCTGCAGCAGCGCATCATCGACGCCACGGCACCGCTGGTCGCACCGGGCGGGATGCTCGTGTACAGCGTGTGCACGCTGCTGGCGGCCGAGTCGACGGCCCATCGCGTGCCCGACGGGTTCCAGCCGGTCGACGGGGCGCCCCGTGGCGCGTGGCGGCCGTTCGGGCCGGGCTGGCGGGTGCTGCCCCACGACGCGGGCACCGACGGCATGATCCTGCTCCGTTACCGTAGGACGGCATGAACGCATCGTCCGCCGATCAGCCCCGCCTGCAGGCCAAGGTGCTCACCGTCAGCGACGGCGTCATCGCCGGCACCCGGGTCGACACCAGCGGTGCGGCGCTCGTCGAGCTGCTCCAGGCCAACGGCTTCGACGTCGTCGACCAGCAGGTCGTGGCCGACGGCACCGACAACGTGGCCGCCGCGCTCCGGTCGCTCACCGACGGCTTCGCCGGCCTGGTGGTGTCCACCGGCGGCACCGGGTTCGCCCAGCGCGACCAGACCCCCGAAGGCACGCGAGCGGTCATCGAGCGCGAGGCCCCCGGCCTGGCCGAGGCAATGCGCCTGGTGAACCCGCTCGGCCGGCTCAGCCGCGGCATCGTCGGCGTGCGCGGCCTGTCGGTCATCTGCAACACGCCCGGCTCCCCGAAGGGCTGCGTCGAGCAACTGTCGGCCATCCTCGACGTGCTGCCCCACGCGTTGCGCCTGCTGGCCGATTCGCCGACGGCGCACTGAGCCCGAATCGAAGGGGCTGGCGCGGGGCGCCCCCGCTAGCCTCACCCGGGTGCTGAAGCTCGTCCTGCCCAAGGGTTCCCTCGAGAAGGCCACGCTCGAACTGTTCGAAGCGGCCGACCTGCCGGTCGTGCGCTCCTCGTCGGTCGACTACAAGGCCTCCATCGACGATCCGCGCATCGCCGAGGTGCGCATCCTGCGCCCGCAGGAGATCCCCACCTACGTGTCGGAAGGGCTGTTCGACCTGGGCATCACCGGCCGCGACTGGGTGGAGGAGACCGCGAGCGACGTGGTCAGCCTGGGTGAGCTGAAGTACTCCAAGGCCACGGCGCTACCCATCAAGGTGGTCGTCGCGGTGGCCGGCGACTCGTCGGTCACGTCGGTCGACCAGCTGCCCCACGGCGTGCGGGTGAGCACCGAGTACCCCGAGCTCACCCGGCGCTACTTCGCGGCCAAGGGCATCCAGGCCGACATCCGCCTCAGCTACGGCGCCAGCGAGGCGAAGATCCCCGACATCGCCGACTGCATCGTCGACATCACCGAGACCGGCCGGGCACTGCGCGCCGCCGGCCTGCGGATCATCGACGAGATGCTGCAGAGCTACACCGAGGTCGTGGCCAACAAGGCGGCCTACGACGACCCGGTGAAGCGCCACGCCATGGGCCAGCTCATGACCCTGCTGAACGGCACGCTCGACGCCCGCGGCAAGGTGCTGGTCAAGATGAACGTCGGCGCCGATCAGCTCGACGCGGTCATCGGCCTGCTGCCGTCCATGAAGTCGCCCACGGTGAACCCGCTGGCGGGGGAGGGCGGCTTCGCCGTCGAGACCGTCGTCGCCAAGCGGCAGATCAACACGCTCATCCCCGCGCTGAAGGACGCCGGCGCCACCGGCATCCTCGAGCTGCCCATCTCGAAGATCATCCCGTGATCACCATCGGCACCGTGCAGACCGGCACCGTCGTGGCGTTCGACGCGTCCGTCGGCCTCGGCGAGGTCCAGGGCGCCGACGGCGCCCGCTACCCCTTCCACTGCATCGAGATCGCCGACGGCACCCGCGACATCGCGGTGGGCCAGGCGGTGCAGTTCACGCTGCTGGGCAAGCTCGGCCGGTTCGAGGCCGCAGGCATCACCAAGGGGTGACACCACCGTGCAGCAGCGCGACCGCGAGATCCTCGACGTCATCCGCTCGCTGCGCGAGGGCGAAGTGGTCACCTACGGCGACATCGCCGCCGACGCCGGCCATCCGCGGCAGAGCCGCTTGGTCGGGCGCCTGCTGGCCATCACCGCCGAGGAACTTCCCTGGTGGCGGGTGGTGAACAGCGTCGGCCGGCTGGTGCCGGGCAACGAGCGCGAACAGGCGCAGCTGCTGCGCGCCGAGGGTGTGACGGTGACCGACGGCCGGGTGCGCCGGGCGCCGATGGGGCGGTTCAGCCGCCCTGGACGTTCTTGATCTGCACGAACGCGATGCGGATGTTGCTGAGGGCCTCGTTCATGGTGACGTACTCGGCACCCAGGCGCTCGCCCAGCCCCTCCACCAGGCAGCCCATGGCGTCGATGGCCAGGGCGGCGTCGGCCAACCGTGGCGGCGTGGCGCTCAGGTGGATGGCTGCCAGCTCGTACAGGCCGACCACGTGGTTGGTGACGACCACCTCGGCGGGCACCTCCGCCAGGCGGGCACGGGAATCGCGCAGGGCGGCATCGGCGGCCTCGACGGTGTCGTCGACCTCGGAGGGAGTGTCATCGCTGGTCACCTCTGGTACGCTAGCGGGCTGACAACTGAGGCGAAGTGGGACGTCGCCGTGCGACGACCCCACCCGGCCACCTGCCGCTCGCGGCTCGAAGGTGCGCCCGGGTCATCGAGGATTGCGTAGCATGCCGCCTGAAGCGGTGTGTCTCCGTCGTGTTCGGCGACTTCGCATCGCCACCACAGGAGGGGACCACCCATTGCACAGGAGTGAGCAGCCATAGCACCGCCGCAGCAACCAGAACACCGGTACAACGAGCGCATCCGTGCCCGTGAGGTCCGCCTCATCGGCGCCGACGGCAACCAGTTGGGCATCAAGCCCCTGCCCGAGGCACTCCAGTTGGCCCGCCAGGTCGACCTCGATCTCGTCGAAGTCGCGCCCATGGCCACACCGCCCGTGTGCCGGATCATGGACTACGGCAAGTTCCGCTACGAGGAGAGCCAGAAGGCCAAGGAGTCGCGCAAGAAGACCGTCCACGTGTCGATCAAGGAAGTGAAGTTCCGTCCCAAGATCGGCAAGGGCGATTTCGACACCAAGGTCCGCCACATGCAGGAGTTCCTGTCCGAAGGCCACAAGGTCAAGGTCACGCTCCAGTTCCGTGGTCGCGAGATGGCTCACCCGGAACTCGGCTCCAAGATTCTCGATCAGGTCCTCGAGCAGGTCGGCAGCGCCGGCAAGGTCGAGACCCAGGCTCGCCTCGAAGGGCGCAACATGACCATGGTCATCGCTCCCGAGAAGAAGGTCGTGCCGAAGAAGAGCTCCGAGGCCAAGGCACACGACGAACCCCACGCAGAGGCCGAACCGGCCCCCGCTGCGGACGAGCCCACTGCCGAGGCCGATCCCGCCTGACGGATCGACATCCGAACGGGATCGCCCGGTGCGAACCCGTTTGAACACCCCCGGTGGAGCAGCGCTCCGCCACACCCCACAGGAAACATCACCATGCCCAAGATGAAGACCAGCAAGACCGCAGCCAAGCGGTTCTCCAAGACCGGTACCGGCAAGCTGCGCCGTCTGCAGCAGAACCGTCAGCACCTGTTCGAGAAGAAGCCGTCCACCCGTACCCGCCGTCTCGACGGCATGGTCGACGTGCACCCCGGCGACGCGAAGAAGATCAAGCGCCTCCTCGGCGAGCGCTGATCCCGGTCAACCCCACAAGAACGAAGGAGAAGGAGAGAACCATGGCTCGAGTCAAGCGTGCCGTGAACGCAAAGAAGAGTCGTCGCCAGGTGCTCGAACGCGCCAAGGGCTACTACGGCAACAAGAGCCGTTCGGTCCGGGCGGCGAACGAGC
>CBHWEI010000158.1:0-9486 GCA_966112835.1 uncultured Acidimicrobiaceae bacterium
TCATCCCCGACCGCGAGCAGATGGTGCAGCAGGTGCTCAGCGGCTTCGGCTCGGTGGGCAACGACATGTACGGCAAGCTCGACGCGAGCTACCCGAAGGACTTCGAGCAGCGCACCCAGGACCTCGAGAAGGCCAAGGCGCTGCTGAAGGAGGCCGGCCAGGAGAACCTCACCATCGACCTCTTCGCACCCGACGACACCGCCGGTCTGCCCGAGATGTCCGCAGCCTTCGCCGAGATGGCCAAGGGCGCGGGCGTGACGGTGAACGTGCAGGTCCTCGACGGTGGCACCTACTGGGGCGCCGAGTACACCAAGCGCACCTTCGCGACCAGCTTCTGGGGCACCCGCCCGTACCTGAACCAGGTGGCCGCCGGCAGCCTGAAGGACGCCGTGTACCCCGAGACCCACTGGCCGCCCGCCGACAGCGACTTCGCCGACAAGTACCTCGCCGCCATCGCCGAGACCGACGAGGCCAAGCGCTTCGCCCTCATCAAGGAGATGCAGCAGGAGGAGTACGACAACGGCGGCAACATCATCTGGGGCTTCAACAACCTCCTCGATGCCCACGCCAACTACGTGAAGGGCCTGACGGCTCGTCCCAACGTGCTCAACCTCGACCACTTCGGCCGTGGCATGAAGAAGGTCTGGCTCGACCAGTGAGCCCTTCGCACTGATGGGAATCCTGAAGCTTGTCCTGCGCCGTCTGGCGTTGGGTGTGCTCACGCTGCTCGTCGTGTCGCTCGGGATCTTCGTCCTCACGCAGATCCTGGGCGACCCGGCGAGAGCCGTGCTCGGTCGCCAGGCGACGCCCGAGTCCATCGCGGCCTTCAACGAGAAGTACGGCCTGAACGACCCACTCTTCGTGCAGTACTTCCGTTGGCTGAAGGGGTTGCTCACCGGCAACCCCGGTGTCAGCTACTCGAACGGTCAGCCGATCATGGACTTCCTGGGCGACCGCATCAAGAACTCGCTGTTCCTCATGTTCATGGGGTCCATCATCTCCATCCCGCTGTCGCTGCTCATCGGCTCGTACGCCGCGCTGCGACGCGACAAGTTCTTCGACACGACGAACTCCATCGGCTCGCTCATCATGGCGGCCATGCCCGAGTTCGTCATCGGTGCACTGCTGACGGTGCTGTTCGCCACGAACGTGTGGCACGTGCTGCCGGCCACCGTGCGCATCCGCCCAGGCGAGCCGCCGTGGAGCGACATGAAGGGCATGATCCTGCCACTGATGACGCTCACGCTCGCCGTCACGCCCTACGTGTCGCGTGTGGTGCGCGCATCCATGATCGAGGTGCTCGAGAGCGAGTACGTCGAGATGGGCCGCCTGAAGGGCCTGGAGGAGCGCACGGTGCTGTGGCGCCACGCCACGCCCAACGCCATCGGCCCCACGTTCCAGGTCATCGCCCTGAACATCGCCTACATGGCCGCAGGTGTGGTGGTGGTGGAGGCGCTCTTCAACTTCCCGGGCATCGGCCTCGCCATGCGCGATGCGGTGCGCGACCACAACGTGCCGGTCGTGCAGTTCCTGGCCATGTTCATCAGCCTCATCTTCGTGGTGGCCAACCTGGCGGCCGACGTCGGCACCATCCTGGTCACCCCCCGACTGCGCACGAGGTTGGCATGAGCACCGTCGACGCATCGCTGCCCGTGCCGGTCGAGGCCCCCGGCCCCGTCGACACCGCCGCCAAGCCGCCCGGTGTGTTCCGCGTGGCCCTGCGCATGTGGCGCACGCGACTCGGCCTGGTGCTGCTGGTGCTGCTCGTGTTCGTCGCCATCGTCGGCCCGTACCTGGCGCCCTACGGCGAGCAGGAGTTCGTCGGCCAGCCCAACACGCGCCACGTCGAGGGCACCGTGTTCGGCACCGACTACTTCGGTCAGGACGTGCTGTCGCGCACGCTGTGGGGCGGTCGGTCCATCCTCGTGCTCGCCACACTGGCCACCGGCTTCGCTCTGCTGCTGGGCGTCACCATCGGCCTGGTCGCCGCCTACAACCGCGGCAAGACCGACACGCTGCTGATGCGCATCATGGACATCCTGCTGGCGTTCCCTGCGCTGCTCCTCGCCCTCGTCGCGCTCACCACCGTGGGCCCCGAGCCGTGGCTCATCGTGCTCATCGTCGGCGTCGGCACCATGCCGCGCATCGCCCGCATCACACGTGGCGCTGCTGTGCCCGTGGTGGAGCGCGACTTCGTGGGCGCCGCGGAGGCGCTGGGCGAGAGCCGCTGGCGCATCCTGTCCCGCGAGCTGCTGCCGAACATCTCCGGTCCGCTGCTGGTCGAGGCGAACCTGCGGCTCACCTACTCCATCGGCTCCATCGCCGCGCTGGGCTTCCTCGGCTTCGCCACTCGCGTGAACGCTGCCGACTGGGGCCTCATGATCAACGAGAACCGCATCGCACTCAGCGTGCAGCCATGGGGCGTGGTGCTGCCCGCCATCGCCATCGCACTGCTCACGGTCAGCACCGGCCTCATGGCCGACGGCCTGTCCCGCTCGTCGGCCGGCATCGACCGCGCCAAGGGGGACCAGTGAGCGACGTCACCCTCTCCATCACGAACCTGCGCATCGACGTGGAGGGCCCCGGCCACGACATCGTCGACGAGGTGACGCTGCAGATCCCCAAGGGGCAGGTGCTCGGCCTGGTCGGCGAGTCCGGCTCGGGCAAGACCACCGTCGGCCTGGCCGTGCTCGGCCATGCACGCAAGGGCGTGGTCATCCACTCGGGCTCCATCGAGATCAACGGTCAGCCGCTGCTGGGTCGCACGCCCAAGGAGCTGCGCGGCATGCGCGGCAGCCTGGTCAGCTACGTGCCGCAGGACCCCAGCACCTCGCTGAACCCCGCGCTGCGCATCCGTACGCAGATCCTGGAGGTGCTCGAACAGCACGGCTTCGGCGCCAATGCCAAGGAGCGCCAGGCGCGCGTGGAAGAGGTCATGGCCGAGGTCGCCCTGCCGGGCGTCCCCGAGTTCCTGCGCCGCTACCCGCACCAACTGTCGGGCGGTCAGCAGCAGCGCGTCGGCCTGGCCATGGCGTTCGCCTGCCGGCCGGCTGTCATCGTGCTCGACGAGCCCACCACCGGCCTCGACGTGAGCACCCAGTCGCACGTGCTCGCCACGGTCCGCGACCTGTGCCGCCAGCACGGCGTCGCCGCGCTGTACGTCACCCACGACCTCGCCGTGGTGGCCAACCTGGCCGACCGGGTGGCCGTCATGTATGCCGGTCGCATCGTCGAACAGGGCCCCACCCGGCAGATCTTCGACGACCCGCAGCACCCCTACACCCGTCACCTCACCGCCGCCGCGCCCGACATCAGCGGCGACCGTGCCGTGGTGGGCCTGCGCGGCCGGGCACCGGCGCCGGGCAAGCGGCCCGAGGGCTGCGCGTTCGCGTTGCGCTGCGCGCTGGCCACCGACGTGTGCCACACCACGTTCCCGCAGGAGGTGTCGCTGCGCCTGCAGCACTCGGTGCGTTGCCACCACGCCGGCCAGGCGCCCGACCTGCACCGCGACGCACCCAAGGTGGTGCTCAACCCCACGGCCGTCAGCGACATCGCCCTCGCCGTGCGCGGCGTCAGCGCCGCCTACACCGGCCTACAGGTGGTGCACGACGTCAGCTTCGACGTGGCCCGCGGCGAGTGCGTCGCCCTGGTGGGCGAATCGGGTTCGGGCAAGACCACCATCTCCCGCTCGGTGGGTGGCCTGCATCGCGAGTGGATCGGCGAGATCCTGCTGAACGGCGTCGCCATGGCGAAGTCGTCGCGCGACCGTCCCACCAAGCAGCGCCTGTCCATCCAGTACGTGTTCCAGAACCCGTACAGCTCGCTGCACCCGCGGCGCACCGTCGGCGAATCCATCGGCCGCCCGCTGCGCGTGGGTGGCGCCTCCGAACGAGAGGCGGCGAAGTCCGCGGCCGAGATGCTCGAGCGCGTGTCGCTCACGTCGGCCTACGCGAACCGCTATCCCGACCAGCTCAGCGGCGGCGAGCGCCAGCGCGTGGCCATCGCCCGCGCGCTGGTCAGCAAGCCCAGCGTGCTGGTGTGCGACGAGGTCACCTCGGCGCTCGACGTGCTGGTGCAGGCGGCAGTCGTCGAACTGCTCGTCGGACTGCAGCGCGACCTGGGCCTGTCGATGCTGTTCGTCACCCACAACCTGCCGCTGGTGCGCTCCATCGCCCAGAAGGTGGTGGTGCTCGCCGACGGCAAGGTGGTCGAGGCCGGGCCCACCGAGCGCGTGCTCACCGCACCGACCGAGGCGTACACGCAGCGGTTGCTGGCCGACACGCCGTCCATCGCCGCTGCCATCGCCGGCGACTGACCCATGGAGCTCCGGCGGGCCACCGGGCAGCAGTTGGGCACTGTGCGCGAACCGGCGCGCGACATCGACGTGGTGCACCACACCGACGTACTCGTGGTGGGCTCCGGGCCGGCCGGGCTGGCCGCAGCGCTCGCCGCAGCACGGGCTGGCGTGGAGGTGACGCTGGTCGAGCGCTACGGGTGCTTCGGCGGCAACATCACCACCGTCGGCGTGGAGGGCATGGCCTGGTACCGCCACGAGGAGACCGTCGAGGCGAACGGCATCGGCCGCGAGTTCGAGGACCGTGCCTACGCAATGGGTGCCGCGGTGCCCGAGAGCCAGTCGTTGTCGTACGAGATCGACGCCGAGGGCTTCAAGGTGGTGGCCGACACCCTGGTGCAGGAGGCCGGCGTGCACCCCATGCTGCACCGCACCTTCGCCGCTCCGGTCATGGATGGCGATCGCGTCACGGGGGTCATCACCGAGTCCAAGGCCGGGCGCGAGGCCATCCTGGGTCGCCGCGTCATCGACGCCACGGGCGACGCCGACATCGCGTTCCGAGCCGGCGCACCAACTCACCTCGCGCCACGCGAGCGACTGATGGCCGCGTCGGTCATGTTCCACATCGCCGGCGTCGACAAGCGGCGCTTCGTCGAGGCCGTGGCCGCCGACCCGCAGACCTACAAGGACTGGGGCGGCAACGGCGAGTGGGACATCGAGACCAGTGGCAAGGAGGACGACCTCTACTCGCCCTTCCTGCACAAGCCGTTCAAGGCGGCGCTCGAGGCCGGGCTCATCCCTGCCGACCTCACCACCATCGCCGGCACGTGGGGCGCGGTGCACGACTCGGGCGAGCTGACGTACATGAACCTGGTGCACCTGGCCGGCATCGACGGCACCGACCCCGACGACCTCACCATCGGCGAGATCGAGGGCCGCCGTCAGGCCATGCACGCGCTGGCCGCGCTGCGGGCCTTCACGCCTGGGTGCGAGAACGCCCGCCTGCGCAACTTCGGCATGACGCTGGGCGTGCGCGACACGCGCAAGATCGACGCGGTCTACGACCTGACCGAGGACGACGTGCGCGAGCAGGGCCGGTTCGCCGACTCCATCGGCATCTACCCCGAGTTCATCGACGGCTACGGCATCCTGGTGCTGCCCACCACGGGCCGCTACCTGCAGCTGCCGTACCGCAACCTGTTGCCGAAGCGGGTGCGCAACCTGTTGGTGGCCGGCCGCTCCACCGGCGGCGACCGGGTGGCCCATGCGGCCACACGCAACATGGCCGCATGCGCGGTGCTCGGCCAGGGCGCCGGCGTGGCCGCGGCGCGTTCACTGCACGACGGGTGCGAGCTCGACGAGGTCGACATGGTCGCTGTGCAGAAGGAGCTCGACCGCCAGGGTGTTCGGCTGCACTGACCGGTTAGCGTGCCGCCAATCGACATGCACCTGTTCCCCCGCCGCGGCGTCGCGGCCGTCATCGCCGCCGTCGTCGCCACCGGCACCCTGCTGCCGCTGAGTGCACCGGCGGCTCCGGTCGCACACGCCGAGGAGGTGGTCCTCGACACGTCCACCACGGTCACCGTCGTCGAAGGCGACGCGGCGCGGCAGCTGGCCGAGACGTTCGCCCCCATCGTCGCCATCCAGACCCAGCCCACAGCGTGCGGCCCCGGCGAGCCCTACTACCCCGCCGACGTGAGCGTCATCCTCGACCAGCCCGACGTGGTGCTGCTCGACAGTGCGGGCACCACGCTGGTGCAGGCGCCCGGCGCGATCGACCTGCTGAACGCGCCGGAGGGCTCGAACTTCGACCTGCCCGGCAACACCCTGCGTCCCGGCTGCGACTACGAGCGCCGCTTCGGCTGGCGCACCGGCGAGCCGCCCGTGCAGTACGCCCGCGTGGTGCGCGACAGCGACGACCCGGACCTGCTCATCGTGCAGTACTGGGAGTACTTCGTCTACAACCAGTGGAACAACGTGCACGAGAGCGACTGGGAGAGCGCGCTGGTCGTCTTCGACGCCACCACGCCCGAGGAGGCGCTGGCCGAAGGGCCGAGCACGATGTCGCTCAGCCAGCACTACGGCAACCAGCGCCAGCCGTGGGCCGCCGTCGAGAAGCGGGGCAACCGCCCGGTCATCTACCCGGCGGCCGGGTCGCACGCCATCTTCTACTCGCAGAAGCTGTGGTTCGGCATGAGCGGCGACGCCGGCTTCGGGTGCGACAGCACGGTCGCGCCGTCCACCGAGATGGACCCGCGCGTGGAGGTGCTGCCCGCACAGGGCACCGCCGAGAACGGCTTCGGCTGGATGGGCTTCCGCGGCCGCTGGGGCGAACGAGCCCCCACCATCAACGACAGCGAGGTCGGCCCGCAGTACACGCGGCAGTGGCGCAACCCGGTGCAGTACATCGCCGAGGGTCGCGACGGCGCCGTGTCGGTGCCGCAGATCGACTTCGCCGGCGTCACCACGTTCTTCTGCTCCGCCACCGAGTCGGTGTCCGCCGTGTTGAACTCGCTGATGGAGAACGTGCCGTTGCTCATCGGCCTCTTCGTGGCCGCGATCGCCGTCGTCGTGCTGCTGGCCCGACGCACGCGGTGGCGGCCGTCGGACCCCGAACCCATGCGGGCGCGTCGCCGTGGCGGTCAGATCGCCAGCGCCGCCGCAGCCGTCGTCCGCCGCAATTGGCGACGGCTCCTGCCCGTCAGCGCCATCGCGCTCGCCGGCGGCGTGGTGGCAGCCGTACTGCAGCCGCTGATCATCGAGCACACCGTGCTGGGCGACTTCCTGGGCGACGGGCAGCGCAACGGCCCCATCGGGCTGCTCATCGCACTCAGTGCGGGTGTCGTCGAGACGCTCGTGTTCATCCTTTTGGCGCTCGTGGTGGGCGTGCACATCACCCACCGCCTCGACCCGCAGAGCACGCCGACCGAGCGCCCGCCGCTGCGCAGCGGCGGGCTGGTCCCCATGGCCACGCTGTTCGCCGCGTTCGCATTCACCGGCGTGCTCGGCCTGTGGCTGGTGCCCATGTTCGCCGCCGCACCCGCGGCCGCCGTGGCCGAGGGCCTGCGGCCACGTGCCGCGCTGCGCCGGGCGCGCGAGCTGGGCAAGGGTCAGCGGGTGCGGGTGTTCTGCATCACGTTCGTGGTGCTCACCAGCACCGTGCTGCTGGCACCGCTGCTGGGCGTACTCGCCCTGTTGATCACCGGCAAGGTGTTCTGGGTGGCCAACGTCATCGCCGGCCTGGTCTACGCGGTCACCATCCCCTGGCTGGCCGTGGCGTCGTACCTGCTCTGGGCCGACCTCACCGCCCGCCGGGGACCTGACGGCGTCAGAGGCTGATGGGCGAGCTGGGGCCGAGGGGGATGCCCAGGACCCACCACGCGGTGAACAGCAGGATCCAGGCGATCGACAGGGCGATCACGTATGGGATCATCAGGGCCACGACGGTGCCGATGCCCGCCTTCTTGTCGTAGCGCTGCGCGACCACGGTGATGAACGGCAGGTACACCATCAGCGGCGTGATGACGTTCATCGGCGAATCGCCCACGCGGTACGCGGCGAGCACCGTCTGCGGGGCCACGCCGAGGCGGGTGAAGATGGGCACGAACACCGGGGCGAAGATGGCCCACTTCGGCACCACGCCGGGGATGATGATGTCGAGCAGCAGGATGACCAGGATGAAGCCGATCAGCAGCGGCAGCGCCCCGAAGCCCGACCGCTCGAGCAGGTGGGCCATCTCGACCGCGGCCACTCGCGGCATGTTCGTGTAGTTGAACAGAGCGATGAACTGGCTGATGATCAGCAGCATGAACACCAGGCCGGACAGGCCTGAGAACGTCTTGGTGACACCGGTGATGACATCGTTGCTGCTGGCGATGGTCTTGGCGCCGATGCCGTAGCAGATGCCGCACACCAGGAAGATCAGCGTGATGATGAAGATCAGGCTCGCCATGAAGGGGGTGTTCCCGATGAGGTCGCCCGTGGCCGGGTCGCGCAGCGGCGCCCCGCTGGGCAGCGTGAGCAGCAGCACGATGACCACCATGCCCAGCAGGCCGTACATCGAGTACTTCAGGCCACGCGCCTCGGCGGCTTCCGCCTCGGCCTCGGCGGAGCCGTCGGTGTCGGTCTCGGCGCCGACGAGCGCGTACACCGGGTCGCCGATGGACGGGTCGTACTTGCCCAGCCGCGGCTCGACGATGCGCTGCGTGACGATGACCGCGACGATCGCCAGGATGATGGACGAGGCGATGCCGAAGTAGAAGTTCGCCGTCACCTCCAACGGCTTGCCGCCGGACCCGATGGCCTCGTTGGTGATCTCGGTGAGCATGCTGTCGACCGGAGTGATGAGCAGGTTCACACCGAAGATGGCGCCCACACCGGCGAAGCCGGCGGCCAGACCGGCGAGCGGATGTCGGCCGAGGGTCAGGAACGCCACGGCGGCGAGCGGGATGAGAATGAGGTAGCCGGCATCGCTGGCGACGCTGGAGAGCACACCGACGAAGATGATGGCGAACGCGATGATGCGCCGCGGTGCCACCTTCACCAGCTTGCGGATGAGCGCCGCCATGAGGCCGGCGTGCTCGGCGACGCCGACGCCCATCATCGCCACGAACGTGACGGCGACCACCGAGAAGCCGGCGAAGTTGTTGACGAAGCCCGAGAAGATGTAGCGCAGGCCGTCGACGCTCGCCAGGCTGCGGATCTCGAAGGTCTGCTCCTGGATGGTGTAGTCGGGCAGGTCGATGATCTGACCCGAGTCGATGTCGTAGGGAACGATCGAGCCGCCGAGCTGGTCGCGGATGAGCTCGAGCTGCGCCTTCGGGATGGGCACGGCCACGTCCTCGGTGACCGAGATGTTGAACCACGACAACACCATCGACAGGACGATGACGCCCAGGATGAGGTACAGGAACATGATCACCGGGTGCGGGACCTTGTTGCCCGCCTTCTCGATGCCGTCGAGCATCTTCTCCGAGAACGACTTCTTCGTGGGTGTCAACGCTGCGGCATCGGTGGACATGTGTTGCTCCCGGTGATCAGTTGAAGTTGCGGAGGAATTCGGTGACCAGGCGGACGCCTGCACCGGTGCCGCCCTTGGGCAGGTACGGCTTGGTGGGTGCGTCGACCCAGGCGGTGCCGGCGATGTCGAGGTGGGCGAACGGGTACTTGCCGGCGAACGCCGCCAGGAACGC